>JBBSJC010000091.1:0-18610 GCA_038257655.1 Polyangiales bacterium | reverse complement strand
CGAACACCCTTCGCACATCGGAACCGAGCATGACTTCCTCCGCCTTTCACGCGCAGGAGATCACACGTGCCTCACGCGTGCAAGGCAGGATCTCTATGGTGGCGGAATGACTTAACATTACCTTATCTGGACACGCATGGGCGTAGCTCTAATGCTCGACGCGCATCCTCTTCGCCTTGCCGCACGTCGTCGACAGGACCCGGACCTTCCGCCTGCAGCTGGCGAGCGAGTGCAGTAAAGGGATCGGGAAACCGGCGCGCAACGAGGGCCCATTCCTGCAGGAAGGTCCTCAGCCGGGAGGAAAATCCCACGAAGGTAGTCAACTGATTCGTCTCCTCGTCGGTCAGGAGATTCAGCGCTCCGGGAGCCAGGAGAGTGAGCGTCACGAAAAGCCGATGGCGAGCATCTTCAGAGAATGTCTCCTCCGACAGCAGGAGGCGTGCCCTTGCAACGAGTTCCTCCTGCTCTTCGCTGGGTGGAGACTGACGCCCCGCCCGGAGATTGAACGCACGCTCGATATCGTCGAGCGCCGGAGCGTCCTGCGAGCCAAGTCGGTCGAGGGCGCTCACGAACAGTATCGCGCGGGCCCAGTTGTCTGTCTGGAGGCTTTCTATGAGGCGTGCTCCGGCCTCCTTGAGAAATCCTGCGTGTGTCCAAGGTGCAGGAACTACCTTACCTTCCCTATCGACCCAGTGCGTTTTCCTGAATGTCTCGAAGTCGGGTACGTTCAGTTCAACGCTGACGAGCGAAGGCGTAGGCGTTTTTCCAGCGGGTTGCAGACCGCTGACTACCACATGGTGCATCGCAGCGTTCAGCGTGGTCGATCCGTCGGCCTTGCCGGTTGAGCCTTCCACAGTGGCGCCCGACTTATCGAGGATGGTGTTTGCCCCATCGTCACCTCCTTGGATGGTTGTTTGGGCCTCTCGTCTTGCTGGACCACTTGAATCCGGAAGGGGGCTATGTCCTGTGCCAGCCATGTCCGGCACCAACGCAGAGCCGATAACGTCACTGCATCCTTTGGTTTCCGAGGCGCTCGCCAACGAGGGCTCCGGATCCACGACGGCGCGAGCGTCGAAGGAACGCGCGCCTCCATCAGCCGGTGCTGCCGACTCGGGGTCCGGGCAGCCGGCGCCCTGGTCTTCATCGACGCCTAGGACAGGACCTGCCGGCTCCGCCTCCCCAGCAGCGTTCGCGTTTGACGCGACAATGCCGAGCATGGACTCGGAGATGGCCATTGAAGGCACAGGTTGCGAGAGGTCGTTTTCATCGCTCCAATCATCGTCGTCTACGCTGCTGATGTATCGGTAGATGGACGGCCAGTTTGTCTCGAGAACCGAAGAGATGTTGAGAGCCCGATCGGCATCTGCAGCTGCAACCGACCAGAACCACGCAAGCCATGAAGTGTTGTCTTCCGAACCCGGGAATCCGAGCAGTTCACTATCAGTCTTCGTCAGCCCGTCGGTTGCTTCCCGGGCGGCGGCAGAGCGCGCCTTCTCCAGGGATGCACGGCGAACTGGGTTCTTGGTAACGATCCGCCCTTTCAGAAGCTCGCTCGCAAGGCGCTGGAGCTGATCGCGCCCTGATGGCAGTGCCATCGCGCGCAGCGCCGCCGATGCATCGGAAACAACGTTCGCGAGCTCATTGGCGGTCTCGGACGATCGGCCCGCCACTTCAGGGGATCTAAGGGCCGCTTCGGCGAGGCGGCTGCGCAGGAGGGTGGCGGCTTGGAGCGCACTCTCGAGACATGTGGCCGCCTCTTCCCGGGCGACGGGGCGTGCGCGATCTAGATCGCCCACGAGCTCTCGCACTCGCCCTATGGCGAAGACCAAGTCGGCATGCGCACTCGTCAACTCCGCGGCAAGAACATCAGGCTTCTTTTGCGCCGGCGCTGGCCCAGGAAGCACTGCTTGCCCATTGTCTGGCTTCATCGGCTCGCTCCTGCCGTAAGTTCGAAAAGCCCACGCGATGCGTGCGACGAGTGCGGCGTGGGGTTTACATTCATAACGTGATTCAACGTTGCGGCACAGCAGCTCGGGCTCATGGTCGGGTTCTCCAGCTAGCGCGGCAGCAAGGTAGTCCTCGAGTTCGCGGTCAAGCTCTAGAAGCATCACCGCTAGGCCTGCCGTGACCGACGGATTGCCGCGGCCGAGAAGAACTCGGATCATTTCGGTGACTTTTGCATCCGGCCATGCGCCCGGCCGAAACCCAGTGACCGGACGTCCCCTTTGCCGCGCTCGCTGCTCAACCATTTCAAGCTCGCGCTTGACGTACCGTTTCAAATCCGGGCGAGCATTCTTCCATGCCTGTTCCAGGAGTGCTTGAGGCAATGCCGGGAGCACAGGTCGTAGGTCGGCAGGCGCGCCCTCTAGAGGGAACTTGCGCCAGGGTCCTGCACCGGGCGCAAGATGATTTAGTACCGCCGCTGGGAGTCGGCTAGGGCCTGCCATCGTCAAGGCCTCTCCGTCAGCAGGTCGTGCCTCAAGATACTCCAGACTTGCCCTTCGTCGCGTTCATGAACGCGGGCCATCGCCTGGATAAACTTGGCCCTGCCCGCGCTAAGGCCGACCGCCACGGGCGTGCCGACGCGCTTTCGCGCCGCGATGGCCGCGGATTGAGGTCCGACATCAAGCTTACAACGTCGTCCCCGGAGGTGGACCTTCGACCACGGGCCGAGCACACCCTGCGTAGTTAATGTTTGCATACGCTCCCCTCACGCCGATCGGCATCCGGTGCGCCGTACCCACCCACCACATCGGCACCCGCGTCTGTGAGCTCATAGTAAGGAACGCCTGATTCATTTGGATATGTAGACGTTTGGCGCAAGTGGAGTCACACGCACGCACGGACACCATATGCGAGCCCTGTGAGGTAATGGCCGATAGGCGCGAACGTGCGCGATGTCGCGATGGCAGTTGTCGCCGCGCTCATCAACAGTGTTCGAACCAAACAGTCGATCGATTTGGACCCGAGTTTGCTGAAGCCTCGGGCCGAGTCCGCGCATGCAAGGAAGGGCGGGTTCGGAGTCGCCATTTGCGCGGGCGCGACCTGGCGTCAGAACCGTTCGCGCTTTGATCTGCTCTGCCGTCGCGCCTCAGCTAAGCGGTTCGAAACTCACGAATCTGTTCTTGGATCGAGCGCAGCACCTCGATTGATGGCTTCCAATCGAAGCAGAGCAGCAAGTCTTGCACGGTCTCGATAGCAAGGTCGCGCCTGCGATCGATCAGCTCTTCGCGGTCCCAGGCCTGCTCAGGAGATCGCCACGAATCCGACATCGACGTGTACCGTCTCCGGAGGCGTCCCGGCTCCATGACTAGACGGCGTTGGTGCAAGCGCGGAAGCTCAACGCGGACGACGGTTCGTGGGCACCCCAGCGAGGTCTGGCAAAGGCGCGCGGCGAACTCGAACACCTCGGTCACGAAGTACACCGTCTCCTCGACCTTCAATTGCGTGAGAGGCGTCCATTCCGGATCGAGCTTCCCGAAATTCTCGTCTGCCCAGTCGACCCACAGCGCTCGCTCATGCGCAAAGGCCCCATTGCGCCAAAGTCGCCACGACTCCTTGTTGAAGGGTTCGAGATACTCGACCGACAACCAATCATCGGCGAGCTTGCGATGCTCACGATCCAACGCCTCGTACGACGGGTACGAGGTGCCCCGCGCGTCTACACGGCACTGCTCCATGAGAGCGATCAATTCGTGGGAGCGCTTCGCCGGAACCACGTCCTCTGCTGGATAGATTTCCACGCGCCAGAATCCACGAAGGTGCAAGTCGCTTGCGGTCTCGTTGAAGAAGGTCCGCACGCGCTTGGCGTTGATCTCCTGAGGAGTCGGGCCCGGAGAGCGAATGCGCAGGCCCGCATCACTCGCGGTCTCCACGAACCGTCGAACGCCTTTGGCTACAGCCAGGTCGATGAGCTCACGCATATCAGCATGCGTCGGCACCTCACGTGACTCGGGCTTACTGCCCTGGGTGCGGACGTAACAAGCGCCAGCACGCAGCAGAGGCCGCGGCTTCCCACTCCCGTCGACTTCGTTGTAGTCCGCGCTGCACAGAACGGGAGTCACACTGAACTGCCTTACGCTCAACGCAACGAACCAACGTCCGTCCCACTCCACGTGTTCCAGTACGAACTCGGGCTGGGGGTCCGCATATTTTCGAAGTCGATCCGCGAGAGTTGAGGCGTCCCAAGTCTCGAGCAGGTCAGGCGGCAGGCCCGTGGGTTCTAGACCGTCTGCTCCCTCGGTCACGCCAACCACGACGGTGCCCCCGTCGCGCAGGTTTGCCATGGCCATGATCGCGCGGAACACCTTGGCACGGAGGTTCTTGTCCTCGAGACTGCCCGCAGACTTGAACTCGACGTGGCGCTGCTCGCGCCCGAGCGCCACAAGCGCCTGCAGATCTTCCGGCGTCATGATGCCCTCCGCGTACCCCGAGCGACGCGCGCTTTGGTCTTCTGCGCCCGCGGCGCTCCAGGCCTCGGCACCAGCTCCCCCTCCCCAATCATCACCGGCCGCAGCTTCTGCCGTTGCCCACTAACCTTACCCTCGGCGATATCAATCAACACCGGATAGACCGTCGCGCCCTCCGCCCGCAGCACATCCGGCATCACGAACCGCGGCCCGCCGCGTCGAAACACCACGTAGAACGCCTCGCGCACCTCGTACGGCGTTCCCCGCAAGCGACCCAACGTGTCCCAGACCTGGTGCACGCCCTTGACGAGGTACGCGCGAGCCTTGACGTCCTTGTACTGTTTCGCTTCCGCGTAGAACGTCCAGCGAGGCATGGGCGCGAGCACATCCGGCCGCAATCCACCTGTCATCGGATTGGTAAGGGGGCTCAAGCCCTGATCATGCAGATAGCGCGCAAAATCGGCGGTCAGCAGTTCCTCGGCTTTGCCTTGCTTCTTGGCGATGGGGGCCGCTTTCCTAGTCACCTTACTCTTTCCATCCGCGAGCTCGCGCAATCGAGCTGCGTCGTGCCACATCGCGCGGGCAGCGTAACGATCCACAATCCCGCGCAGCGAGCGCCGCAATCCCAGGCGCCGGCGCGCTTCCTCGTGGAAACACTCTACGTCGTGCCGAACCCCGGACGCGATCTTGGCGACAGCTTCATCGTTGTTGGAGTGCGAGCGCTTTTGGAAGAGGTACTCCCGTACGATGCCACCCACCCCGTAGAGCTCGCCGAGAGCGCTCCGAAACAGATCGGACACGCTCATCGGTTCATGGAGGACCATCGGGTCCGGATTAAGTTCTCGCGCGAGTGCCTGCAGCCGCAGACAAGCGACCGGGCCACTCGTCATGGTGGCGAGATCATAGTCACGTCGTACGTACTCGAACTGTCGCCGCACATTGCCGATTGCCAGGCGCAGCGGCGTCGCCATAGGCAGCTCGCATTTGTGGTCAAGATTATTGACCTTGTTGTTGAGGAGCCCGAGCATCGTGTCGAGGGGGTCTCGCTCTGTGTCGAACCGTCTGTTGTTCGGCCATCGCGCGCGCGAATCGGTAGCGAGCTCGTCGAAACGAGCGAGCGACCATTGGTAATCCGACCACCCAGCGTCGCCAGGGCTCGTCCGCGGAAAGTGACCGTCGTCAACCTCGGGCAAGGTCGTCACGAGCTCCAGCCGGAGCTTGAGCAGCGACTCCATGACTGTCGCACGTCGCGAATTCACATCTACAAGGCGCTCATTGACGGCGCCGTAGAGGTCCTCAAGCACGGCCTCGAGCCGCGGGTCGCTGCCCAGTGCCTCGATGAACGCGGGCAGATGCATGAAGAAGTCTGGCCCTTGCTGCTTGAGCAGAAAGGCGACCTGACGGTCGAGGAGCTCTATCGCGTCGGCCAACACGCTATCCATCACTCCTGAAACAGGCCCATCTGCGCGTTCTTGGTGGTGCCTGAGCCGAGTTCGCCGCGGAATGCTCGATGCACGAGCGCGTCGAAGAGGGCCTCGGCGGTGGCAACGCCCTCAGTCTGTCGCGCACGGACAGCCTGAACCCCAGCGCGGAGGGCGACGAAGGCTTGTTGGGCTCCCTTGGGCGGCAGTATCAATCTCATCTTCTTGATCGCTGACAGGTTCAGGTACTGTTGCGCGCTGCCCGCCTCGAACGAGTGAAGGTAGCGCTTGAACATCGGTGAGATCATTTGCCAAACCGCGACCGGCCCGAGAAGAGCGTCGTCAGGAGGCAGTCGAAGCCGCACGGTGCCGCTTGCGGACAGCACCGACGTCCCTGGCAGATCAGGCATGAGACATGTGTCACCGACCGTCCCCTTGGTCGTGAGTAGGAGATCACCGGCACGCACCTCGCTGCGTCGAATCTCTTCGAACTTCTCAGGCTCCACAAACTTGAATGCGGATTCGTCGAACCGGTCATCGTAGATGTTCCAGTTGCGTACGACTCGGACGCCAGTGGTGGTGTAGTGCTCTGGTTTCAGCGACGAGCCGAACGGGCCGTCCACGAGACTCGCACCACGCTGGCATAGCTCACCGATGGTCGCGACCGGCCATCCCTTCGGATTCGTCACCGGGTCCCCGAACATCTCCAAGAACGCCGAGCGCAAGAGCTCCTCGGTCAGCGCGATGGCCTCCTTACGCTTGCGCCGAATCGCGTCGGCCTTGTCGAGGATGTCGGCGATGCGACGCTGCTCGGGGAGCGGGGGGAGCGGAACTGGAAGGAGTTCGAGTTGTCGAATGTTGAGCGTAGGTTGCGCGACCGTGCGAGCCTCGGCCAGAAAGTAGTCCTGCGCGGCTTTGCTTCGTAGGAACCACGCGAGAAATCGTCGATCAAGTCGAGGCCCGCATCGAACTCGACTGACCGCCCGGGCAATGTTGGCTCCTTTCAGCTCCGGGTGGGCCAGGGCAACCTCCCCGATGGATCCGACACAGGCGACCAGCACTTCGTCTCCGAGGAGGCGTGACCGCGCGTACTGCGCCTCAATCGTGTGACCGATGCGCTTCATCGCCCCCGTGCTGATGTGCCCATCACCGAGGTCGGCGACCCTCACCAGCCTAACGCCATCGGCCACCTCGGGCCCCGGTTGCACGACCCCGTAGTTGATCTTGTCCCCGTCAGCGACAAGCGCCGCCAAAGGGTGAACTGGCCACTCACCGCGCGCGCTCATGTGATCGTCTCCACATGAACCGTCAGATTCGTCACGAGGCGTCGGACTCGTGCTTCGCGGACATCCGTCTCGCCCATCGCTCCCACCGCCCTCATCACTCCACCTCGCCCAGCTCGCGCTCGATCTGCTCAATACTCGGCAAGCTCGTCTCCAAATCCTTCGGTAGCGCTTCAACGAGCTGATACTCAGCAACCCCCATCGGCCCGTTCATGTTTCGCAGCGCATACTCCGCGACGACCTTGTTCTTACTCTTGCAAAGTAAGAGCCCAATCGTCGGGGCGTCTTCTGGCGCTTTCACCTGCGCGTCGATGGCAGTAAGGTAGAAGCCGAGCTGGCCGGTGTGTTCGGGCTTGAACTTTTCCGCTTTGATCTCGATCACGACATAACAACGCAGCTTCAAGTGATAGAAGAGCAGGTCGATGAAGAACTCATCGCCCGCGACGGTAAGCAACACCTGGCGCCCCACGAACGCGAAGCCCGCGCCCAGCTCGAGTAAGAACTGGGTCACATGGTGCACGAGCGCGGTCTCGATCGCTCGCTCCTGAGCCTCTTCAGTCAGACCCAGAAAATCGAAACGGTAAGGATCCTTCAGGCTCTCGCGCGCTAGGTCGGATTGCGGCTTGGGCAACCGTGCGTCGAAGTTGGTGACTGCAGCACCGCTTCGCTCTTGCGCCCGCGTTTCGATCTGCATCACGAGCACATTGCGTGACCAGTTATGCTCGATGGCCTTGGCAGCGTACCAGCGCCGGGCCTCCTCGCTGTCGAGCTTGTCGAGCAGGGCGAGGTGGTGATACCAGGGCAATTGTGCAAGCCCCCCTTGCACAAACTCAGCCTCGGGCCAGGCCTCGGCAAAGGCGCGCATATACTTGAGATTTCGAGGCGAAAAGCCTTTGGCCTCGGGAAAAGCCGCTTTTAGATCGCTCGCAATCCGGTCGATGACCTTGGCCCCCCAGCCCTGCTCGGACTGTCGCTTCAAGATGTCGCAACCTAGCTGCCAGTACAACAGCACGAGCTCACGGTTGACTGCACGGGTGGCACGCTGCTGGGCCTGGTGAATCCGGCCCTTAAGCTCGGCCATCCACTCCGCATAACCTGGCGGGGGCGCAGTCAGCACGGCCGGCTTCTCATCGCGCTTCGCACTCACAGCATCGCCTCCAGTTCGCCCAGGTCCTTTGCGATCTCAGCCTCGAGCTTGCGCAGCTTGGCGATGATCACCTTGGGCGACTCGAAGCTCACCTCCGCGTGGGTCGCCTCCTTGTAGCGATTGATCGACAGGTCGAAGCCCTTCGCCTCGATGTCGGCCACCGGCACCATAAAGTGCCTAGCCGTGCGGTCCGTGTCCTTCTTGGCGCTCTTGCCGCGCCAGCGCTCGATCGCATCGTAGAGGTCGTTACTCTTCGTGGGCCCAAACGGCCCCAGCTCCGCGCTCGCCGGGTCGCGCTTGTCGTCGAGCGAGAAGCCGTCGGCCTGTACGTCGTAGAAGAACACGTGGTCCGTCTTGCCGCCCTTGGTGAAGACGACAATCGCGGTCGACACACCCGCGTAAGGTTTGAACACGCCCGACGGCAGCGAGAACACGGCTTCGAGCTGGTTCTCTTCGACCAGGATCTTGCGCAGCGCCACGTGGGCCTTGCTGGAGCCGAACAGCACACCGTCAGGTACGATGGTGGCGCTGCGGCCGCCCTTCTTGAGCATGCGCAGGATCAGCGCCAAAAAGAGTAACTCGGTCTTCTTAGTCTTAACCTTACTAGTAAGACTCGGGTGTACGTCGCCTTCGTCGAGGCTGCCCTTGAAAGGTGGGTTGGCGAGGATCACATCGAAGGCGCCCTCGGCCTGCTTGGGAAAGCGCTCGCTAAAGCTGCTCGACAGCGAGTCCTGGTAATGGATGTCGGGGTTATCCACGCCGTGCAACATCAGGTTCATCGCCGCGATGCGCAGCATGGTCGAGTCGAACTCGAAGCCGTGGAACATGTCGCTCTGAATGTGCTTGCGGTAAGGCACGAGCTTATCACATTCGTAGATCGTCTCGCCGTTCTCGCCCTTGTGGATGCCCTTGGGCGAGGTGTGCGTCTCGACCAGGTACTGCATCACGCCCACGAGAAAGCCCGCCGTGCCGCAGGCGGGGTCACCGATCACGTCGCTGGGCTTCGGGTCTACCAACTCGGCCATGAAGCGAATGATGTGACGCGGGGTGCGAAACTGGCCGTTGATGCCGGCCGTGGTGAGCTTACTAAGCAAGTATTCGTAGAGGTCGCCCTTGGCGTCGCCCTCGATGATCGGCAGCGCATCGATCATGTTCACGGCAGACACGAGCAAGCTCGGCCGCTGAATCATGAGCTGCGCGTCCTGCATGTACTTGCCAAGCGTGGTGCCCTCGCCGAAGTCGCGAAAATGCGGAAACAGCTCGTCGCGCACCACCTTCAACATCTGGTCGGCCGACAGGTGCTTGAAGTGCGACCAGCGCAGGTGCTGCTGCTTGGGCCCGAACATGAGCTTCGCAGGCTCCTTGGTGCGCTCGGCCTTCTTCTCGTTGCGCGTCTCGGTCACGTCGAGCAGGCGCGCGAACATCAAGAACGAGATCTGCTCGATGACGGTAAGAGGGTTGGTAATGCCTCCCGTCCAAAACTCAGTCCACAGACGGTCGATGTCGCTCTTTTGCTGCGTGGTCAGGGTACTCATGAAGCTCGTTCACTCGCGGGGGGTGGGTGACTCGGGGGCGCGACCTTGGGCTCAAAGGTCGCCAGGATGTGGAGCAGGTCCGTGACTTCTTCGTCGCGGGAAAAGATGCCGTCCAAACCGTCCGAGTGGAGGTTCGTAAAGGGTGGCTCGTACAGGCGCTCGATCTCGATGCCGCCCTGATCGGCGATGGCATTCTTGAGCATCTGCAGAAAGCGCAACTGCTGCGATGATAGCGCTGGATGCTTGTGCACGAACGCAACAAACGCCGCATCGACAGCCGCCGGGTCAAGCCCGACCAAACCGCGAAACACCGCAAGCAGCGAACGGCGCGTGTCGGGCTGATATCCCAGCAGATGTTTCACGTTGGCCTTGTCGTCCACCTGCAACACCAGGAGTGCCAGCTCTTCGAGCTCCTCATCACGCACCAGCTTGCCGTTGCGAATGCGTTGCAGCGTCGGATGTGCGCCAAAGTGCTCGTTGATCACGCGATTCACGCGCGCCTTGTACTCCACCAGCTCCAGGCCTTCGAGCTTGGGCGCGTAGTCTTTGCTCCAGAACGCGGCATCGTCGACGTCGAGCTCCTGGGGCACCACGCGGGTCGTCGCCACTTGTTGCTGGTACTTCATGACGCCGCGCAGTTCGAGCCTCACATTTTCCAGCATCGGCACGGTCACCGCTGCCCAAAACTCCTTGCTGCGCACCAGCTGAATAGTGGCGGCCTTGGCCTTCACGGGGTTCTGGTTCTTCATCAGTAGCTCGACCTGCTCCTCGATGCGCGCGCGATAGTCGGGAAAGCGCCCGCCAGTCACGCCACTGCGCAACAGCTCCGCCTCGCCACGAGTTACGAGCAGATCGAACCGATAGGCATCCTCGTCTCCGCGAATCACCCGCCAGTGCATGAGCGGCGCAGCGATGGAGAGCAGGTCGGCCTTGGTCACGGCTGCAAAGTCGGCCACGCGGTCACGCTCGCTGAGCCGCTCCAGTGCAACGAATCGGTCGCGCACGTCGATGCTGCCCACGTCCTTGAGCGCGCGTACGTCACTCACGATCACGTCGACTGCATGCTGAAACACCGACTCTTCCATCTGCTTGAGCGCCGCTTCGGCCACCTCGAGCCGCGCCTCGAACAGATGCTGCAAGAGCGACTTCTGCACCGAGGGCTCGGTCTCGTTGTATTGCTCGTCGAAGTACCAAAAATTCGCGCAGTGATCGAAGATCAAGAACTCCGTCTTGGGTCGACCGGGCCCAAACAAGTCGCGACGCAAACGCGTGCCGCGGCCAATCATTTGCCAGAACTTCACGTACGACTTTACCGGCCGCACGAACACCAGGTTCACGAGCTCGGGCACGTCGATGCCGGTATCGAGCATGTCCACGGAGATGGCGACGAAGATGGGCAGCTTCTGTGCGGGGTCGGTGCTCTTGAAGGCGTCGATCAGATCTTCTGCGTGCTTCTCTTTGTTATCGATGACGCGACAGAACGTTGAACCGTACTGCGGGTACAATTCGTAAAACACCTCCGCCAAATGCACGGCATGGTAGTGGTTGCGCGCAAACACGATGGTCTTGCCCACGTGCGTGCCCGTCGCTTCGCGAATGCCTTCTTCCATGAGCGTGCGCCACACTGCGCGCGTCGTACTGCGATTGAAGACGTTCTTATCGATGTCTTTCGCGTCATAATCGATGAGATCAGCCGCCGAGTCTTGCTCGTCGAGCTGCTGCTGCTGGTCGGCGGATAGCTGCTTGTACTTGATGCCGCCGTCCCGAAACTGGCTCCCAAAAGTGCGCACGCGAAACGGCACCAAGTAAGGCGGGTTCGATTGAATCGCCTCTTCGAAACTAAAGGCAGCGGTGGGGTCCTGATCCTCGCAGCCGAACAACTTATAAGTATTGCGCTCGATGAACTTTACCGGCGTTGCCGTGAGCCCTACCTGAAGCGCGTCGAAGTATAGAAACAGCTCGCGATATTTGTTGTAGATGCTGCGATGGGACTCGTCCGCGATGATTAGATCGAAGAAGCCCACGTCGAACTCTTCGAAGCACTGCATCATCGCCGGGTACGTAGCGACGTAAATGCGCTTGTCGCGATCTGAGGCCGTGCCCGCGCTCACTACAACGCGCGGCTCGTTGGGCAAGAAGTCCTTGAACGTGTTGAACGCCTGCTTTCTTAGCTCACGCCGGTCGCACAAGAACAACACACGCTTTGCCCAGCCCGCGCGCATCAGCACATCCGTCAGCGAGATCGCCACGCGCGTCTTGCCGGTACCGGTCGCGAGCACGAGCAACGACCGACGAAAGCGGTCGTTGAAGCGCTCACACACGCGCCGAATCGCTTCGAGCTGATACATGCGCTCGGCGATGTTCGGGTTGGGCGCGACATTCACCAGCAACTGTTTGTTGGCGCGCTGGTGCAGCGTGTACTCGAGGCTGTCCTTCGAATAGAACCCATACACTTTGCGCCACGGATAGCCCTGAGCATCGTCCCACATGAAGATGTCGATGCCGTTGGTGAAGAAAATGATCGGACGTTGCCCGGTCTGCTTCTCCAGGCACAGGGCGTAGACACGTGCCTGCTCGGCTCCCAGCTGCGCACCCTTGGCGGTCTTCTTTGCCTCGACCACGGCAAGCGGCTTCCCATCATCGCCGTAGAGCACGTAGTCCGCGTAGCCCTCACCGGAAGCGGTGGGCATGGTGCTGAGCGCGACTTCCTGCCCGACCTGTTCGGTGCTCTTGCCCCTGGGTCCAACCCGCCAACCAGCCTCAACCAGCCGTGCATCAATAAGCTCGCGGCGCGTGAGCTCTTCGTTGAACTGGAGTCTGTTCGCGACCTCCTGACCGCGCTGCTTCAGCTCGGCCAGCTCTTCGGCGGTTTGCGCCACGAACTTCTCAGCCGCGTGACGTCGGCTGCGCTCTTCTTCAACCTGCTTGAGTAGCTCGGTGTACTTGGCTTCCGCAGCCTCCAGTTTTGCGAGTGCCTCCTTGGCCTTACCGTTAGCTAGTTCCGGCAGGGGCAGCGGTGCGTTGTAGCCAGGACAGTCCGAACGTGGCCCTCGGTCTAGCGTGAGATGAAACCACTGCGCGATCTCGAAGGTCTGCCGCAAACGAGAGAGCGACATGTCTTTGGTGATCGGCTTCGTGAGATGCACCGCGCTGTTGCCGGCGATGCGCACGCTGTGCAGCTTCTGCTGAATGACCTCAGGTACGGCCTGGCGAAAACACATCTCATTGAGCAGGTCGTTGAGGTTGTTCGAGTACGGCCATGGCAGCCCGTTACCTTCGTAGATGGCATCGACGACTACTTCAACGAAGCCTCGCTGCTTGATCAGCGAGCCTTGCGGGTCGGAGTGAGCGTAAGTCTCGGCAAAGCCGCCCAGGTCAGCGAGTAAGGGTCGCTTACTACGCAAGAACTCAAAGTTCTGCGACTTCACGACAACATCCTTGAGAGCGGGCAACATGCCAGCCCGTTGAGCACGCGCTGTGCCATCACGCCTCCACCCTGTATTTCGCGATCCAGCCCTTGAGCCGCTGGTAGCTCGAAAAGCCGATCAGCTTGGCTGCCTGGGTCTTGTTGTTGTTGGACTCGTGCAGCGCACGAGCGACGTAATGGCGAGCTACTTCCGCAATGATCTTCTCTAGGCTGAAGCCGTCTCCGAGGGGGCGGGCGAGCACGCCATCACTCCGCACAGGGGAACCATCGAACAGCGACTCACGCACGGCGTCGGCATCAATCGACGGGCCTTTGCCCCAAACGAACGCGCGCCAGAGCGTGCCCTCGAGCTCACGCACGTTCCCTGGCCATGGATGATTGATCAGAAGATTTCTTGCGGCGGGAGAAAGCTTCTTCTGCACCCGACCATTGCCTGCCTCGGCATTCAGCCTCGCGAGGAAGCCATCGAGGATGAGCCCGATGTCACCGTGCCGCTCGCGCAGCGCCGGGATCTGCAACACGAGAATAGCGAGGCGGAAGAATAGGTCTTCGCGAAAGCGGCCCTGCCCTACTTCGTGCAGCAGACTGCGATTCGTGGCGGAGATGATCCGCACGTCAACAGGCCGAGCCTGCGAGTCGCCGACGCGCACGATCTTCTTTTCCTGAATGGCTCGAAGCAGCCGCGCCTGAGCATCGAGGGGAAGCTCGCCGATTTCGTCGAGAAAAAGGGTGCCCCCGCTGGCAGCCTCGAAATGACCGGTGCGGTCGCGGTCTGCGCCGGTGAATGCCCCCTTACGATGTCCAAAGAACTCTGACTCCACGAGCTCACGCGGGATGGCGCCACAGTTAACCGCGATGAACGCGTGCTTGGCCCGCGCGCCGCTCTTGTGAATCGCGCGCGCCAACAACTCCTTACCCGTGCCGGACTCGCCCTGGATCAGCACCGGCACGTTGTAGTGCGCGGTTTGCTCAGCCCTTGCGATCAATCGCTTCATCACATCGCTGCGATGTTTGATGTCGGAGAACTCGGGCGCATCGGGCAGAAAGCCTTCACCCAGCTTCTCGAGCTCCGCCTCAGTGCGCCGCACGACGGACGGGATAAGTTCCGCCGCAAGTTCGAACGGCACTTCGGCCGTCCGCACCCCGGCTTTCAAGGACGACTCGATGAGGTCCGCCTCGAAGCGCGTCTTCGCGACGATGATCCAAATCGACGCCATCGCTGGCGTGCCCGGGCTCAGGTGAAACGTAAGCTTGGCGCCCTTTCCGAACTCGCCCAATGACCAGGCCACAGCTTCGGTCGCCGCCTTGTAGATCTCTCCGTAGTGGGTTGGCGAGCTGAGCTTCGCCGGCCGCAAGTGGACCTCAGTGCTGACCTTCTTCTTGAGCCACTTCACATAGTCGGCGCTCGCGTCTGCGGGTTGGTCATTCAAGATGACGAGATGCTCGAACTCGCGAGCGAGCAGCGCCTGCCCGATTGGCCCATCGCCGGCCCGGACGTCGCCCTGCGCGGCACCGAGATCCGTATTGCCGAGCCAGGCGAGGAGAACGCGATGCATGGGGCCCGAGGATAACAGTCCTTCTGGTACAGGAAACTTTCTTCTCTCTTTCGGGAGGGGTCCCCTCTGAGCTTGTGGCGTAACTACATGAAAGCACAGCATTCCCGTCCCGTCGCCGGGCTGGCACGTCACATGAAATGGACGGGTCCATGACCAGCCAACACGATCTTGCCGCCACAACGACCCTGAACGCCGCCACAACCGAGCTTACGGTGTGCATCGTCGACGCCCGCCCTGAGCCCGTCGCGCTCTTCGGTCCGCTGTCCGAGCATGAACGGCAGGCTCTTGCTACCGATGCCTGGCGGGTGGGCCTCAGGGCCGTGATGGGCGCGTACCGACAGGCTGACGAATCACGCCTCTCCGATGTGAGCCGCGACCTTCGCGAGAGCCTCGATGTGCAATGCCGCTCGTTCGTCGAACGCCAAGAACAAACGCTCAAGCAAGTGCTGACCCGCTACTTCGACCCGCGCGACGGGCAAGTCATCGAGCGTCTTCAGGACTTCCTCCGGAACGACGGCGTACTCGCCCAGACCATGGACAAGTACCTCGCACCCGAGCGCGGGATGCTGGCTCTCTCACTTGCCCGCCAAGTCGGCGAGAGCAGCCCGCTCCTCAAAGCCCTCAGTCCCACAGAGAGTAAGGGCTTCCTGGTTGTGCTGGAACAACGTATCGGCGAGGCCCTCGAGTCCCAGCAAGCCGAGCTGACCCGAGCCCTTGACCCGCTTGCAGAGGACGGCGCCATCGCCCGCTTCATGCGCAGCCTGCGCGAAGAGCTCGAGACCGCCAACGAGGATCGCGATGAGCTTCTGAAAGCGGCCACCACCGCGCTCGACGCCAACAACCCAAACTCGGCGCTGAGCAGGTTGATGACTGAGACTCGCACCGCCAAAGACATGCTGGCCAAAGCGATGAACCCGGAAGTGAGCGGCTCACCTTTGGCGGTACTGAAAACGACCCTCACGAGCATGATCCAGCAGAGCGCCAAATCTCAGCAAGACGCCCTCGCCGCGTTCGAAGCCAAGCAGCTCAAAGGCACGCAAGAGATCCGCGACATCGTTTCGCGCATCGAACAGCGCCGCATCAGTGACGCACGCAGCACGCGCGGCGGTTTCGACTTCCAGGACTCCATGGTGCAGTTCGTCTCAGCCGCCGTGCGGAACGCGCCAGTCGTTGTCGACGTCACCGCAACCCAGGTGGGGAGCATCGCAGCCTGCAAAGTCGGTGACCTGGTGCTCGAGCTCACGGGCGACAGCTCCGCACCAGGCACGCGCATCGTGCTCGAAGCCAAACGCGAAAACGGCTTCAGCACAACGAAGGCACTCAAAGAGCTCGACACCGCACGCACGAACCGTCAGGCCGCGGTCTCGATTCTCGTGCTCTCGAAAGCCCACGCGCAACACGGCATGAGTCCCCTCGCACGCCACGGTAAGGACATCATCGTGGTGTGGGACGAGCACGACGAGACAACGGATGCGTATTTGCACGCGGCGCTTCTGCTGAGCCTAGCGATTGCATCCCGCAGCCAACGAACGGGAGACGCCGGTGATATCAAAGCCCTCGCAAGCATCGAAGGCACCATTCAGAAGGAGCTGGCTCGACTCGAAAATATGCGCGACTTGGCGGCGAAGATCGAGAAGCACGCACGCGAGCTGCAAGAAGAAGTACGCAAGGGCGGCGACAAGATGGAAGGTTTGCTGAAAAAGGCGAAGAGCACACTCAGGGCGCTCAACGTGGAGCTCGAAGCTGATGACATCACGCTTACTCTGGCCAGTGACTCGCTGGATGTCGCTCGCGACGCGCTAGCACTCCCAGTCGCGGCCGCGGAGTAATAGAACGGACACTGTCCTTGCGGCACATCCTTCGGCCCGGGTCGTTTCGGAAGTTCGAGGTTTGCGAGGACAAATCATCTAGGTGTCCGAGCACCCCGCCAGACGCAGCCCACTCGCGCCGTTGGTCGGGCCGAAACGTTGGAACCGTCCAGTCTTTGGGTCTGGCCCGTAAGTCATGCCGATGATGATCGTGTCGCGCTCATCGTCCCGCACGTTCTCCAGATGCTGCCATGCCAGCGCCGAGCACCGCAGGGTTCTGGCCTGCGCGCAGGTACTTAAATCCTTTGGTCGCGTAGCAGTTGCTCGTACAGATCGGCCTTGGCTAAGTCAAGAGTTCGCAGCACGGTCACGCGGTCAGTCATAAGAGGAGAGGTTATGATCGGCCCGCTCGCTTCACACGCTTACCAGCGGATGCACGCGCCACCTTCCCCGGCACACGCCTGACCTTACCCACCTCCGTTGTCCGCATCTCCAACTGCAGTCCAATCGCGGCCACGTACTTCTCAAGCGTAGAGACCCTAACATCCGAGCCAGACTCGAGCCGACTGACGATCGAGGCCGAGGTATCCATCAGCGCCGCGACCTGCGTTTGCGATTTGCCGAGCGCACGACGCCGTGCAGCAAGCACCCGCGCGAACGCCAGTCGCCGCTCAGCATGGCTCACAAGCTGCGCAAAGCCGGGCTCCCGCCGATTGCGTTCGGATACGTAGCGGTCGAGGTCGCTCATCGTTCTTTCTCCGCTCTCATAGCATCAATGCTATAGCAAATATGCATTGAGCGCAGCTGGTGGCGGGCAGCGTCAGTCCGTGGGCTGCGACATCTTTCGCGGCGACCACCTCCGCCGCCATCGATAGCAGATAGCTCGTCCAAGAAGGCCGCCACCGGCCGGTTCCCCGTCGCGGATTCGTAGAAGCGCCATCGTCTTCGATAAGGTCCTCGTTCCACGCCGTTGCTTCTGACGGCGAGCGCGGCGCGCCCACCGCAATCACCGGCTCGCAACGATCAATCACCGCTCCCCGTAACACCGTGAGCCGAATCTGACAGTCTTTCGCGCGCGCTGCAGCGAACCATCGTCTTCTGGACGCTTCACGCGCGAGTTCGGACGCTCGCGCGGCGCAGAGGCGGCGGTCACACGATTCAGGCTCAAGAACCACGGGACGCGAATCCATCCGTGCGGCTGCTTTGGCTCGCCCCGAAGACGAGCGCGCCAAGCTCGCAAGCGAGTTGCTCGCCAGCGTCGAGGATTCCGACATGGATGATCAGGCTGAGGTAGATGCCGCATGGGCATGCGAGCTTGAGTTGCGCGCAGAGCGTGCGGACGCAGACCCGAGCGCGTCGGTGCCGCTTGATCGTGCACTCACAGAGCTACGCGCCGCGCTTCGGAAGAAGTGATGCGTGAGGTTCGGCTTCGACCCGAAGCCATGGAGGAGCTGCGCGAAGCCAGGGCAATTGTGCCAAGCCCTCCCTTGCACGGGCGCGGATCGCGCTCGGAGCGGGGGTTGCCCAGCGCAGGACGGCACCTCCGCACGCGACTTGGAGCAGACGCTCAAGCGGCTTGCGCCCAGATGGTTTGTGGTGCGCGATAGTCATGCCAAGGACGGCACGCGCTTGCTGCACCCGCGTTGGGGGATGTCTTACTTGCGTGGGCCGATGACGCGGCAGGAGATAAGACGGGCGCGGGAGGGGGGCGGTGGAGAGCACGCGGACCGTAGCCATGGTCGCGCGCGAATCACCACCTAACGGTAACGGTTCCTTCTCTATCAAGCCGAGGATGGTCGCACGCAACTCGAGGTGCGCTTCGATGGCGACACAGCGTGGCTCTCACTCGGCCAAATTGGCTCTCTACGGTTCGGAGCAAGCGGGGACGAACACGCCGGGGTCCAATGTCGCGTGCAGGGTTGACGCGAGAGCCCCCGCCGGGCCCGGACATGTGCCCACGCCTACGTTCCGACCCCTTGCGCCACCGAGCGGTGGTCGAGGCGCCACCTTGCGTGGTAGTGTGT
>JBBSJC010000090.1:0-18769 GCA_038257655.1 Polyangiales bacterium | reverse complement strand
CGAACACCCTTCGCACATCGGAACCGAGCATGACTTCCTCCGCCTTTCACGCGCAGGAGATCACACGTGCCTCACGCGTGCAAGGCAGGATCTCTATGGTGGCGGAATGACTTAACATTACCTTATCTGGACACGCATGGGTTCAAGGTAGAGGAGGCCGGCCCATTCGGGGGGCGCGTCGCGCCAGCGGATGAAGAGTTCGATCGCAAGGGGGTGGCGCGTCCATGCCAGCGCCTCGAGCACGTGAGAGACGAGCAGGGTCTCAAGGTTCGGTTCGTCGAGCAGCGCGGCGAGGCTTGCGCTCACGCGTTCTGATGCGGCGCGGAACACTACGCCTGGATGCGGGACCCGCTTGCGAACGAGCGCGAGTTGAACCTCTTCGAGGTCCGCTTGCGTCATACAGGCCAACGTCGACGCCATATCGCGCGCCTCGTCCTGACCTTCGTCGATGAGCCGAGCTGTCAGCGCGATCAAGCGCCGAGTGTCCTCGGGCCTGAGCTCACGGTACATGTCCGCAAGTGTCTTGGGCGGCGGAAGATAGCGCTTGAGGGGATCGCGCGCGGGAGTCTCGCGCGCCACCTTGATAAACTCTACAGGGTCGGTCACGCCTGCGAAGCGATCGATGTTTACACGGTTTGCCTCGATGTAGCGCCGTTGTTCCTCGGCTGCCTCACTCTGCATGCACGGCATGCAACGCCCCGCCGTGCGAGCCGCGGTTTCTGGCAGGATGGTGCGTTGGCATTCCAGTACATTGCAGGGCAGGCGATCCGTCACGGAGAGCTCCTCGGCCGGACACGGCCGACCTGATCCTACGAAGTATAGCGACTGCCCTTTCCCTATGATTACGAGTCACCCTGTCGGGAACTCAAACTACCATGCCCGTCCAAGCGCCGTCGCTGCTGCTACCACCACTCGTCGACAACGAACGCACGGCCACCTGATGGGGACTCGCCTTGTCGTGATCGGTCACGGCACCGCGCAGATAGACGTGCGCGTCGTCTACCGAGCCACCGGTCACGTGCTCGACGCGCAGCCCGTATTCGCGAACAAAGCGCGGCAGCGCCAGGGAAGAACTCCGTGATCGGCTATGGGGACGCATCGTCGTCGGCAACACGGCCCTTGTTCCGGGGTGAGCGGCACACGCACTAAGAAAAATGCGTGGGGCACGATCAGCTTGGGGCCAGGACCGCTGTGTCGCAGCAGCGCTGGGGCGGACCAAACCGATGCGCGACGCGAGACAAACGCTGCGTCATGAAGCCGTGTTCGGTCGCCGCGGGCGTGCAGGTTCAGAATCGCGACGCGGTGACCACCGCACCGACCAATCGCGACGTTGGCATGCCTGTTGCGCCATAACAGGCAATGCATGGACTCGTGCCAATCTGCGCCACCTCACTCCATGGATCTAAACTCGTCCGCTCAATGAAAGTTGACGTTTGTGCTGCAGCAGTGTGGCTGATCGCCGGCTGTGACAATTCGAGATCGGTGTCGACTCCCATGGACGGCGGCGCCGCTCAACCAGACTCGGCCAGTCAGTATGATGAACAGGTCGATGCGGGCGAGGAAGAGATGCGTGGGGCCATTTCCAGCTCGTCCTGCGTATCCCGGTACATCGCTGGCAGCGCAACGATCAAAAGCCTCGAAGATCCCGCGCCGCCTGAGGACCACAACTGCGCCAATTCGCCGGTAAGCGTAATGCTCGAGTTCACTGCAGACGATCCCAGTCAACTGCCCAAAGCGACGCCCTACTTCGACGCTATCACGGTGTCTGGCGGCGCTAACCCGCCGAAAAGCTGCTTAGCGGAAAACAGTATCGCATTGGGCGCGACCTTCCCGGCTGTCCTGCGCATCATCGAGTCAGGCGGCTGCAGTCCGTACGCGGTGACGGTAGAGCTTGCGAGTCTCGGCGCATGTACAGAGCAATGTTGGTAAGCGCGTTCGCAAGTAGAGTTCGGTGAAGCACGGCCGCGGGACCACGCGCCTGATTCATCTCGATCTTACTATCCGATGATCTCGCGGGGTACCTATGGGCCATGAAACGCAAGGGTAGCCCAATCGCACGCATTGTCGGCGCAGCGGTCTGTGCGGTTCATTTCCAACTGGGCAGGTCGGGCTTGACGCCCGCGCGCGTTTAGCTCACGTTCATCGGCTCTTCGAAGCGGAGGACAGAGTGGACTACGACATCGAGAAGGAGGGCTTCCATTAGCTACCCACAAGGAGGCTAAGGATGCGCCGCAATCATGTTTATGGGTGCGCTGCCGATGGCTGCACGGCACCGCTCCCTTCGTTTGAACCTTTCCGATACCGCGCTTTGGGAATTCTCTCCGAGCTGCGTCTTTGTCCGATCTGCCTGCAGGGACATCGGGGCTGCCATGAGGCTAAGCTCTCCAAGCGCGCGCGGCGTTCTTGGAAGCGGTATCGCTGTCGACAGCAACGTTGACCCGGGAAAGGTAGTGCCACGAACTCCGACCTTCACATTGGGACTGCGCAGGAATCTGTCGGCCCTCACTTCGAGCCCACTCCCGGCTCGGCGAAGTAGCGCATACGCGCGTTGGGCTTCCTGATGAGATCACGGCGCCCGCCAAGACACCTCAAACTCGAGACGCGCGCCAAGGTCGATCGCTATCTTGGTAGGATTGCGACGCCTCCCGAGGTCTAGTTCGGCCCACCATTGGCAGTCGTCCCTCTGAACTGCTGTGCCCTCGTGACTACTTAACAATACAAGATCGGGCCCATCGCCCGTGACCGTGATCGCGTCGGGCACATGCCCGTCCTCAACACATCCGTCCATGGCAACAACAATACTTCCATCCTCGCGCTCGGTGAAGACCACCCGGTTGGGTTGGAGGGCACTGCAAGAACGACGGCCCGTGCGCGCGAACTTCACTTCGGGCTTACGCGCCGACGAGATGCCCATCAGGTCGCGGGCACTCGTAGTAACCTGCAATCGAGGGCGCTCGAACCACCATGGGTTGTCCTGAGCAGCGGCAACGACGTCCTCAAGGGCGTTCACGGCCGAGTTGGAGCTGCCAACGTAACAGGGGAAGTGCAGCATCACATCACCGCGGCGAAACTGATACTCCACGTCGGGCCCGTCGAGCATCCCGTACTCACATGAGCCTCGGTGGCGCCCGGGACGCAGGCGCGCGATGGCCGAACGCAGGGCCTTCAAGGCCGAGACTCGCACCTGAAGCGTTCTGCTCCGGGGGTGTCCGGAGAGCCTCGTCCATCTGTGCTGGCGGGTCTCGATGTGACCATTTTTCCACAGAGAAACATCGTAGCCTGCCCCCATACCGTGCCTCGCGGAGATGACCGCGAGGAGACCCCCATCGGTGATCGGACTGCTAAACGCGCGCTCCTTTGGCTGCGCGCGGACGGCCGACGGCACTCCCAAGAGAATCGCTACCAAGGTCAGTGCAAACGTTGTGCGACGCATATTCAGGTTGGACACCGCCAACGCGCCAACCTTAGGCGGATGCGCCGCCTGAATATTGCCGTGCGGAAGAATCTGCACGGAACAGTGACTCTTCCGCTTGCTCGCGCGCCAGAAAGAAGCGTCAGTGTTCGCCATGACGACGCGACACGAGAAGGCAACAGCGAACACAAGCTCAAGATCCGACAAGCTGAGCGTACGAGCGCAAATCACCAACGGCCGGCATGGTGGTCCGACACCGGAAATCGTAGTGACTCTGCCCGCCGGGTGGCCGTATCGGCGACTCAAAGCGATGCTCTACGGGCTCGCGATGGACATCGAGGTCATCACCGCTAAAGGTGAAAGCTGGGTCACGGAGATCGAGGTGCTCGCCGATGGGCGCGGTCGGGTGTACCTGGAGCTCGCCGCGGGCGACCAGGCGGAAGCCGAGCGTGGACAGGTGTTGCTTGAGCAGGTCATGCAGCGCCAACTCGATATTGTTCGATCCCAGTAGCGTTGCCAGTTCGCGTTCCGCGCGTGGCTGATTTCCAAAGCGAATGCCAGCGTCGGAATTAGCAGGTAGCTTGACTCCGCTTGGCCTGGACCTCGGGCTGGATCCCATCGCGCCCACCCCCGGCCGAGTAGGCGCGCGCACGGGGCCTATTCGCGCCGCACCACAGTACCGCTCACCTCCAGAGCGAATACGGTGCTGCGAGCCTTCCAGACGCGATACGCCGACACCATCAGCTCCTGGCTCCACGTCTCGTGCACAGCGGAAACGCGACGCACAATCATGTATGCGCGCGCCGGCGTGTTGCACGGGTCCGAGTCGAGCGCGATCAGCGCGGCCTCGAAAGCGGCGCTGCCGCCGGGAACGTCGCGGTCCACCAACCCCCATGCGCGATTGCTGACCTCCACAAACGGCACGCGCCCCACCATCCCGTGGAACAGGCGTGCGTCGTTCGCCGGGATGTTCAGAGCGGCGCGCAGTTCCGATCGCGTCAGGGGGCGTCCCGCGTAGCGAAGGGCTGCTTCCACATCGTCGTACCAGTGCGGTGCGATGACTCCGGCTGCATGGGGATACGGCTTGGTGTTCACGGGCAAATCGGGGGCGAGGGTGAGGTGCGCAACATCGCCGCCTGCGCGGCGAGATGCGCTCAGAGCCGTACGTCGTGATACCGGATTACCCTGCCCACGGTCGGGCAGCGCGATCCTGTCGACGACGCACGTGTGAAATCACCGGGGCCCAAGGGGATGATCGAGCCATCGGTGTTCGGGGGAATAAAGCTACATTCGGGGAAGTAGATCGTCGCCGATAGACCGCCCGGAGCGCAAGCATATTTGCAGGTGCGAAATGTTCGCCCTAGGTCGCGAGCGTAGGGAATCGCAGCGCACCGTGTCGCATGCCGCGCACACGGAGTTACAACGCGTTTGGAAGGGAAAGCAGCACCAACACCGGCGCGCATGGATATTTGGCTACTCGTCCCAAAGTTTCGGAAACAGTAAGACTGGGGTGTCGGGCGGCTATTGATCGCGCACGCGCCAGCCGCGCCTCTAGGACGCGGTCGCGCCTGTTCGGCCGTGAAGCAAACGGAGTGTCGCTCGTCGTGCTGGCACAGCGTGCTATCGAAGCCCTTGAGGCGTGCTTCGGTTCACGCTTCACGCGTCCTACTTCTGCCGTACCCCGAGAGCATCATGGCCGAGTCCGATCGGTGCGTATCGCCAACAGTGGGATACGTCATTCAGAGTTTGGTAGACGCCGCAAGAGGGGCGCCGAGCGACGGTGCGGTGCAGCAAGCGGTGCATGACTGGCATTTACAAGACGGGCGTACGTGGGCGAACGGGAAACATCGTCCGCCTGCGGCCATCCCGTGCTCGAGTGCAGTCGCGTTTCGTGAAGGTCGCGTCGACCCAGCATGCGTGGCTCACCTCTTTCCGGGCACACGCAAACCCAACACGCCACCCCGAACCTGTGAAGTGATCCTCGCACCCGAGGTGCATGTCGCCCATGCAATCGGCGCCGGCAGGAGTCAGCGCGTAGCGCAGACGCTCGTTCCGCTGCTCGTGGCTGCAGAGGTCAATGAACAAGGCATGCTCAGCCCGCGCCGGGGAGCCCTGCCATGGGTGCCACGCAGGTTTGTCGAACCGCATGGGACGACCGGCCCCACCATCGGTACCCTGGACGACCTCCAGAGTGCCATCCAGTTGATGAACCCAGATTCCATCGCGACGTGGAAGGACGTCGAGCGAGCGTGTATTCACTTGTATACGGCCGTCACCGGGTCGGGGCCCAAGACCATGAAGATCCCAGGCTACGAGCGCGTGGACGACCTCGCCATACTCGTTGCCGAAGGGGATCGGCTAAATATTTCACGCGCCATTCGTAGCGTGCTTGAGGCGCTGCCTGCCGACGGCTCCTTGCCGCCGTTGCTGCACACCTACCTGCATGGTGACGCGCCGCCATCAGCGCCCCTTGATCTCATTGCTCAACAGCCGCTAGCCGCGATGCACCTCGGGCAGATGGGTAGCGCACACGCCCTGTCGCCGAATCAGCGCCAAACGCTGCATCACGTCCTAGCGATGTGCGCGGGGGGTGCCGGTGAAATTTTGGCGGTCAACGGCCCGCCGGGGACTGGCAAGACCACGCTGCTCCAGAGCGTGGTGGCCTCCTTGTGGGTGCAGGGCGCGCTTGCGCAGGGCGTGCCGCCAGTCATTGCCGCGACGTCGACCAACAACCAGGCGGTCACCAACATCCTCGATAGCTTCGGCACTGCGAGCGCGGGGGGCACGGGCTCCGTACTTGAGCGCCGTTGGCTCGATGGGCTCTACTCTCACGGCATCTTTCACGCGGGCAGCAAGCGCGACCCCGGTGGGTACCAGTACATCAGCGGGAACAGCACGAATCTACCCACGGAGGCGCTCGACGACGTCCAGCGCTCGAGGATGGAATCGAAATTCCTGGGCTGGGCTCGTGAGTGCTTTGGCCGGCCCGTACCGCATGTGCAAGCAGCGACTGAGGCGGTGTATGCCGAGCTCCATCAGGTCGGCACAGCCATCGCGTCGGCCGCGGAGGCCATGCGCTCGTTCCGAAGCGTGCACGCGTTGGTCGCACCAGAACACCGGGCCTCGGAGGTTCGCGCGCGGCTCCTTTCGCGACTCGCCGATCGGGAGCTTGAGCTGCAAGAGCTCTCCTGCCAACGAGATGCTTTCGGCGCCTTGGTCCGTAGTAGGCCATGGTGGCTGCGCTGGTTGACCAAACTACTTTGGACGGTTTGGCCACAAGCCTTCGAGAACGTTCGCGCTGCCAATCGCGCTTCTGCGCCTCATCTGATTGACCGCGGCGGGCCCCACACTGATCGAGCCGCGTTGGCGGCATTCACCGCGACACAACAGGATCTCTGCGCGGCGCGCGACAAAGCACGGTCCGATCTCGATGAGAGCCAGCGCGTCGAGCGAGTCCTGCGCGGCGTGCTTAACCTGACTCCCGACCTTACCCTCGACGATCTGCTTGCTGCCACGGAGTCACAGCTCGATCGTGGCCTCCGATATCGCGCGTTCTGGCTCGCCACGCACTATTGGGAAGGTCGATGGTTGCTCGAAATGGCGAAGCCTCCCGAAGCCGCAGCGCCGAGGGAGGTGCGTCTTGCCATGTTGGCGCCTTGCCACGTCGCGACCTGCTACTCGCTGCCCGCTGCCCGCAAGCGACTGGTGTCCGGCCCCGAAGGTAAGATCGATCTCTTGTTGGTCGATGAAGCCGGCCAGGTGAGCCCAGAGGTGGGCGCCGCGGCGTTTGCACTCGCCCGAAACGCATTGGTCGTCGGGGACACCTACCAGCTCGAGCCGGTATGGGGCATTGAACCGGCCTTAGATCACGCGAACCTGCTGCGCTACGGCCTGGACTGTGAGCACATGCAGCAGCGCGGCCTATCGGCGGCCACGGGCAGTGTCATGCGCGTCGCGACACAAGCCTGTCGCTATCGACAGTTCCCGGCGCCCCACCCGTCCGGCCTCTTTCTTACCGAGCACCGGCGCTGCCGCGATCCGATTATTGCGTACTGCAACGAGCTCACATACGGCGGCGTGCTGGAGCCGTTGCGCGGTGCCGGTGGGGCAAAGCTCGACCTGCCGGCCATGGCGTTCGTGCCCTTCGTCGGCGAAACGAAGAGCAGCGGAGGTAGCCGGTCAAACAAACTCGAGGCAGAAGCGATCGCCGCGTGGATAAGCGAACATCTACCTGCCATCGCGCTGGCCTATGGCGCTCGCGATGAAACGGCAGTGCTGGGTCTGATTGGCGTGGTGACGCCATTCCGGGCGCAGAGCGCCACCATTTCGCGGGCGCTCGCGGCGCGAGGGCTTCCACCGTTCACCGTGGGCACCGTGCATGCGCTGCAGGGTGCCGAACGTGAGATCGTAATTTTCTCTCCGACGTACTCTGCCGCCGATCGACCAAGCCGGCCCTTCTTCGACGCCGGCCCGAATATGCTGAACGTAGCGGTTTCGCGCGCGAAAGATCACTTCATCGTATTCGGGGACCCGGGCATCATTCGAGAAGGGGCAGCACGTACGCCATCGTCGCTTCTCGCACGCCACCTCGAAACCATGGCAAATAGTAAGAGTGGCAGCGACTTGGCGGCACACGTCCAGAGCCTGCAGCCCTGGTGACGGTTAGCGGCATGGCGTGCGATCGGTGGCGCCTAAAACCAGCCCTGGGGGTGGTCACTTGAGGCCGAAAATCGGATGGTCTCGTGCCGAGCAGAATTCCCCGCGAGTGGAAAGGTCGGAGGTCCGCCTCAATGAGCGCTCGCCACGCGCGTGAAGCGTAAGCGCGAAGCACAGCGGCTTACGTGTCTTTGCAAAGTTGCGATTGCGTCCGAGCGACCGGGACGGCGATTGCCTTGGTCTTCAGCGGAGCACATTTAGTAGATCACGGCCATGGGCCTTGCTCCTCTCGGCGCAAACAGCGCTGGCTCGCTCTCTCCGAGCGGGCTTGAGCCACTGCGACGGCGATGGGTGCGGTGGCGGCTCTGTTCTGAGCCGCTCGAGCCAGCCTTCGGGAGGTGGTGGAAGGGATGGTACGCCAGTCGTCCAGGGTCACTTGGCTTGAAGATCCCCCCCTTGTGGGGTCGCTGCCAATGCGCTGAAGACAGTGGTGCGCATCAGCAACGCGGCGAACCGGGCGAGGCCAGCAGACGTTCGCGATCGTCGGCCCCACCTGTTCGCACCGCCACCAACAACGTAAGGCCGTCGTGGACGTGGATCCCACCCGGCACGACGAACGCGCCGCGCTTCCAGGCGAGAGCGCGCAACTCCGGGAACGCGTCATCGGCTGCGTACCCTAGCGCCATCACGGAGCGCCCGACGGCGAGCAGCTCACGCGGCGACGCTTCGTCCTCGAGCCGCGCACCCACGTCCGGGGCGAGTACACCTTCGTTGGCGAACAGCTCACGCCAAGCCGGCGAGAACCCTTGCTCGGACACCCAGCCTGGCAGCAACTCGGCAAGGTAAGCTTCGGCATCCGCAAGCTCGCGAAACGTCGCCACCAGTACGCACTCGCCGCTATTGTTGCCGGAGTAGCTCTGCCAGATCGCGATCGGTGGTGCTGGTGCCAGCACGTTCGCGACGGGTAGCGCTCGCGCGCAGCCGCGCCGCGCCGCGGGTGCTGCCAGCATCGGCTGATGCAGTCGCCACGCCGTCATGATCTCATCCGCAGTCGCACCCGGCAGGCTGCGATCCTGGAACGAGCAGCTCTGTACGCGACAGTCTGGCGTGATCGACACGAAATCCCGCCCAGCGCCGCAATGCTCAGGGCTGTCACCGCCGAACAGACGCGGTACCGGGATGCGGTCTCCGAAGCACACGGACAAGCGGCACGCGATCGGAGTGTCAGCGATGATGGCTGCGAGACGCTGGTCGCCGCAGGCATCGAGATGAAGTTCCGCCTCTGGCCCGACGTACGCGAGCAGCGACACGTCGTGACACCCCCTCGCCGCGAGCTCCGCAAGGGTCTCAGGCAGCGTGACCAGCGCCGCCGCGTCCACCAGCAAATTGGCACCCCAGCGCTGGCCTGCGCCCGCTAGAATGTCGGTTGTTCCGCGCCATGCGAGGTTGTCGTAGATCGACAGGCGCACCTGACCGAAGCGGCCGGCGAAACGCGACCAGGTATCCGAACGGATCAGCGTACCGTTGGTGGTCACGTGCTGGGCGAGTGTGGTGGTGGTGTCGAGCTCTGAGACCAGCTCAGCGAAGCCACGAAACGCGAAGGGCTCGCCACCCCCGTATGCAACCTCGAGCGTGCCCGCGTCGTGCAGGCCACGTAGTGCGGCAGCAGCGGTTGCCACCGTCCAGGTGCTCCCTCGGGATGTGTCGCGCGAGCAGAACGCGCACGCAAGGTTGCACGCATTGGTAATGCCGAACATCGCGACGCGTGGTGCCTGCCTGCGGAGCGCTCGGGTGGTGGTCCGCGCGATGCGGACGTTCATGCCCGTCGAGGGCTGGAAGTACAGCGCAGCACCATCAAGGGAATGGGCCCGAAAGGCGCGACGGTCTTGGCTCAGCACAGCGTCCATGATCGAACACTACCGTAATGCGGTTACCCACTCTATGGTCGTGGCATGTCTGCCTGGATTTCGTTGACGAGCGATGAAGCCGCAAACCTCGAACGCGAGTTGGCTCGTGAGCTGCGACCCCACGGCCAGCTCGCCTTGCTTCGCTCCATCGGCTGATAGTCACAGAGACAGTGGTCACCCGAAAACATGCGGCGCGCGCGTAAGCTGCGCTGTTACGACGTGTCGGAGTCCGTAGTCGCTTCGTTCGGGCAGGGATTGCCGTGTCAACCGAATGAGGTGCCGACGAGTGGGATGGTAGTGCGGCCCCTGCGCTGTCTGAAGCGGCACGCATTACTTTACCCCCCAGAGACAGTAAGCATCTCCCCCACCGCTTCGCTCGCCCCAGCCACATCGAACGCATCCCGCGCTCCCAGCTCCTGCTGCAACGCCTCGGGCAGACACGGCGCGAACTTCGACAATCGCGCTGCCGGCCCCGCCTGGAACAAGCGCGCTGCATCTGCACGCGTCGGACGCTCTGCATCGCGTAGCGCCGCGATCGCATTCACAATCGCCGGTGCACTCTTGCCCGCGCCTTCTCGGAACGTGATTCGGAAGTTGTCCGCCGTGACGCGCGCACCGAGCGCTTCTTCAAGCAGTCGTGCGAGCAGCAAGTTCGCTGAGCCACCGGCGAAGTTCCACCAGACCACACTGTCTTTCGTTGGGTAGAGGGGAGACGCGCAGTCGCGCAGGAATGTGTGCTCTGCGCGCGAAGTGCCAAGCACCGTGCGAGCACGTTTGGACCACGAGGGATCCTCGTTCTCGCTGGTGAGCACGCGGCGAATGGCCTGGCATAGCGGGCGGGCCAGCCAACGGCCGCCTCCGCTCCAGCGTGCGGCTCGACCGTCAGAAGCAGGGGATACCTGGCAGATGCCGCGGTCCCATTCGAGGTGCACGATCTTCCATGCCTTGCCGGCGAGCGTGAAAGTCTGAGTGTCAGTGGCAGGATCAGAGGTGAGCGCGGTGAGGAACTTTGCGTCGACGGTGCCCACTTCGTAGGTGCCGAAGCGCACGATGATCATGCGTGGCGATTCGAACACTGCGTACAGGGCACGGAAGTTGGCGCGGCCGTAGCGCTTCTCGCCTTCGGTGCCGAGCCATAGCCGGCCGTCATGGTCGGAGAGAATGGTCTCGTGGAGCATGTGATCGATGATGGCGGTGCAGGTGGGTTCGTCGACGTCGCGAAAGGCGCTGGCACCCTGGATGAGGGGCCAGATATCAGCGCGCGGGATGCCGCTGCGTTGTACGCCGAGGGCCATCACCTGGTGGGCGAAGATGTGGGTAGCCGCGGTGTCGGGTTCGACCGGTTCGATGTAGTTGCTGCGGTAGAGCTCGATTAGGCCGGCCGCTTGTTCGAGCTTACTGTCTTTGGTGACCAGGAAGGTGCAATTGGGTAAGGTGTCCGAGCGGCGACCGGTACGTCCCATGCGCTGGAGGAAGCTTGCGACGCTCGAGGGGCTATCGATCTGCAGTACATGGTCGAGGTCGCCAACGTCGATGCCGAGTTCCATGGCGCTGGTGGCCACGATCACACAGTCGCGACCTTCTTGGAAAGCTTGCTCAGCATCGCGCCGTTCAGTGGCAGATAGCGAGCCGTGGGCCACGAAGGTCAACACGCCTTGCGCAGTCAGCAGTGCGCCAAGTTGCTCTGCCAGTCGGCGTGATTCAACAAACACCAGTCGCTTCTTGCCGGGATGCAGAGCTTTGATGACTAGCGCCGCGTTCTCGGGGCTGCCCACGTAGTCGAGCTTGATGTCAGGTAGCTTCTTCGCTCCCCCCGGATTCACCACCATGCCCTCGCGGGTGGAGCTGCCCTTGAGCCAACGCAGGATCTCGTCGGGATTGCCCACAGTGGCGGAGAGGCCGATGCGCTGAATGTCGCGGCCGCAGAAGTTAACTAAGCGTTCCAGCAGGGCCGATAGGTGCGCGCCGCGATCGTCATCCGCGAAGGCGTGCACTTCGTCAATGACGACGGCTTGCAGGCCGCGAAAGAGCGCTGCGGCCGGCACGCGCGCGCTCATCAACATCGCCTCGAGCGATTCGGGGGTGGTAAGCAGGATGTCGCACGGGTCGCGCACAAAGCGCTTGCGCGCCGAGTCCGCGGTGTCGCCATGCCACTTGAACGCACGGCGCGCGATCAGGCTCGCGAGGCGCTGAACGCGCACCTCCTGGTTGTTGAGCAGGGCACGGATCGGCGACAGATACAGCACCGACACCGGCGAAAAGCTCTCGGTTTCCATGCGCGAAAGCAGGGGGAAGAAGGCGGATTCGGTCTTGCCGCCAGCGGTCGGGGCGAGCACGACGCAGTTCTTACCGTCGAGGACGGCGTCGATGCTCGCGCTTTGGACGGGGCGAAGCTCGGGAAAGCGGAGGGTGTTGACGATTTGATAGGCGAGAGCGGGTGACAGACGGTCGAAGGCCGTCATGGCTTGCGTCCTTCATCGCTCCCGAGGTCGAGCTCGATATCGTCGACGGTCGTGGGCATGCCGGCTGCAGCGCGCTCTTCGTCCGTGAGATCTTGTTGGCTGATGACCAGGTCGTGATCATGGCGCGGGTCGAAGTCTGCGAACTCGTCGACCTGATCGAGCATGCCCACCAGGCGCTTGAGATAGATGCGGGGCGCGATGCCTACCTTACCACCCAGTTTGCCGGTCACTCCCTGGGCGAGCTCGCGCAGCACGGCGTCGTCGACCTTGGCATGAATCCGATCCTCGCCGCGGGGTGGGTATAGGTCGCGCACCTTGATGCCGACCTCCACCATGCGCTCGAGATCGAAGGGTTGCAGGCGGATTTGCACTGCGCGGGTCGCATCGTGGCGCGGGTTCTTACCGAACTCGGTGTGCAGGCGTTGGGCAAGAGCCGGCGCGCGCTGTACACCCTGGGGTCCATCGAAAAACTGGGGGGTGCCAGTTATCACCACGTAGAGGCCCGGATAGCGGCCACCTACCAGCTCGTCGATCAGCTGCCGCAGGGCGTTCAGACTCTTTTCGCGGGCATCCGCACGTACGCGCTGAATGGTCTCCACCTCGTCGAGCACCAGCACCAACCCCTTGCGGCCGGTCTGTTTGAGCACCTCGAGCACGCCACGGATGAAACCACCGGCCGCGAAGTGGTCGACTTCACCCTTCAGGTTGGCGGCCCGCGTCACGCCTGCGCCGACGTTGGGTTGTCCCATCAGCCAGGCGATTAGACCTTCGGCGATGCCGTGGTCACCGCGCACACGCGCCGTGTGACAGGCGCGCAAAGCCGCTGCGAACTGGGGTTGCGTCGCGCTCACCACGGCCAGGCGCTGTTCAAGCAGCTCACCCACTGCGTTGGCTACGGCCTCTGCGTTGTTGGTGTCGACACGGCTTTCGGTGATCACAACCTCTTCGAGGCTGTAGAACCAAGCGTCGATCAAGGAACGAAACGCGCCGTCGCTCCATTCGCTGGTTTGCAGGCTCTCGAGGGCACGTCGGTAGACGGTCTCCATGCGATGCAGTGGGGTCTCGGTCTCCGAGATCTGCACGGTGGCGGTCGCAAAACCCAGCTCGCGCGCGAGGTGACATACCCAGTGCGAAAAGAACGTCTTCCCAGTGCCGTATTCGCCGCGTACCGCCTTGAACTTACCCTGACCCGCGGCGACAGCGGCGAGCTCCTCGCGCAACGTCGCGTCGAATCGATCGAGTCCGACTGCGAACAGCTCAAGGCCGCGCTGGGGAACGGCTCCGATGCGTAGCGCATCCACGATTTGACGACGCTTGAGCGGGCTCGGCTTACTCACAGCGTCACCTCGAATTGTTGGGCGAGCATCTCGAGCTCGAGGTGCACGTGGTGCTCATCGCAGTACAGCACTTGATAGCCATCCACATTCAGCACCGGCGAGAGCTCGTTGGCAACCAGGCCCCGAATGCGGAACACGGGCATGCCCAAGTGTCCTGCGAATGCATCGAGCTTGGCGACACCCTTACGGTCCAGCAGAAACGCCACCGCGCGCAAGAGGCGCTCGCGTCGCGTGCGCTCGAGCCCTTTGATGGTGGCGACCTCTCCCAGTGCACGCACTGACGGGGGCAGACTCGGCTTGGACGTAGTGGCAACAGTCTTCGGTTCGGGCTCGGGCGCACTGGGTATGGGCACGGCTGGGGCGAGTTCGGGCAAGAGCAGTTGATTATCCGGTTTCTCGGGTTTCTGGGGAGGGGGCGGCGCTTTGCGCGGCTTGGGCGCCGCGCTTTCGGGGGCGCGCGCATCGGTGACCTCGAGATACCACCAGGGCGGGCGTGCCAAGGCGGTCACATCCAGGGCTCTGTCGTGTTGAGCGCTGAGGGGATCTTCCCAACGGATCATGACGCACGGCGCAACAACCTCCGCGAGGGTGGCACCGCCGTGCTCACCGGCATGGGCGCCGCCGCCATAGCGATGGGCTTCGTCGGCGATCAGAGCCACGGCCTGGGCCCCCTTGGGCGTCCATACGCCTTCGCCAGAGAGGCGCACTTCATGGGGCCCGACTGGGTCGGTAACGCCGGCCAGCGGCCGCCAGCGTGCCCCGCCAGTCATGGCGCCGACGCTCGTTTGCATCAGGTCCGCGGGCACGTGGCCGTGGTCGCTGGCCAGGAGCACCGTGCGTCCCACGTCTCGCGCTTGGGCGAGCAGCTCCGGTAGCGAGCGCACGTTTTCGGCGCGCCAGGGGTGCCACTGCTGTGCGTCGCCCTTGAGCGCCGCATCGATGGCATTGATGACCAGCGCGACCACGCGACGCGAGCGGTCGCCGACCAAGCTCAGCGCCTCTTGAGACGCCACCCCGTGCGCCTCGTGGCCGTCACCGCGCAGCAACAGACGCGGCCAATCGCCTTGGGCCGAGAACTTGGCGACCGCGGCGTTGTCGCGAAAGCGCTCGGGATCCTTTTCGGTGCCGTGATCGCGGCCTGCGACCATCGACTTGCCCGCAAAGAATGCCGTGCGGCTTACTTCGGTAACGGTGGGCAAGCCTGCCATCACCACAGGGAACACGGAGTCGCCAAGCTGCTGCTTTTTGTCGGTATGCCAGGCCAGCGGGCCCCAACGCTCTGGGTGATCTTCGAGCGACAGTAAGATCTCCACGGCTTGCGTCCACGCCATGCCGTCGAGCAACAGGACCAGCAGGCTGCGGTCCGGCTGCTCGTCGAGAAACTTGGCGACCACGCGACGGCTCACGTCGTCGATCGGCACCACCTGTTTTGAGGGGCGCTTGGCTTCGAGCCACTTCGGCAGTGCACGCGTGAAGCGCGCATCGAGGGCTTGCCGCCTCTCGTCAGCGGCTTCGACGATGGCCTGTACGCCTTGATCGAAGGCGGTCTTTTTGCCGCCGCGTGCGATGCGGCGCGCCCAGTCCACGAAGCCGCCTTCGCTCACATACCAACGCCCGAGTCGTTCTACGTCTGCATACGTTGAATCGGTAGTCCACGGGTCGAGCCCACTGTGATCCGATGCCAGCCATGCGGCCAAACGCAGTGCCATTTCGGCGCGTTGAGCCTCGGGGCGACTGCTGTCCGCCTTGAATAGTTCATGCTTTTCGACGCGCTCCAGCATCGAGGCCGCGTGCGCGACCGCAGCGGTACTCGGCCCGGAGGCGGCGGCACCGAGTGCGCGACCGAACTCTTCGAGCCGCATGCGCCAGGCGCTCGGCAAGAATTGGCTGTGCACGAGAGAGGCGCGCACTTCGCTGTCGTCAACCAGGGCTTCAGCTTGTTCGAGCAGCGAGCGCGCCTCGCCCTTGCCCGCGGCACGACGCGTCAGCTCACGCAGCGCCGTGGGGGCCGCGTCGGCAAGCTGTCGGGCGACAGGCATGCCCTGCACGCGGTCGTCGACCTCGAGGTCGGTCTTGAGCTTGGCGCGAATCCACACCGCGACCAGCGGTTCATGAATCAGGGCTTGAAACAGCAGCGCGTACTGCAGCACCCGTGCCCCGTACCCCTTACGCCAGGCGCGCACGATCAAGACTGCGGCATCGCCCCGCTTGGCCGCGAGGTAACGCTCGAGCGCTTCGAGCACAGCGCCCGCACCCGCCACGAGCAACTTGGCTTCGAACGCGGGCCCGCGCCCGTTGCTGGCTGCCCATGAAAGCATTCGATCGAGCGCGAGCTCTTCTTCTGCTGGCAGCTCCCACTCGTGTTCGAGCCAGGCCGTCCACATGTCGTCGGCCGAGAGCATTGAGCGGCGGCAGGCCAGATGCTGAGGCGCGCCCGGAGTAAGTAAGTATTCGAGCAAGGGCGAGTCGAGCGCATCGCTGTCGACCTTGTCGACGCGAAAGATGCGGCGTAGCCGCTGCTCTTTGCCGATCACGCGGACCGCGCCGTTGCGGGCGAAACGACCGGCTACATCCATCGGCACATCACAGCGAAAGGGCACGAGGAACGCGATGCCGGCGCCGGCGCCACCCGTCTGGTGGTCCAGGTCGCGCAGCTTCATGCGCAGCTCGAGCTCGCTCGACACTGGACAAATCTGCACCTTGCCGGCGAAGTCCGTGTTCAGATCCTCGGCAAGGCCCGTGCCGTAAAACGCGAATAGATGGTGCTGTCGGCCCGCCTGGTACATCTCGCGCAACGCGACATGAATGTCTTCGCGATGCAGCGCGGGGAGAGCGCTCACGGTTCTTCCTGCCACAGCTCCACCGTTCCTTGCACGCGCAGCGTGGGCTCACGCTCAAGCTGTGCTGCCAGGTCGCGCAGCTTGCTGACTGCAACCTTGGCATCGAGCCCCTGCAGCGCTTCGCTGCGCACGCGGTGACCTTGGCCGCGCGCTGGCGGCGGGGCGGGGCGCAACAGATTCTGCGCTTCCACGGCGGCGTTGCGTACGCGTTCGCCGAGGGCCACGACCAACTCGTCCTGGCGCAGGGTGCTTTGCACTCGTGCGAGTAGCTCATCGGCTCCCGCGAGTTCCGCTGCCCGTGCGCGGAGCTGTTGAAAGGCACCGCGCACCAGTGTATCGCCAAGTACCTGAAGGTTTGCGGAGGCCGTCGCCAAGCTCTGGCCGAGAGCCTTGGCGCTGGTCTCCGCCGAAAAGCTGGCCAGGGTTTCCACCGCTTGCTTGCCCGTCTTGCCCGCGAGCTGCGCACACAGCGCGTCGGCGCTCAATGCACTGCGCAGGCGATCGGCATGGGCGTCGACTCCGTGGTCGCTCGCCCATTCATTGAGTAGCGCCGGCAGGCGCGCTGCTGCCGCTGCCTTGGTTTGCAGCTCGTCTTTGATCAGCTGCTCGAAACGCTTGAGGTTATCGGCGTGCAGCGCCTTGCCTGGCAGCGTCTTACCAAGGGTCGCTGCGGCCAGCGCGAGTGCCTTCTGCCACTCGTCCTGCAGGGGTAAGGGGGGTTGCTCCAGCATGACGTCGTCGGGGATCGTCACGCCCGCCTTGGGCTCGTAGGCGCGATCGTAGGCGACGAATGTGCGTGCGAAGAGCCGTGCATAACAGCGTAAGATCAAATCTTCCGCCGGTCCCTCGAGACCCATGCGGCCGTGTTCGTCGATCCAGGAGCGCACCTGGCGCACGCTCGGCTTGTCGAGCTCTTGCTGCCGACGCCGATTCTCCAGCGCGTGCAAAAGGCCTGCTTCGGACAAAAACAGCGCTCGCTCGGTGATACGCACGATGCCGAGTTGCTCGAGCGTGCCGCGCCATTCTTCGAGCTGGGCGCGATCGCCAGGCAGTTGCTTATCGTCGCTGTCCACAAGCTGGCCAAAGGTGGCGAGCAGCTCTTCGACCCGTTTCTTGCTGTTGAGCGCCTTGGTGAAATGCGGATGCCGCGGGTAACGCGCTTCGAGCAGGGCAGGCAGGTACACATCGAGCGCATTGGAGAGCGCCGAGGCTTGCCCGGGCTTCACGCTGCCTCCGGGTTTGAGCAGCACCAGGTGGCGCTCCACGTTCATGCCGGGGTCGAGGTCACCCTCCTGGGCCTTGGCGAGACCGTAAGCCTGATTCAGCACCTGCTCGATGCGGCTGCGCTTGGCGTTACGCAGGTTTTCGAGGTCGGTGCGCACGCGCGCCTGTTGGTCGACCGCCAGATGCGAGGTGTAACGCTGGGTCGACAGCGGACTCTCGAGGATGCGATCGAGGATGGTCAGCTCGCCCAGCACGTTGTTCGTAGCCGACGAGAAGAAGCTCGGTAGCCAGACCAGCGTCCAGCCCGCGCCGCCCTTTTCGTTCACGTCGTCGAGTAGCTGCTCGTCGTGGTGGGGACCAAACCCGGGTTCGTCGAAGGGGTAGTCGACGATGAAGCGAAAGTCGTGCTCTTCGGCGCAGCGTAGTTGATCGACCGAGCAGCGGCGCACGTTGGTAAACACGACATGACCCCGGCGCTTGGTGGAACGCCACTCGATGGGATGCTCCTTGCTCATATCGTGCACGGGGTCGATTCCAAGCGACTGAAATAGTAAGGTCCGCAGCACGCTCTGGCGCGCGGGTAAGCTGTCGAGCTCAGAAGCGCGCTTCAGAATGTCACTCAGGTCCACACCCTCGAGCTGCAAGCGCACGATCGGGTCGTTTTGTGGGCCCACCTGAATCTGACTTAGCTCGCTGGCCCAGCGCTTGAGCTTTTGCACCGCTTGCTGAGACTCGGTGCCGGCGATGGGCACACGAATCGAGCCGTGATTGAGTGCCACCAAGCGACTGGCAGTGAGGTCCTTGAGCGCTTTCACCTCGGGCACCAGGGCCGCGATGAGCAGGGTCTTGAGCAGGCGGTTATCGCTGCGGCACTGCGTTTCTGGGCAATTAGCGCAGCCGAGCTTCACCGGGTGCTCGGGACGAAAGCGCT
>JBBSJC010000089.1:0-18927 GCA_038257655.1 Polyangiales bacterium | reverse complement strand
TCACGCCATCTTCGTACCGGTCGGCGGCGGTGGACTCATCGCGGGCATCGCAGCGTACGTCAAACATCTGTACCCCGAGATCAAGGTGATCGGCGTCGAACCGGACGATGCAGCGTGTCTCAAAGCTGCGCTCGACGCTGGCGAACGCGTGCGCCTTCCCCACGTGGGTATCTTCGCAGACGGCGTCGCCGTGCGGCAGATCGGCGAGGAGACCTTCCGCATCGCGCGCGAGTTGGTCGATGAGGTGATCACAGTGGACACCGATTCGATCTGCGCTGCGATCAAAGACATCTTCGATGACACACGGTCGATCGCGGAGCCCGCGGGCGCACTCGCTATCGCCGGGCTCAAGGCCTACGTCGCGCGTACGGGCGTGACCGGGCAGACGCTTATTGCGATCGACAGCGGTGCGAATATGAACTTCGATCGCCTGCGCCACGTGGCAGAGCGCGCAGAGCTGGGTGAGCAGCGCGAAGCACTGTTTGCAGTCACCATCCCGGAGCGTCCCGGTTCCTTCAAGCAGTTCTGTCAGGTGTTGGGTAAGCTGCCGGTCACCGAGTTCAACTATCGCTACGGCCGCGACGACGAGGCGCATATCTTCGTCGGTGTCGGGCTCGGCCAGGGCGCAAAGCAACGCGAGCAAATCTTGAAGCGCCTGCAGGCTGCGGATTTGGCCGTCACCGACATGACCCAGAACGAGATGGCCAAGCTGCATGTGCGCTTCATGGTCGGAGGGCGTGCACCGGCCACCGCCGAGCGCCTCGTTCGCTTTGAGTTTCCGGAGCGTCCGGGCGCGTTGATGCAATTTCTGACCAGCATGGGCGGACGCTGGAATATCAGCCTTTTTCATTACCGAAACCACGGCTCGGCCTTTGGTCGGGTGCTCGCAGGCATGCAGGTGCCGAGCTCGGACGCGACAGAGTTTCAGCGCTTTCTCGACGAGCTCGGTTATCCATATCTCGAAGAAACCGACAACCCCGCGTACCATCTGTTTCTACACTGATGCGCATCCTGACAGCCGACGTGGGTGGTACGAAAACGCGCCTTGCGCTCTACGAAGGCGCGACCCAGGCGGAGCTGTGCATCGTCAAGGATCAGCGCGCGCCCAGCGCGGAAGAGTCGGGTCTTGAGCCTATCGTCACGCGTTTTCTGGGCGGTGTCGCTGTGGACGCAGCCGGTTTTGGCGTGCCAGGCCCTGTGGTCGATGGGCTGTGTCTGACTACCAATCTGCCCTGGATCGTGCGGCTCGATGCGTTGCGCACAATATGCCAGACGCCACGTTGCGTGCTGCGCAACGATGCCGAGATGGCAGCGCTCGGCATGCCGGTCGTGCCCGAAACGAGCAAGGTATGGTTACAGCGCGGTCGCGTTCAGCCCGATCATCCGATGACACTCGTCTCGATCGGTACCGGTTACGGGCGCGCGCTGCTGCTCGGTAAGACGCTCGCGCTCGCCTCCGAAGCGGGCCACGCAAGCTTTGCGGCGCGCCATGCGATGGAGATCCGGCTGCTCGAGCATCTGCTTGGCAGCCACGAACAGGTCGCGATCGAGCACGTTCTGTCCGGACCCGGCCTAGGCGCGCTCTACGACACGTTACTTGCGGCCGACGTGGCGCAGCCGGCCCCCGCCACCACCGACGACCTCGCGCGCGCTGACGACAGAAATAAACGTATCGGTGAGCTTGGCCTGTCCGACGCCGATCCCTTGTGTGCCGCGACGATCGCTTGGTTTGCGGAGCTACTCGGCGCAGAGCTCGGCAATGTGGCACTCCAAAGCTTGCCACGCGGCGGCCTGTACTTGTGGGGAGGCGTCGCGCGAAAGCTCAGGCCGGTGATCGAGGGCCCCGACTTGCTCGAGGCCTTTCTAGACAAGGACCGCATGCGCGCGGTGCTCGAGACAATCCCACTGGCGCTGATCGATGATCGCGATTTGGCGCTGCTGGGCGCACGTGAAGCTGCACTGCGTGCGTGAGGAGCGCGCTATCAGATCTTCGACGAACGGTGAGCGGCGACGGCTTCGTCGTAGCGGCCCTCAAGCTCGTCAACTTGCCTGACTAAATCGTATTCGCGTTCCATCTTGGCGCGGCCCGCAAGGCCCATGCTGCGACTGCGCTCGGGGTTTGTCAGCAGTGTGTGGAGCCTGTCGGCCAGCGTGTCTACGTCGCGTTCGGGCACGAGATAGCCCGTGTGTCCGTCAGCGATTATTTCGGGAATGCCGCCGTGATAGGTGCCGATCACGGGCAGGCTGCTGGCGCTCGCTTCCTTGAGCACGATCACGCCAGACTCGCGATCGCCATCGGCGCCGACCACACTGGGCGCAAGTAACACCGAGCTTTCACCGAGCAGCACGGCTACCTCTTTGGAGGTGAGCACGCCTGCGAAATGCACGCGGCTTGAAATCCCGAGCTCGGTGCAGATCGCGCGCAGTTTGGCTTCGCGCTCGCCTTGACCCACGAGCACCAGGCGCGCTTCGGCGCCGCGCTGCAGGGCCCGAGCAAAGGCCCGCACGCCGTACTCGAAGCCCTTTTTTTCGACGAAGCGACCGACCATCACCACGCAGGGCACAGCGGGCTCCATACGTCTACGAAACGCGGCGAGGTCGATGCCGAGGTGGTACAGGCGCAAGCGCTTTCGCGGAACGCCTGACTCGGCGAGCAGCTCCAGCAGCTCCTGCGAGGCGCAGAGCCCGAGTGTGAGCCGTGCGAGCATGCCGCGCGCAAGCAACGCGTACGGCCAGTTCTCGGGATACATGCGCGCCGCGCTACGCAGCAGCGGTACGTCGTAACCGTGGAATGTCACGACCAGCGGCAGGCCGTACTTTTCGGCGTAGGGCACAGCGTAGAGCGATCCCGTCCCAAAGTGTCCGTGCACCACATCGAAGGGATGCGCGCGAAAAGCGCGATGAAACGCCGAGCTGCGGCGCGTAATCGAATAGAGCGGCCCCGCCACGTGCACGGGCTCGAAGGGAAAGCGCTCGATGTTCATACGCTTGCGGCAAAACACCTCGGCCACGTAGCGGCGATGGTGCGTCACTTCCTCGTGCACAAACGTTTGGGAGTACTCGAGAAAGTTCGTACTAAAAACGGCAACCCGGCGCATTCAGTGGACATTCATACTCAAGAGGCGACGGCAAAGCCACCACACGGTGTCGGCTTGCAGAGCAGCATGTTCTGCCCATGTTTGGCGGCGTGACCGACCCTCTTCGCATTCTCTACGCCTGGGATCGCCTGCTGCCCACGACCGCCACCGATGCCGAACAGGCCACGAGCACGATGGGAGCGCTCGCAAGACGCGGCGTGCAGGTGACTGCGCTATTACCGCGCAGCGCGGATCGACCGGGCATCAGCGGCGACGAGCTGCGTAAGCACTACAAAGTGAGCGGTTCGTTTAGTGTGATGCACGTGACTGTGCCGTTTGCGAGCAACATCGTGATGCGCAAGGGCTGGTTTGCGAGCTACATCGCGGCCGGCGGCAAGCTGCCTGAGCACGACGTTGTGTATACGCGCAACGCTGCGACCTTCATGGCGCTGATCATGCGCGGTGAAAAGGCCGTCTACGACACGCATCGCGCCTGGCCCGATCACATCCCCGTGCTCAAGCCGTTGTTCAAGCTCGCGATGACACGCCGCTCGTTCGTCGGCGCAGTCTTTCATTCAGACTATGCGCGTGGCAGCTACGAGCGGTTGGGTATCGACAGGACGCGGCTTGCCACCATGCGCAACGGCTTTGATCCGGGGCGCTTTCAAAGCTCACTGACACCCCAGGCCGCGCGCGAACGATTGGGGTTACCACAAGACAAGAAGCTCGTTGTTTACACTGGGCACATCAGCGCGATGAAAGGTCTTGGCACCGTGCTCGAGCTCGCGGCGCGCCTCCCCGAGGCTTTGTTTCTACTGGTCGGCTCCGAAGCTGACGGCTCCGTAGAAAAGCAGGCGAAGAAATATGGCAACGTACGCGTATTGCCTTGGCAGCCCTACGATGTGGCAGCGCAGTACATGGTGAGCGCCGACGTGCTGCTGTTACCGCCGAGCAGCGTCGGTTTGAAGGTCGCCGGCCATACGGTGCTGCCGATGAAGCTCTACGGCTATCTCGCCGCAGGACGTGCGGTTTTTGCGCCAAAAACCCCGGATATCGAAGAGCTGCTGATCGATGGCGCCAATGCTGCGCTGGTCGAGCCCGGGGACATGAATGCAGCTGAACAAACCTTACGCACCCTGCTCGCTGACGATCACTTGCGCGCGCGGCTGGCGGAGGCAGCTAGGGAAACGGGTAAGAACCTAACCTGGGATGCACGAGCCGAAAAGCTCGAGCGTTTCATCCGCCAAGGCTTGGCCACCCTCGCTTACTAAGACAGTAGCTAACGCGCACGATGCCTAAGATTCGGAACCAAGAGCGTATGCTGCGTCATCTGGATGAAGACTAAGCTGGCCACCTTGCCTGAGAATGAGCCGCCGACGTCGCGCACGCGCCTGACGGCCCGGGCAGGATCATGGCTGGGGTCGCCCGTGGTGCTCGCGATCTCGGTCGTCCTGTTGGTCTCGAGCGTGGGGGTGGTCGGCACCGGATCGGCCTATTGGCTGCTGTGTGGCGCGGGTCGCGAGCGCGCCGAAGCGTGGCAGCGTCTGCGCTCCGAACAGCTACAAACCTCGTTAGGCAGCGCGCTCGCCGTAGCGGATCCGCTGCTTGACCAGTTGTCGTTCGAAGTCGGGCGCCATCCCTCTTCGCAGCGTGTGGAGCCGCTGTTAGAGGCGCTGTACGCATTCTCCACGGCCCATGCCGGGCTCACTCGGGTGAGCGTCAGCTTTCCGGACGGTACCTTCATCGGAGTGTACCAAGACAAGGATGGTCAACTGCGGGGGCAAGTCAGCAGTGCGGACATGGAGCGACAATTTGCGCGGGATCCGCAAGGGCAGCTACAAGAGACGGCCCGGCGGGAGACGGCCTACGACCCCCGCACGCGCGATTTTTACCGCCTAGCACTCGAAAAAAAGCGTCGCATTTGGACGGCGCCCTACCCTTTTTTGCCGACCCTGCACACGGGCATCTCGCGCGTCGAGCCGCTCTATGCGCAGCCCGGAAACGAAGATTCGCTACTGGCCGTGCTGACCGTGGACTTCAACGCTTCGGCGCTTGCAACCTTGATTTCTGAGCCGCCCTGGCCCGGTCAACGCGCGCTCGTCGTCACGTCCCATGGTGCTCTGCTCGCGGCGACCACGCCGGAGCTGCGCGGGCGTGCGCGCTTGAGTCCGCCTCCGATCAAGTGGGCCGACGTAGACGACCCAGTTACCGCCAGCATGCGCCGCGCCGGACCTGAGTATCAGACTAAGCTTATTCGGAGCACAGGCGCCGATGGCGAGACATACCACTTATACGCATCGCGCTTGACCTCGCTCGATGACATGCACATCACGCTTTTAAGCGCCGTTTCGGAACGGGAGCTTTACGCCGGCGCCGTGCGGCAGGCGCGCTTGGGTGCGCTGATCACGGGCCTGATGACGCTGCTCGGCGTGGGATTTGCCGTCGCGCTGTCGGCGAACATCGCCAACCTGCGGCGCAGACGCGAGCAAGCGGAGCTAGCCGCCCTCCATGCGCGCGACGAAGCACTCGACCTCGGCAGTTATGAGCTCGTGGCTCTGTTGGGCGCAGGGGCGATGGGCGAGGTGTATCGCGCTCGGCATAAGCTGCTCGCCCGCGACGCCGCCCTCAAGCTGATGAAAGTCGACAAGCTCGGCGACCGAGAAGAGGAAGAGCGCCATCAGCTGTTCGTCGAAGAGGCGCGGCGGCTCGCAAGCCTGCGCTGCATTCACACGGTCTCGGTTTATGACTTCGGCCTGGCCAACGACGGTCGCTATTTTCTCGCCATGGAGTTGTTGAGCGGGCTCGATCTCGACGCCCTGGTCAGGCGCTACGGCCGGCAGCCTCCCGCGCGTGTGGCCGCGATTCTTGCCCAGGTGTGTGACTCCCTGGCCGAGGCTCACGAAGCCAATCTCGTGCACCGAGACATCAAGCCGGCCAACGTTTTCTTGTGTCAGATCGCGGAGTCCCTCGACTTTGTCAAGGTACTTGACTTTGGTTTATCGCGCCTAGTCGAGCCGCATGCCCACCTCACACGCACGCTAGAGGGCACGCCCGCCTTCATGGCGCCGGAGCAAGTGCTCGGTGAGCCGGTCGGTCACGCCATGGATCTGTATGCCGTCGGTGGCGTTGGCTTCTTTCTGCTCGCGGGCACCGCACCCTACGCGATTGCCCAGGGCGAAACGCTGCTAGCAGCCCACGTGCATGCCCCCATTCCGGGACTGCCCGAGGACGTGCAAAGCACCACGCCGCCCGAGTTGTTGCAGCTGCTGACCCGTTGCCTCGCCAAGCGGCCCGAGAACCGTCCCGTGTCCGCACGCGTGCTGGCCGCTGCCTTCCGAGCGGTGGCGCTCGCGTGCCAAGCCACGTTTACCGACGCGCAGCGCGAGCGCTGGTGGACGCGACATCTTGCCCAGTCCGATTCTGACGCCTCGGATTTGCCCGCAGCATCGGACATGAGCACAGCGGCCCTGAGGCTCTACACTGCCAGGCGCAGTCGCGGCCAAGTAGCGTAGTGATTCCGTTCTGCCAGCGCGGCTCTTCAGCGCATACTGCCGCTAGGGGAGCCTGATGAAAGAGGAACTGAGTGTTCAAGAAGCCGCCCGCTTCACGTTGGTGCGCAAAGCGGTGCACGACGATGACGCGCTGACCCGCGCCTTTGTGAGCGCGCTCAAGCTCAGCGCTGAGACGCTGGGCGTCGCCCGTGTCGGCATCTGGATGTTCGAAGCACAAGACACGCGCATCCGTTGCGCCACCCTCTACGAACGCGACTCCGGGCGAACCCCCAGCGGTGAAATCATCGACCTGAGTGTCTGCCCTAAGTATGCCGAAGCGCTACGAGAGCGACGCGTGGTCGCCGCCGACGATGTCCGCAGCGATCCGCGCACGACCGAGCTTGGGCCCTATCTCGAGCGACACGGCATTGCCTCATTGCTCGACAGCCCCGTGTTTCAGCAAGGCGACGCCGTTGCGGTGGTCTGCCATGAGCACGTAGGCACGCCCCGCGTGTGGACGCAGCAAGACAAACACTTTGCTTCCACCGTTTCCGACATGCTCGGGCTGTATCTGGAGCAACGGGCCGCTCAGGCTTATTACCGCGACTTGATCGACACGCGTCACGAGCTGCAGCAGCACCGGGTGATGGAATCCCTAGGCCGGATGGCGACCGCGGTGGCCCATGATTTCAACAATCTACTGCTCGCAATCGGCTTGAAGGCGGATCTGATGCGCATGGAAGGGCAGTCGGCTGCGAACCGCGACAAGTCCCTGGATGAGCTCAACAGCATCGTGTCCCAGGGCGGCCGTTTGGTGCGTCAACTGCTCGACTGCGCCCGCGATGAGTCGCCTGCAGCGGAGGCTATCGACTTGGTTGAAGTCATGCGCGATCTTGAGCCCACTTTACGGACGCTTGAGCGCGACGGCATCAAGCTGGACCTGAAGCTCGGCAATGAGCCGGTGCCCGTGCGTGTGGAGCGCAGTCGCGCCGAGCAGGTCATCATGAATCTCGCGCACAACGCGCGCGATGCGCTGCTCGGAGGGGGGCTTTTGAGCGTCGAGCTGACGACTCAGTGGTCTGATCTTGCGCAAGCAAAACGCGCGGTCCTGCGCGTCGCTGACTCGGGCGTGGGCATGGACGACAGCACACGCGAGCATATGTTCGAACCCTTTTTCACAACCAAAGCCAAGGGCAAAGGGGACGGGCTGGGCCTCGCCACTGTCTACAACGTGGTCAACGCCTCCCGCGGCAGCATCGAAGTAAAAAGCGAGCTCGGTGCAGGCACCGAGTTCACGATTCGCTGGCCGGTCGCCCAAGACGCGGCATCGCGACGATAGGGCGCTACGAAAGCGCAGCGCGCCCGCTCGCTACATCTGGCGCCTCGGACTCGGGCGCAGCCGGTGGCTTGCTAGCGGAAGCTTTGGCCGCGCGCTCAGTGGCAGCCTTACGGTTGTGCTCCATCAGCACCGGCATGATGTACGGAAAGCCGACCTGCACCGTATCGAGGTAGGGGTCGATCGTGGCGCTTAGCCAGAACAACAACACGCTCGCGCGCTCCACGTAGAACCACGTTTCCGGGTAACGCACCGACTTCATCAGGTCGCGCAGGTTGTCGATGTCCATCTCGGGATCGGCAAGCTTCTCAAGCTCGCTGCGCTGGATCTTCATCATCGCGCCGGGACTGCGGTCCTGGATCTTCATCAACTTCGAGAAGTAGGTCTTGGTCAACTTCTCGAGCGTGTCCCGGTCCGCGCCAGGTGCGACGAACCCCATGGTGCCAAAGCCGTCGACGAGCTTGTCACTCTCGCCCGTGAACAGCCCCTGCACTACGTCCATCAGGCCATCGATCAAATGGTCTTTGGCTTCGCAGATCGCGCCAAAGTCGAGCACCACGAGCAAGGGCTTACCGTCAGGCGACTTCTGGATCAGAAAGTTTCCAGGGTGGGGATCGGCGTGAAAGTAGCGGTGCACGAACAGCTGCTTATAAAACGACTGAACCAGTCGTGTCGCCACGGCCTTACGCTCGATGCCCATGCGATCGAGGGCCTCAAAATCCGTGATCTTCACGCCCTCCATGAAGGTCATCGTCAGGATCTCGCTCGTGGTGAGCTCCTTGATCACGGACGGGAACAGGATGTCTTGGTCTTCTGCGAAGTTCTTCGCCATGCGCTCCATACAGGCGGCTTCGTGCAGATATTCGGTCTCGCGGCGCAGCAGATCGACCAGCGAGTGATAGCTATTCTCGATGCCTTCGATCGGCACAAACCACTTGTAGACTCGGATCGCCATGCGCACGATCATCATGTCCACGCGGATGACGTCGCGAATGCCGGCGTAGAGAATCTTGACGGCGACCTTACTCCCATCGTGCATGTACGCGACATGCACCTGGCCTAGCGATGCCGCAGCGATCGGCTCACGCTCGATGCTCTTGAAGAACTCCGTGGGCAGCTTGCCGAGCTGACGCTTGAACACCTCTTCGACTTCGTGAAAGCCGTGGGCAGGCACCTTGTCTTGCAAGACCTGCAGCTTCTTCACGTACACGCGCGGCAAAAAGCCGCCCATGATCGACAGCACCTGGCCGAGCTTGATGTACACGCCGCGCAGGCGCAGCATGGCATCGAGGGTGCGCTGGGCGTTGCGATTGTCTACGCGCGTACGCCTGCGCTTGAGCCAATCGGGTCGACACTCTTTGAGACGGCCCGTTTCCGGGTCGCGCGCCTCTTTTATGAACATTTTGGTCAGTGCGTGCTGAATCAGGTAATCAGCTAAAATCCAGCCGAAGTACCAGAGAGCACGCGTAAAGCGGACCGTCAGACTCATCATGTCCGTCAACAGCTCTAGCTGCGCGACCACGGGAGCCAGCGCAGCGGTAAAAAGTCGTCCCCGCGTCTTCCAAGGTACTCGCTTGAAAGGGTCGTGGCCAGGGGCGGAAACGCTGGATGCAGCCTTGCACCGTTTGCTTGCGTGCGCGGATCCGCGCGTGGAAGTGCTCGCAGTCGATGATGGTTCGCTCCACGGTAGCGCCGAACGTGTGCGTAGGTGGGCAAAGCGCGACGCGCGGTTACGCCTGCTGACAAACGAGGTCGTGGCCTGGTCGCCGCCTTGAACAGCGGGCCTGTGCAGCGCTCAGAGCCCTCAACGCGCTGCTGGCAGCGAGCCTGCGCCGATAGCCTGGGTCACGTTTTGCAGGCCGCGCTCTCGGAGCAACTGCGCGAGCTCCTTGCGCAGGCGACTGGGCCACAAGGGGCCGCCGTAGACGAAGCCCGTGTAGGCCTGGACCAACGTGGCGCCTGCAAGAATGCGGTCGAGCGCATCTTGCGCGTTCGCGATGCCGCCGACGCTTACCAACATCAGGTGGGAGCCGACGCGCGCGCGCAAGCGACGCAGCACGGAAAGCGAGCGCTCACGCAGTGGCTCACCACTGAGACCGCCTGCACCGTACGCGCTGAGCTTGTCGGCTGCCACGGTAAGGCCTGTTCGGTCGACAGTGGTGTTGGTCGCGATCAAACCATCTAGATTGAGTGCGACGGCCAGATCGGCAATCGCGTCGATATCTTCGTCTGCCAAGTCGGGCGCAATCTTGACAAGTAAGGGTACGTGGCGATCCGTACAAGCGCGATCCATGGCCTCGCGCACGGCGACGAGCAGCGGCTGCAACACTTCGACCGCTTGCAGATTGCGTAGCCCTGGCGTGTTGGGGGAGCTGACGTTCACGACCAAATAGTCAGCGTGCGGTGCGAGTAGCTCGGCGCTCTTTACGTAGTCGTGCACCGCGTCCGCTTCGGCCACGAGCTTGGTCTTACCGATGTTGACGCCGATCGGCAGGTCGCGCGCTGTCGCCAGACGCGGCACGGCGGCCTCCGCTCCGCTGTTGTTGAAGCCGAGGCGATTGATCAAGGCGCGGTCTTCTACCAAGCGAAACATGCGAGGCCGCGCATTGCCGGGCTGGGGATCGCCGGTCAGCGTGCCTATCTCGATGAAGCCAAAGCCAAGCGAGTACAGCGCTTCGTAGCCGACCGCATCTTTGTCAAAGCCCGCCGCCAGTCCCAACGGACTGTCGAGCACGCGGCCGAACGCGCGCAAGGTCAAGACGGTATCGCGCGGAGCCAACCATGACCGAACAGCCCGCCTTAGCAACGGCATACAAAGCGCCACGCGCAGCAGGAAAAAACCCACGCGGTGCATCGTTTCGGCATCGAAGCGCGCAAGCACGCGCTCGAACAGCAGGCGATACATGGGCCGGCCATAGCGCGACCCCAGAGCCCCGCAACTTGACCGGACTCGCCCTTCTGAGTGCGATCACGGCACGGGCAGCGCAGCATCCGCAGCGGGCGCGGGATCTTCGGACCAGGGCGTTCGTCCATCTCCATCGGCGTCGACGAAAACGGGATTGGTGAACGCCAGCGGGATCACGCTTTGGCGGCCAAAGAAGTCGCCTATCGCGGTCGCGCTCGACACGCGGACCACGACAAACGCATCCTCTTTGAGCGCGAGCTCGAATGTCTGCTCCAGACGCGGGGCAGGCGTGCGCGCTCGCTTGGCTTTGTTGAGTTTCGGGATGGCGCGGTCGATCACGATCTCGCGACCCACGAAAATCTGCAGGCGTTCTATCGGCATCCACCCGGGAGCGCGCACGGAAACCTTGAGCGAGACCTTACCTTTTTTGGTCGACACCGTTTCGCCCGGACCCGCGCCGGCGATGCTCGCCTCGACGAACGGCCCTGAGGACACGAAGGCACGCCCTGCCTTAAGCGCCCTGACCGTGGCTCGCGGGTCGGAAGCTTCGATCTCTGCCACGCGGATATAGGTGCGGGGATAGCCTGCGAGCTGATAACGCAACTGATGGGTGTCGCTCGAGCCTGTCGCGACCACGCGTTGGCCTCGAGCGAGGATCCAAAGCCAATCGCGAAATACACGTTCGACGTTGGCAGGTCGCGCCAAGTCGAAACCGTTGAACACTTCCATCGCGTCGAAATCCGCGCTGAAGCGCGGGTCGGCAGCGCCCGTTTCGGCGTCGAAGCTCATCGCATCGAAGTAACCGATGCCACCTTCCATCCGCGGATGGTTTACCTGGATCATCAGATCGGGATCGAGCGCATGCAGGGCGCTAAAAAACAGCTGCGGTTGCACGTTGAGCGGCGACGGAGCGCCATTGCCGGGTCGCGTGACATCGCGCGGGATCGGGTACACGTTGAAGTGCCCCAGCACCGGGTCGGCGCTGGTGATTTCGATGCCCGGCAGCGTGAGCATATCCAGGCCCAGCTCGCTGACCACCGGCTGATAATCCGTGATCAGGTCGTGGTCCGTGGGCGCGACGAACCGAATCCCTTCCGCTTGCAGAGAAGCGAGCCGGTCTTCGAGCGACACCTCACTATCGGGGCTGGGCTCCGCATGCACGTGCAGGTCCGCTGCGATCCACTCGCCCGGATCGACCTCATGGCGCAGCAGCGCATCCACGCGTGGGCTGTAGGTCTCGGTGACGTCGACGTCCGCTTCGTGCAGGCTCCACTCGGGCCCGTGCGTCACGATCAAATGGTAGCGGCCCGCTGGGATGGCGATGTCCGCTTCGCCTCGAGGTGCGATCAACGTGTCGCGGGCACCACTGGCGCGATAGTCCGGACCGAGCTCGAGCGCGGGTGCACCCTCGAGCGGAAGCAAGCGAACACGCACTGGGATGGGCTCGAGGCCCTTGGAGTCGCGCGCCCGCAAACGGATCTTCCCGCCGCGCGGAATGGTCAGGACGGGCATGACATCGTCAGCCAACTTGACTAGCACGCGATCACTGGGCGCGTGCCCATAGGCAGAGGCGACGAGCGCGACCTCGACCGGCATCCGGCCTCCAACCGGCACCACAGGCAACACCACGCGCCCTTCGCCATCCGGTCTACCGGTCATCCACGGCTTTGGGGAGTCGCTGGTCAGCACGACCTCGGCGCCTTCTGGATGGTAAGGTACAGAAGCCCAGACTTCGTCGAACGGACGCCCGCGTGCAAAGCCGAATGCGCGCGCCGTGGCGCTGATGCCGCCCGGGGCTATCGCCAACACGCCACGTGTGTAAAACGGCTTGGCACGCAGCAACCGATGACCCGCTATCGCCACCAGGTCCGTGTAGAGCAGGGCCTTACCTTGGGCGCGACCTTCGTAGCGCGCGCGCACCGACAACGCGCCGTCGGTGAATCCAAACGTCGTCGAGCCAGTGACGCCCTCTGCGCTCAAGATTACGCCGCGGTGAAAGCTTTGGTCCTCGACGACGCCAACCCCGGGCATGAACGGCCGCGGACCACCCCATGCAACGCGTGCTCCAACGCGCACGTCGGCCTCGCCATCCGTCCTGAGGGTCACCAGCCTCGTGGAGATGGACAGGGTGCCAGGGACGCGTCCGAGCGTGAGCTCCTGCGCAAACGACATGCCATGGTCTTGCACCCAAACGGAGCCTTCCATGCGCAAGGTCGGCTGCTTCTGTCGCATCAAGATGAACATGCGAACGATGCGCAGGGGCCTCGACACACCGCCCACGTAGACGGCGGGTGACAGCAACACGATGCTTTCGGGCGCTGGAACGCCCTCCCGGGTCGCCTCGAGCACGGAGCCTCGGCGCTTTGTAGTGCGCAAGAGGCCACCCACCACCACCTGCAGACCGTTGCCCTCGATTACGAAATCACCGGGCATGCGCGCAACCGAGCCGCGCTCGTCCGAGGGCGCTTCGAAGCTTACTACCTTGCGCATCGACACCGCGGTGCGCGCAAAGCTGCTCGGTCGCTCGGCGAAGCAACCGGTCAAGCTGAGCGGCAGCCCGAGCGCGCAGAACAGCGCCCAGCGCACAAGCATTTCAGACCACCCCACGCGACACACCCACATCGGCTCAGCCTCGTACGCCTCGTAAGCCTACTAACATGGCCTCACGGGCCATGCGCTGCTGAAGACGCAGTACGCGCTTCTCGCAGGCGGCTTCGCCTTCGGCTGGAGACGTATGCTGCGCATGTTCGACGGCACGCATCAGATCGCGTTTGGCGCGCTCGAATAGTTTAGCTAACGCGAGCTGCGCAGGGGCGGCCTGTCTCGGATCACCACAGGCGGCTTCGATCGACGCGAGATAACGCGCGACGGCCGCCTCGAGGTCGCCCGCCTTGGCGTGCAACTGCCCCGCGAGAAACAAGGCCTGTGCCGCAAGCTCACCGCGCAGGTCGTCTTCGGCTGCTTGCTCGGCCAAGCTCACCGCCCGCAGGCGATCGTCTGCACGTGCTGCCACTTGCGCATAACCCAGCGTGTCGCGCGCGTCTTGCGCGTGCTCGCTGCCGAAGCGGCGCGCGATCTCCCCCATGATGGCCGCCAGCGCGACCAGATCATGCCGGTTGTGCTCGATGATCGGCAAAAGCGCGGACGCGGGCACTTGGCCCCGCAAAAAACCGAGGTAAGTCTGCGGGATCATCTCCCCCGCGATGTCGTCCACGCGGGTAAAACCGAGCACTTGCTCTTCAAGGTGCACAAGCCGCACGGCACCGAGTCTGCGCTTGTAGACGCGACGCGCACAATGCAGCAGATCCAAATGCGCAGGCACGACGGGCGCGGGAACACGATTGAGAATGAAGCGCGTGCGCAACAGCGGCCAATCGAAGCTCTTACCATTGTAGCTGACGACACAGCTCGCTTGGGCGAGTCGCTGTGCAAGCCGGCGCAGGATCGGAGCCTCATGGCCGGGCTTTTCGAGCAGCAACTGCTCCACAGTAAGGTTACGCCCCTCAAACCAAGCCATGCCCACAAGAAACGGGATCGTGCCGGAGCCGCCCGAAAGCCCCGTGGTCTCGGTGTCGATGTAGAGCGCCCGCGAAAAGTCGACGTTCTCAAGACTGGGGTCGAGGGCCAAGATACTCAGGTCGTGCGCCTGTGCCGACAGCGCCAGCACGATCGGCACGCAGCCATGCTGGTGGTCTTCCGCGTAGGGCGTGGTCACGCAGCGCAGCGGCCCGTACTCGGTGTCTTCTACCTCGCCTGGCAGCCGTCCGTGGCCATTGGCGCAAGGATCGTCGGACATGGCGCGAATCGGCGGACGCGGCTCACGGGGTGCGGGTTGCTTGGCCTGCAATAGCGCGATTTGCTGGCGCAGATGCGAAACGCGCCCCCCTTGGCGCTCGCCTGTGGCTGTCTCGCCCTGCGTCTCGATCTGCATCTCGACAGTACACTCGACCGTCTGCGTCATAGCGCACGAGACGTGCACTTCGATCTCACCTGTCTCGGGATCGATGTACGAGATCTGCTGATCTTCGACCTCAACGAGCTGAGCTTCGCTTACCACTGCGGTCACGAACGTGCTGGCGCTGCCGTGCGGCGGGCGCGCGGGAGCGAGGCGTTGCAACTTGTCCTTGAGGCGCAGCACTACAACTCAAACCTTCGGCTCACCTTGCACACTTAGTGCACACTCGTCACGCCGATCGCATCGAGTAGCTCGCGGATCACCCGCTTGCGTGACACCTGGCCGATCATCGACTCCACGATCTGGCCACTCGGCAAAACGATTTGACCAACTTCGGGACCGATGCACGCCGGGCAGCCCGACTCGCAGCGACAATCGAGCACAAGATGACGCGCGCGGAGCAAAAGCTCTTCGCGCGCTTCGAAAATGCGCGGCGCAAGTCCGATGCCGCCAGGCACGTGATCGTAAAGAAACAGCGTGGGATCAAAGCCGGGAGCGCCGCCGCGTTTGGCCGGTGGCGCGTGGGCGTCCGTGCGATCCCCCATCGCCCTGCCCAGATCGCGTGGGTCGGTCATCAGCCCCACTGCCGCAATCGTATGCAGCGCATTGCCAAAGCCGCGAAAGGCATCGATCACCGTCGGCCGAGCGTAGGGCAGCGATTCGACGATCGCCTCGGGCACCATCAACCAAAACGCGGTCGTGTGCATCTGCATCTCGGGCAAGTGCACCTCGCCGTAGCCCACGTTCTCATGGGAGTGGAACTTGATCTTCTTGTAGCCGACCACCTTCTCGACCACGGACACATCGCCGTGGCCCGCGATCGCCTGATGGAGCGACGCGGCGGTCTCCTCTTCCAGGACTTCGACGCGCGTAAACGTCATCGCGGTCGTGAAGTAGTCGGGCACTACCTTGCGCACGAAGGCCTTATGGTTTTCGAAATCGAGGCGCTCGACCTGATATTGCTCGCCCTCGTGTTGATAGATCGCCTGCTCGTGCAGCATCGTGTGCGTGGAGCGAAAATCCATCTCCGCTATCGTCTTGTTCCCGTCGAGCTCGATCACCACGAAGTTGTCCCAGCCCACGCTGCGCAAGGACACGTTACTGGCAGGGTAAGCATCGCTCGCCCAGTGATAGATCTGCTTGCCCCCGGGACCTGGAGACAGATGCACAAGCTCGTGTTGTGCGAGAAAACGCAGCGCATCGCCCGTGTCCTCTGCCGGCACGCTGCCAAAGGATTCGCCTTCTTCGAACGGTAATTCGAAGGCCGCACACTTCATGTGCTGAATCAGGATCTCCACGTTGTTGGGATCGATACGCGCATGTTCGATGGGCGCACCGACTAAGCTGCCGGGCGTCGCCGCGCAATACTGATCGATCGGAGCGCTCGATGTGACGAGTAAGGCCAAGCTGCCTTCGCGACGTCTACCCGCGCGACCAAAGCGCTGCCATAGGCCCGCAATGCTGCCGGGGTAACCCGCACATACCACCGCATCGAGCGAGCCGATATCGATGCCGAGCTCAAGTGCACTGGTCGCCACCACGCATCGAATCTGCCCTTCCCGCAGGCCCGCTTCGATCCGGCGGCGCGTCTCGGGCAAATAACCACCCCGGTAACTCATGATGCTTTCGGGATCGAGCTTGTCGCGCGTCAGTCGGTCGCGCAGGTACTTGAGCATCATCTCCACGTGATTGCGGCTTTGGCCGAACACGAGCGTGGGGACTTCCGCGCGCACCAGATCGCAGGTCAGGCGCACGGCCGCCTTCAAGTAGCTTTGGCGGATGCCTAGCTCCGAGTTCACCACCGGCGGGTTGTACATGAGCACGTGTCGCGGCCCTGCAGGCGCGCCGCTTTCCCCGACCAAATCGACCTTACGTCCGAGCATGCGCGAGGCGTGCTCTTCGGGATTACCGATGGTGGCCGACGCGAACAACACCACGGGCTTGGCGCCATGAAAGTGCGCAACGCGCAACAGACGTCGCAATACGTTGGCCAAGTGCGATCCGAACACGCCGCGATAGGTATGCAGCTCGTCGATTACCACGTAGCGCAGGTTCGCAAACAGGCGCGCCCAGTTGGCGTGATGCGGCAGGATGCCCGCGTGCAGCATGTCCGGATTGGTGAGCAGCACACCGCTGCGTTCACGGGCAGCGCGCCGCGCGTCACCCGGCGTGTCGCCGTCGTAGGTGATAGCGCCATGATCGACGCCAGCCTCGCGCATCAACGCCTTCAACGCTTCTTCTTGATCCCGCGACAGGGCCTTAGTGGGAAAGAGATAAAGCGCGCGCGCGGACGGATCGCGCACCAGGGCATCGAGCACCGGCAGGTTGTAACAAAGGCTTTTGCCCGAGGCGGTAGGCGTAGAGACGACCACATCGTGACCCTGGGATGCGAGCTCGAACGCTTGTGCTTGGTGGGAGTAAAGCTGTTCGATGCCGCGTGCGATCAACGCCTTGCGCAGGTTTGGATGGAGCGCATCGGGATACGGCGCGTAACACGCCGCGCGCGGGCTCAGCGTCTGATCGAGCACTGTGCATTGCACAAGGCCCGAATCGCTGCGCCACTCGGACAACACCTGGGACAGGCCGCGTGGACCCGACCAGGGAGGTGGCCGCTTGGCTCGAAATGCCGAATCGCTGATGGGCCCGTCGTCCATGCTCGCACTGTACAGATGGTTAGTTCTCGTATCAAGTCCGAGGGCGCGCTAACGCAGGGAGCCGTTCCTTGCTGAGGTCGTGGACAGCGCGTACATGACGCGGCCGGTCTCGCCCGTACACCATGAACCAGCCTGCCGCGCAGGTGCGCTCTGTCCCGTTCCATCCCGTCCCGATTCCTCACTGGTGTCGCGGATGGGTGTTCATGAGCTCCTCTTCAAGGAAGTAGCATGCAGCTTAAGCTTGCCGGCCTGACACGAGCAGCAGCCATCCTCTTGCCCCTGCTCGTGGGCATGTTTGCGCTGTGGTTGCTGGAGGCAAGCAAGCTGCAAGCAGCGCCAACCGTGCACGACGTCAAAGGAGTCGCGCCCACGCGCTTGGTCGTGTTTTGGATCGATTCGCTCGCGCGCGAAGAAGCCGAAGATCCGACGCTGATGCCGCGCATGCACGCGCGGATCGCCCGCGAAGGTGCCCTACACGGTCCCGTGCGCGCCTGTGCCGACGCGGTCAGCGTGCCGTGTTTTACCGCGATGATCACGGGCGTCGATAGATTCAGCGTGTTTGCGCTCGGTCGCAATTTCGGCGGTCAAAAAGGCGCGCTCGAGGGCAGCGTGTTGCGCGCAATCCAAGATCGCGACAAGCGCATCGGCTACCTCGGCGTGCCGATGTTCGAGGACGTGCTCGACGGGCTCGAGCTCAAAATCATCGAGCAAAATGCGCCCGACGTGCCGACCATCCACCGGGCGATCACGTTACTAGACCAAGAGCGGCTCGACTTCGTGATCATCCACATGCACGAAACGGATGATCACGCGCACCGCTTGGGTCCCAGCAGCTCGAGCTACAAGAATGCGGTGCGGCTGATCGATGTCGCGATCGATCAAGCCTTCGCACGCCTGCGTCCGACAGACCACGTCATGATCATGGGGGACCACGGCCATACCGACGACGGCCGTCATTTCGCGGGCCTGGACGTGCCGACCTACGCCGCATTCTTCGGGCCGCAGACGCGCCGCAGCGTGCTGCAGCCGATGGCGATAAGCGACTACGGCGCAATCTGGGCCCGGTTATTCGGGCTGCACTTTGGCCCGCGCTCCTGGGTCGACGATTACTTCGAAAACAAGCCGGTCATCACCCCGGCCGAGCTACCAGCGTTACCCACGGGCGCACCAACGCCCCTCTGGGCATCCTTACTATGTGCGCTATTGGCCGCGCTTACCGCCCTCTCGCGCCCCGTGCGCAAGCTTATCCGGGCCCAGGGCGTCCTCGGCGTCGCCACCTTTCTGCTCACGTTTGCGCTGCCGATCTTACTTGGCGCCCTGTGGATGTGGATTCGTCCCTTCATAAGCTTCATGCCACTGTGGAAGTGCGTGCTCATGGTGATCGCAACCGGAGTCATCGGGGCTGTGACCCTTAGCCGCGCGCTGCGCCCAACACTCAGCTCTGGCCTGTGGCCACGCTACACGCTGCTGTTTTTGGGTGCGTTCTTGCTCGCGATTCCGACCGTCTAC
>JBBSJC010000088.1:0-18972 GCA_038257655.1 Polyangiales bacterium | reverse complement strand
GAGCTTGAGGCGTGCGAAGTCGACGCTGACTGTGAGACAGGCTTCTGCGGCTGGGATGCAGACAACAGTCGCGTGTGTCGCGCGTGGTCGCAGCTGGGCGAGATGTGCGGCGGATTTCGGCTCCCTGAGTATCGCCGTACCTGCGCGCCGGACCTGGTCTGTCAGTACATCGAGCCCACGGGCGATGCCGGCGGCGTGTGCGTCGCGCCCTGAGCTGAGTAGGCTTTTATAGGCTGGTCGCATGCGCGACCGGCAGACATCAGGGGCTGCCCGTAGCTCCGCAAGGGAACGACCTACCTCGCGTGACCACCGTCGTCACAGCGGGGTACGTTTCTTGCGGCGCATGCGGGCATGCACCTAGACGACCCATCGACCTACCGACGTGCCCTGGTGACCCTGAGCTCGGTCGCAACTGCCGCCATCCTCTTGTGGTTTGGTATGCAAGTGGTCGAGGTCTTCTTGCTGGCGTTTGCTGGCATTCTGCTTGCGCTCTTCTTGCGGGGCGTGGGCGAATGGCTGGCGCAGCACACTGGCTTGGGCGCAAAGTGGACAACAGGGGCATTCTGCCTCGCGCTGCTGGGCCTGGGAGCACTAGGCGGGTGGCTGGTGGCCCCACAAATTGCGCACCAAGCGGACGCGCTAAACAACTCGATCCCGCATGCCTTATCGCAACTGACGACGGGCTTGCAGGAGTACTCCTGGGGACGTGCCCTGATTTCACGTTTCAGTGAGCCTAAAGAGCTTCTGGGGGCTGGTAGTACCTTCTCTTTATCGAACGCCAGCGGGCTGCTTTCCTCGGGCTTGGGTGCGCTTGCGGGGTTTGGCGTGTTTCTTTTCGTCGGGCTGTTCACGGCTTTTGAGCCCGAGCTGTACAGACGTGGCGCGCTCCTGCTCGTCCCGCCCGCGAAGCGCGCGCATGTCGCGAGCGTTCTAAGCGAGGCAGGACACATGCTTCGCCAGTGGATGCTTGGAAAGCTCCTCTCGATGCTGATCGTGGGTGTACTGACTTGGCTCGGTTTGTTCCTGCTCGGAATTCCTCTCGCGTTGACGCTTGCACTCCTGGCCTCGGTCCTCACCTTCATCCCGAACTTTGGCCCCGTGCTTTCGGCTATTCCGGCCATTCTGCTCGGCCTCATGCAGAGCCCGACGCAAGCTCTCTACGTCATCCTTCTCTACCTGAGTATTCAGACCGTCGAGAGTTACCTGCTCACACCGATCATTCAGCGCAAGACGGCGGAGTTGCCTCCTGCGCTGACATTGCTCGCCCAGGTTCTGCTGGGCACTCTGGTCGGTGGCCTCGGCGTGGTGGTCGCAACCCCGCTGACAGCGGCGGCGATCGTGTTCGTCAAGCGCTTCTACGTAGAGGATGTGCTCGGTGATGAGAACGCCGATCTCGACTCAGAGGAAAGCGAACAGAAAGTAAAATCGGTGGCCCGAGAGTCCCGACCTGCGCGCCTCAATACCAGCACATGAGCCACCATGCGTGAGCATCCGCGCATGAGCCGCAAGCGTAAACATCAGCGCGTTCGGTAAACGTGCCGAGTCTTACTTCACGCGTACGGCGTGGCTTGATGTGGGCACGTCTGCGCCCTCCTAGAATGGTTGCACCATGCAAGCCAGCAATTGCTGCGACGCAATTGATTTGACCTCAAACCATTTTGTGCCACTTAGGAGGGTGGCCAGCCTATCTAACAAACGGCAGAATGCGATTGCCGAGGACGCAATTGCCTTGCGACCGCCGGACGCGCGCGATGGCGCCAAAATGTTCGAGTTCGTGCGTGCACACGGCGGCCTCGAGCAAAACTCTGCGTACGCGTACATGCTGATTTGCGAGCGCTTCAGCCAGTGCTGTGTAATCGCCGAAGCGGGCGAAGCTTTCGCGGGCTTTGTGCTTGGCGTCACGAGTCCGACACGTCCTGATGCACTGTTTGTCTGGCAAATCGGCGTGAATCCGCAGTTTCGCTCGCACGGCCTCGGCGTGCACATGCTGGAGACGTTACTTCTGCGCACAAGACCGCGCTTTCTCGAGGCGCACGTCGCCACCGGCAATGCCGCCTCTGACGCGTTATTTCGCTCCGTGGGGCGCAAGCACGCGGCTCCCATCGCGGTCAGCGCCGGCTATCTGCCGGACTGGTTTCCCGAGCCCCATGTGCAAGAGCATCTCTATTGCATCGGGCCATTCGCCTGGTGATATCAGTAAGATAGAGCGACCACGGCGCAGCGCGCCGCTTAAATCATTTGAGGTCAAACTAGTTTGCGATAACATGATGAACCGATGAGACATTTATTTGTCTGTTCGACTGCGCGAGCCGCTCTGTAAGTGGCTTGCATTTTGTGCTGGGCATCCCGTGCGAACCACGCGAGGGGGCCTCCTGTTCCAATCACTTCCCATTGTCACAACAGGCGCATGGGTCTCGGATCCGCAGCCGCGCCAGCTGGGTCACGTCCGCCAGGACACGCCCGTTGCTCGCAGCGTGCCACAGCGATCCGAAAAGGAGATAAGAGTGAGATTCGATGTATTTGAGCAACTCGAGTCCGAGGTCCGAGGGTATTGTCGCAGCTTTCCCGTGGTCTTTGATCGCGCCATGGGAGCGCGCCTGTTCTCCGAGGACGGTAAGCCCTACGTCGACTTCTTCTCCGGCGCCGGAGCGCTGAACTACGGGCATTGCCACGAAGCACTGCGAACGCCCCTGCTCAACTATCTGGAACGAGGTGGCGTCACGCACAGCCTTGACATGATGACCGTCGCAAAGCGCGATTTCTTGGAGCGTTTCCAGGAGCTGGTTCTTGCGCGGCGCGGGCTCTCGTACAAGATTCAGTTTCCCGGGCCGACCGGAACGAACGCGGTCGAAGCGGCGCTCAAGCTCGCGCGCAAGGTGACCGGCCGCCATACGATCGTAGCCTTCACCAATGCCTTTCACGGCATGACGCTCGGCGCGCTGGCTGTGACCGGCAACTCGTTCAAGCGCCACGGCGCTGGCATACCGTTGAACCACACCGTGGTCATGCCCTACTGCAACTACATGGAAGATGAGCTCGACTCGCTCGCTTACTTCGAAGCCATGCTGATCGACAACGGCAGTGGCGTAGATCTGCCTGCTGCCGTGATTCTCGAGACCGTTCAGGCCGAGGGTGGGATCAACATCGCCAGCACGAGTTGGCTGCGCCGTCTGGAAGAGTTGTGCAAGCGCCACGGGATCATACTGATCATCGATGACATTCAGGTTGGCTGCGGTCGCACCGGTCCGTTTTTTAGCTTCGAGCCTTCGGGGATCGTGCCGGACATGGTCTGTTTGTCGAAATCCTTGAGCGGCTACGGGCTGCCCATGGCGATCACACTGATCCGCCCGGACCTCGATGTCTGGTCTCCTGGTGAGCACAACGGCACGTTCCGTGGCCACAACCCGGCCTTCGTAACAGCAGCGGCAGCGCTCGACACCTTCTGGAAGGACGACAAGCTCGAGCGCCTGGTCGAAGCCAACACCAAGGTGGTGGTCGAGACGCTCGACGGCCTCGCCGCGCGCTACCGGGAACTTGAGCCGGCCGTACGCGGCCGTGGTCTGATCCAAGGCATTGCCTTCGCCCCACCCGGCCTGGCTCGGAAGATTTCGCAGGAGGCTTTCTCGCGTGGGCTTATCGTGGAGACGGCTGGTCCCGACGACTCGGTGGTCAAGCTGATGCCGCCTTTGGTCATCGACGCCAGCACACTGCGCGAAGGGCTCGACATTCTGAAGGAGTCTGTGGCCGCCGCGACCCGTACGAGCATCGCGCCCAGCGCGAGCAGCGCACCCAAAGGCACCACAGCAACACGCAGCGAATTTCCGCTGGAGGCTTAGAGAGATGATCGTTCGCAGACTAGAGAACATCACGAACACCGATCGTGACGTGCACGCCCATACCTGGAATAGCCGCCGCTTGCTTTTGCGAGACGACAAGATGGGCTTCTCCATGCACGACACTCTGATCCATGCCGGCACCGAAACCGCGATGTGGTATCGACACCACCTTGAGGCCGTGTACTGCATCGAAGGCGAGGGGGAGCTTGTCGACCTGGGCTCAGGCACAACCCATCCCGTCGGGCCCGGCATGATCTACGCACTCGATCAGCATGACCGGCACGTGCTGCGCGCGCGCACCACGTTGCGCATGATCTGCGTGTTTACGCCGCCGCTCACGGGCCTCGAGACGCACGATGCCGATGGGGCTTATCCCCCGACGACTCCGGTCGCGACCGACGCACCCGAGGCGAGCTCCCGTGGCTGAGCACGAGCTTGACGTCTATCCCTCGCGCGTCGCACTCGAGCCGGGCGTGACGTCGCGGGCAGATCCTGTCGTTTATGGCTCCCCTTCGACTGGCCCGCTCAGTGCAGAGGTGCTCGCGCAGTATGATCGCGACGGGTACCTGGTGTTTGACGAGCTATTCACGGCCGAGGAGGTGCAGCGGCTTCGACTGGCCGTGGATACCTTACGCTCGTCCGCTGCGATCCTGAAACGCCCGGAAGCCATCCATGAGCCGAGCGGCGATGGCCTGCGTTCCATCTTTCGGGTGCATGAGCTCGACGAGGTCTTGTCGGCGCTCGTGCGAGACCAACGGCTCGTGGCGGTCGCAGCGCAGCTCCTTGGCAGCGGCGTGTACATCCACCAGAGTCGCGTCAACTTCAAGCCCGCGTTTGTGGGTAAGGAGTTCTACTGGCATTCGGATTTCGAGACTTGGCACGTCGAAGATGGCTTGCCCCGCATGCGCGCCCTGAGTATCTCGCTGAATCTGACTGACAGTAATGAGTTCAACGGACCGCTAATGGTGATCCCCGGCTCCCACCGCAGCTTCGTTGCATGCGTAGGAGAAACACCAGAAAACCACTACAAGGAATCGCTGAAGCGCCAGCAATACGGCGTCCCGGACCGATCGATCTTGAAGGAACTGGTAGCGGAGAAGGGCCTGGTCGCACCAAAAGGTAAGGCGGGCTCAGTCGTTCTATTTGACTGCAACCTGATGCACGGCTCGAGCTCGAACATTTCGCCCTACGCGCGTTCCAGCCTGTTCATCGTCTACAACAGTCTCAAGAACGCGCCCCGTACCCCGTACGGAGGTCGACCACCGCGCCCCGATTTCATCGCGAGCCGCGAGCTTGCTCCGCTCACTGCCGGGGCCTGACATGCTTCGCTATGGCCTGTCATGTCTGCTCGCCGTACTGGGAGCCTGCTCAGGCAAGGAGGCCGACGGCGGCACCTCGTTTGCAGGGGGCGTGGCCCGCGTCGGCTACGCAAATGAAAGCCCGTTTGCCTATGATAACGCCGGCAAGCTCAGCGGAGAGGCGCCAGAGATTGCGCGCCATGTCCTAGCGAGCATGGGCGTCAAACAGGTGAAGGGTGTGCTGACCGAGTTCGGCTCGCTCGTCCCAGGTCTCAAGGCCAAGCGCTTCGAGCTGATCGCCGCCGGCATGTACGTGACGCCCGAGCGCTGTAAACAGGTCGCGTTTTCGGAGCCCACTTATTGCATCGCCGAAGCGCTGCTCGTTCAGCGCACAAATCCACTGGGCTTGGGCTCCTACGATGACGTCGCCAAGCATGCGACGGCGCGTCTCGGGGTGGTGCGCGGCACCGTTCAGCATAGCTATGCAGAACGGATGCAGATCCCCGCCGAGCGCATCGTGCTCTTTCCTGATCCACCGAGCGCACTGTCCGGCCTAACGAGCCAGCGCATCGATGCCTTTGCAGCGACGGCCCTGACTGTTAACGAGCTGCTGCAGAAGCTGGGCAAACAATCCGAGCTTGAGCGTGCAACTCCTTTTGCCGAACCGCTGATCGACGGTAAGCCTGCGCGAGGCTGTGGCGCGTTTGCTTTTCGCACGTCGGACACTGCGCGACGGGACGCCTTCAATCTGCACCTGAAGGAGTTTCTCGGCAGTCAGGAACACCTGCAGCTTGTCAGCGCCTTTGGCTTCACCGCGAGCGACCTACCTCCCGCGGCTGTGACGACAGCTTCTTTGTGCCAGCCGTGATCCACTCCTCCTCTTCGGGCCACGAAGGATGATGGATCTGCTCGTCCAGCTCCTGCCCGGGCTTTATGTCACCCTGCGCATCTTTGTGGTCGCTGCGCTCGTGGCCATGCTTGCGTCACTGCTGGGCGGGCTTGCGCGTCTATCGCAACATAAAGTTATCTGTTGGCTGGCCCAGAGCTACGTGGTGATCTTTCGCGGCACCTCCGCCCTGGTGCAGCTGTTCTGGGTCTATTTCGGTCTCCCCTTGCTCGGCGTCGATGTGGGGGCGTTCACGGCCGGTGTCCTGGTGCTGGGCCTCAACACAGGAGCCTACGGCACCGAAATCGTGCGAGGCGCGGTTGAAGCCGTGCCCAAGCCACAATGGGAGACTGCGCAAGTGCTCGGCTTTTCGCGACAGAAGACGTTATGGCGCATCGTGTTGCCGCAGGCACTGGTGAGCATGCTACCGCCCTTTGGCAATCTTTTGATCGAGCTACTCAAAGGCACGGCACTCGTTTCGCTGATTACGCTATCGGATCTGACCTTTCAGGCGAGGCTCCTGCGTGACCACACCCTACGCACCGCCGAGATTTTTGGCCTGGTGCTGGTGCTCTATTTCGGGATCGCGCTGCTGCTGACGTTCTGCATGCGTTGGCTCGAACAAAAGGTTTCCGTTTTTCGAGGTGAGCATGGAAGACAACGTCTTTGACGTCTCCTACGCCATCTCGCTGCTACCGGTCTTGGCGCGCGGCTTCTTAGTGACCCTCGAAGCGACCTGCCTCGGCATCACGTTGGCGCTCGTACTCGGGCTGGTGCTCGCGCTGGCACGCAGGCAGCGGGTGGTCTGGCTGTCACGGCTGACCGGGTTTTTGGTGGAGCTCGTACGCAGCACGCCGCTGTTGGTGCAGCTGTACTTCCTGTTCTTCGTGCTGCCTTCGATAGGCCTTGTGTTATCACCGCTGGCGACGGGAGTTATCGCGCTGGGCGTGCACTACGCGGCTTACACGTCCGAGGTATACCGCGCAGGTATCGATGCGGTGCCGCGCGGACAATGGGAGGCCGCTTCGGTGCTGCGCTTTTCTCGGGCGCGTACCTTCACGTCGATCATCCTGCCACAGGCGATACCACCCATGTTGCCCGCCTTGGGCAACTACGCGATCGCGATGTTCAAGGACACTCCCTTACTGTCTGCCATTACCGTGATCGAGATCGTGCAGACGGCTCAGGTCGCAGGCTCGCGCTCGTTTCGCTACCTTGAAGCCTTCACCCTGGTGGGCGTGTTTTTTCTGCTCGCCAGTATCGTCGCAGCAGGCGGCGTAAGCGCCATGGAGAAGCATCTTGCACGACAACGTTCATGATACGCGCAGCGACAAGCACAGTGACGCGCCTGCGGACATGACGCCCGACGCGCGTGCCCACCTGACGCGTGATGCGTCTAGCGCGCCCGAGCTAGCGGTTTGCATGCGCGGGATCGTCAAGCAGCTGGGAGGACAGCGCGTGCTCGACGCGCTCGACCTCGACCTGCACATCGGAGAAAAGCTTGCGCTGATAGGCCCCAGTGGCTCAGGCAAGAGCACCATTTTGCGCCTGCTTTCGGGCCTCGAGCAGGTCGATGCGGGCACAGTCGAGATCTTCGGCGAGCGGGAGCTGTCGCGGGTACGCCGGCACGTCGGTATGGTGTTTCAGCACTTCAATCTTTTCCCCCACATGACCACCCTGCGAAACGTGACCGAGGCGCCGCTTCACGTGTTAGGGCTCGGCAAAGAAGAGGCCCGCCTACGCGCGCTCGAGCTACTGCGCAGTGTGGGCATGGAAGACAAGTGTGATGCCTACCCGGCGCAACTATCCGGCGGGCAGAAGCAGCGCGTAGCGATCGCACGTGCGCTCGCCATGCAGCCGCGCATCATGCTCTTTGACGAGGTGACCTCCGCGCTCGATCCCGAGCTCGTGGCTGAGGTCGTGAATGTCATGCGCGATCTCGCGCGCCAGCATGATATGACCATGATCGTGGTCACACATCAGCTCGACATGGCGGAAGAGGTCGCCGATCGCATCGCTTTTCTCGATGGTGGACACGTGGTCGAGCAGGGCGAGCCTGCTCGCATCTTGCGCAATCCGAGCGAACAGCGTACCCGCGACTTCGTACGACGTTTCTCCGGGCGCAGCAGCTCACAGGGTTGAGCATGACTAAAGGGCCGCTCCTTGCGCGGGTAAGTCTCGCCCCCGAAGAGGCTGCCAAGCTCGGCATGCACCCTCCGGAACCCAGCATCCTGCACGATTGGTCAGCGCCTCGTGTGTCGGCAGACTCGCCGCTTGACGATGCCTCCTTACCGTCTGAAACGCGCTGCATTCTCGCGCTGGCTAGCGAGCTGCTCAGCTACGGCCTGCCCGTGCATCGCGTCGAAGAATCGATTGTGCGCCTCGCGCGCGCCTTTGGTCAGCGCGCGACGGTGATGGGCTTTCCGACTAGCCTTTCGGTTTCGCTGCATGGCCTGGGCGGCTCGTCGATGCACGTGGTGCGTGCCGAACCTGGCGTGGTTCACCTGGCGCGCCTCGACGCGCTCCACAGGCTGGTAGGACGCGTGGAGCGAGGCGAGCTCGATGCGTCGGCCACACTCGATGAAATACGCGCGATCGTCCGCAACGTTCACCCGCGGACGCGCGCCCGCGAACTGCTGTGTGCGGGCCTCGTCGGAGCTGGCGGCGTCCCGCTGCTCGGCGGCGGGCTTGTTGACGCAGCGTGCGCGGCCGGCCTGGCGGTGGGCGTGGGTATGCTCGCGCTGTTTGCCTCATTGCATCCTTCGATAACGCGGGTGACGCCGGTGATCGCAGCAGCGGCGGTGACGCTCGCCAGCGCAGCGCTCGCCCACGCAGGCGTGGTGCCACACCCCTTCGTCGTCACACTCGCATCGCTGCTCGTGCTGCTGCCCGGCCTTACCCTTACCTTGGCCACGGTCGAGCTGGCGACCGGCCACCTTGTGTGCGGGACCGCGCGGCTGGTCGGGGCCGCCACGACCTTCATGCAGCTTGGCTTTGGCACACTGTTAGGCGTCCGCTTGGGTGCCCTGGCCGCGCTGACGCCGGTGCCGCGTCTCTCGCTGCCCGTCTGGTTCGAGGGCGCGGGCGCATTCGTGCTCGCCCTGGGTTTTTCCGGTCTGCTCTCGGTCCGGCGTCAAGATGCGCTCGCTACGGGCGCAGTCAGTGCGTTCGCCTGGGGTGCAAGCCGTGCACTCGTGTCCTGGCAAGGACCGGAGATTGCGATTCTCCTCGCCGCCACCGGCGTCGGCGTCATCAGCAACCTGTACGCACGCTCCTGCGATCGTCCAAGCAGCATCTTACTTGTGCCTGGTATGGTGATGTTGGTGCCTGGTAGCTTAGGGATGGCCAGCATCTCCTCCGCGCTTTTGCATAATTCCATGCACGCGCTTGCCACCCTCGTGCACCTGTTGACCTTGACCATGGCCTTGAGCACGGGCGTTCTCGTCGCCGCTGCGATCGTCCCGCCACGCACCGAGCTTTGATGTTGCCGGCCGTCTCGCTCAGCCGAAGCGCACGGCACCGCTCGCATCGCCCAGCGCCGGTTTTGCCAAGTCCACCCCATCACGTAGCAGCTCCAGCTCAGAGGCGGCGGAGGCAAGCGTCCCTTCGGGGTTGTCGTACCATCCTGGATCGCCGTAATGCTCAGCTGGTCCCTTACTTTGACGAGACTAAACATGCCACCCATCGTGATTTAGCCGTACGGGTCCGTGCACTCCTGCTAGGAAGAAGCGGCGGCGGGGCGCGCGTTGTAGAGTACGTCGCCAAGCGGCAAGAGCTTCCCTTGTAGGGCGGTTTAAGGCCAATTGCTGTGGTTATTGCCGTCGATCTGGCAGCTGTAAGAACAAAATCGCTGCGGGCTACGTACAGATGGCAGCAGGAGGAAACGAAGATGGGTGTTTTACGTAATGCGATGGTCGGAGTCACGTTGGTGCTGGGCTGCAGTGGAGGCGGCACGGACGACGTCGCAGACACAGGGGTGGAAGACTCCGGCATGATGGGCACGGACGCAGGCGACGACGCTGGCGGGGGTGGCGGCGATGGCGGCGATGGCGGCGAATGCCCGCTGTTGCCACGCACGATCGGCGAGGACATGACGGTCGGCCCAGGCTGCGTGCGCATCGATCGCACCTCGATCAACAACGAAGCTAAGCTCACCGTCGCGCCGGGCACGACCGTGCGCATGTTGGCCGATGGCTATCTGCACGCGTCATCGAACAGCGACGGGGGAGCGCTGGTAGCGGTAGGCACGGCGGCGGAGCCCATCGTGTTCACGTCCGATGCGGTGTCGCCACAGGCCGGTGACTGGCAGTGCGTGCGTATCGGCGCGTCGAGCTCCGCGTCGGACGTGCAGTACACCACCTTCGAGTACGGTGGCGCGCCCTGCGCCGTATCGGGCGCCGACCCTGAAGGCATGCTGCAAATCGACGCCGGCGCGCGCGCCGTGTCCAACAACGTATTTCAGCACAGCTCGAGCCATGGCGTGCTGATCCTGCCGGCAGGCGGCGTGCGCGCGTTTGCAAACAACAAGTTCGAGGACAACGCCAAGCCTTCGATCAATATCGCCGCCGATCAGCTGCTTCAGCTCGGTGAGAACCTTACGTTCACGGACGCTGACGATTACATCGACGTCAACACGACCTTCTCGCTGAGACAGTCGGGGACCTGGCGCGGCCAGCCGGTGCCCTTTCGCGTAGCGGGTGGTATGGAAATCCGCGACAAGGAGGTTACGATCGGACCGGGCGCTGTGCTGCAGTTCAACGGCGACTCCCTGGACGTGTTCAACGCGAATCTGATCGTTGCAGGCACGGCCGAAGATCCGGTCAGGTTCACGTCCTCACAAGCGACACCGAGCGCCGGCGATTGGGGCTGCGTGGTCTTTTCCTCCGTGACGGGGGTGCCGCGTTTCGATCACGCGGTGTTCGAGTATGCAGGCAATGGCACCGGCTGCAGCGGTGCCAAATACAAGACCGCCCTGTCTGTGCCCAGTACGGCCATCATCACCAACACGACGTTCAAGGCGATCGCAGGCTTTGCCGTTCAGACCAGCGAAACTGACTGCGGCACAGCGGACTGGTGCACTACGAATACCTTCGAGATGGTACAGACGGGCCCGCTCGGCTGCGGCTCGACCCCGGCGCCTATCGCCTGCCGCCCCTGACCGCGTCCGGTTGCGCTGCAGACCTAGTCGCAGAGTAAGGTGACGTTGCGCGCCAGAGCGTAAGGTCAGGTCGAACGTCTCCCTCCCCGTGGGATGTGTAGCCCGTAATTACTTGGCGGGCGGGTCGAGGGGCTCCGGTGTCGCGTGGGGTACTGAGATCGAGGCATCTCGGTACTTCCAGCTGACGGCGGGTCGCATGCTCGCAGCGGCGCCAGGGGCTACCTCTTCTGCTTCGATGCCTTGGGCTGCGCGCGTATGGGCGCGCATCACATCGCTCATCGCGAGCACGCCTACCAGGCGATTACTATCGCGCTCTACCACGGCCATCTGTCGGGCCCCGAGTGCGCTCATCATGGCCACAGCATCGACCAAGGGCAGGTCGCTCGGCAGATACTTTTCTGCGCGCGACTCGCTCTCCACCGCTGCCTCGCCGCGTCCCTGTGCGACGCAGCGGCGCAAGCGCGACTCACTGACGAGCCCGCGTAAATGGCCGTTTCCGTCGACGACGGGATACATGGAAAAGCTGAGATCGCAAATGCGCTCGAGGGCGGAGGTGACCGCATCGCCCGTCGACAGCGTGACAAGCTCGGTCGTCATGGCGTCGCTCACGTGAAACGAAGTGAGCGCCGCGACAGCGCGCTGGGTCTGGGGCAGGTGAAAGCCATCCTGTTCGAGCAACGCTTCGTAGATTGGCACCGGTTGCCAGGAGCGAGCCAACATGTAGGCGACGGTGTTGGCGATCATCAGCGGCAGAATTAGCCCATAACCGCGTGTCATTTCGAAGATGATCAGAACCGAGGTAATCGGGGCACGAATCACCGCCGCAAAAAAAGCTCCCATTCCGACCAGCGCAAAGGCACCCAGCTCATCGTTTGAGTGCGTGAGTAACAGCTGGTCGATGTGTCCAAAGATGCCGCCCAGCATGCCGCCAATGAACAGCACCGGGGCGAAGATGCCGCCTGCTCCTCCGCTCGAGTAGCACATCACGGTGGCGAGCAGCTTCGCTGCGACCAGGGCGACCAGGACTTGCAGTGGGATGTTACCGATCAGCGCGCTCGATAGCGTGGCGTAACCGTCTCCGAGCACGCCTTGCGCGGAGAGTGTGAGACTGACCGTGACGGCGAGCACTCCGGTGACGAGCCCACCGAGCGCCGGCAGCACAGCCCTTTTGACCTTACTCTCCTTACTTGCCCCGCGAAACCGTGCGCGCAACGTGAGAAGTAAGGCGTAAAAAGCCCGCGATAGCAGTGCGGCGGCCACACCGAGCAGCGCGTACACAAGCAACGAGGAGGTATGCTCCAGGCGATAGCTTCCTGGCACGTTGAAAACGGGGTGCTCGCCGAGCACGCTGTGCTCGACGGCTGCAGCCAACGCTGCGGCGACCACCACGCCGGACAGGACTGTCTGATCGAGGTCTCCCACGACTTCTTCGATGGTAAAAGTGACCGCTGCGATCGGAGCATTGAAAGCGGCCGCAATCCCAGCTGCGGCGCCGACGGGAATCATCCGCCGCAGGTTGTTTGGGGAGATCGCGAACATTCTACCGAGAGCGCTGGCGATGCTTGCGCAGATCTGAACCGTGGGCCCCTCCCGGCCGAGCGCCGATCCCGTGCCCAGTTGCAAAGTGGACACCACGAACTTACCGACTGCATCGCGCAGCCTGAGCCGGCCGCTTTTGACGGCGAACACGAGCTTGACTTGCGGGATGCCACTGCCGCGCACGTTTGGCACGACGTACTCGAGTAAGACGCCCGCGACCAGCGCACCTATCGTGGGTGTCGCAAGCGCCCAGAGCACCCATGTGTGGTCTGGGGCGGCCATGGTGCGCTCTAGGAACATACGGCTCGACCAGCGAATCGCGCTATGGAACGCCACCGCAGCCAGCCCGCACACGCCGCCGATTACCACGGTGAGCACGAACAGGCGATGACGCTCGGTGGGCGCCAAACTTAGAAACCGCTGCAACGCACGCGTACCGAGTGGGCGCAGGTAGCTCACGATGGAACGCAGAGCGTCGCGAGCGGGTGGATTCGACAACATTCGACCTCTCAGCGGCGGCGATCTCCGAAAGAGCGGTGGGATCCAGTCTCGATCGCTGACTGCTCGCTGCCACGGTTTACTTGCATGTGCAACCGTTTGCAGGAGCGCGCACGACGCCCCAATCGCGTCCGCGAAATTCGGGCTATTTCATTTGTGTTTCTTGTGGTCCAAAATTCGAAAAGCTTCTGCGAACGTGCGCAGCGCATCATGACGTACCCGCGCGATGGCGGCGCGAGAGATGAACACGAGAACCTCGATACGCTGCTCTCGGTATAGCCAGGCGAGCATGTCGACGGCGGTCTCCACTTCCGACTGACTCGGAGCGTACTTTGTGAGCTCTCGCTGCGAGACGCCGGCCTGACACAGGCCCCTATCGACCAGCCGACTTAGGGCTGAACGCGCGAGCGCCGGGCGGATACGCAAGCTCGTGGCCACCTCGTCACAACTCCACCAGCGCGCGCTGTCCGAGCGGAGTAGCAACACCGTTTCGAGCTCCTCGAGCGAATGGATGTGTTCGCGAATGAGCGCCTCGACGAGCGAGGGGAGTCGGCCCGATGAATCCACTGTTCAGCCGCGACCCGCGGAGCGCTGCGAGTACTCGTGCTGCACATTTCCGAAAGTACCACGGATTCGTTTGACTTCCAACCATCGACGCCGATCGGCGCCCAGCGGAAGAGGGCAATCTGACGCCTAAGATAGAACTCGGGATGGGGTTCCCTGGTGGCTCGCGTTGAGGTAGAGCGCCCGCCCGAGCACCGCGGCGACGATCACCGCTCCACCGAGCGCGGCCGTGGAAACAGGATGGGGAGCGCCGTGCCGAACGACCATCGCGATGAAAGCCCAGATGAAGGCTGCGAGATATACCGGGTCGCGCTTGGTCCAACCGACGATGCCGGCGATAAGCGTAGCTGCCGCAATCATAGTGACGGCCCAAGCGTCAGGTGAATCGATGGCGGGCCCGAGTCCTTGAGAGACAGCCCACGCGGTCACATTCGCGAGTGTCGCGACGGTGACCCAGCCGAAGTAAAGACTGAAAGGCGCGTGCACGCACCAAAGCTCAGACGTGCTCGCGTCTGCTGCGCCACGGCGCAGTGTGCGGTAGATCGCTGCCAGCGAAGCCAAGAGCACGAGCATGGCTACAAGTGACGCCGTGATCAGCTCGTAGTGCCAGAGAAAGATCCAGACCGCGTTCGCAGCGCAGCTCAGCCAGAACAGCGGCGCTATCGACATCACCCGGCCATTGCGACGCAGCGACGGAAGCGCCTGGTATATGACGTAGGCTAAGAGCCCGCCGTAGATGGCGCCCCAAATGCTGAATGCATAGTCTGCGGGCGCGAAAGCATCCGGGTACTTGTCGCTCACCTGCTCGGTGGTGACGCCGCCGATGGGAAGCGTGCTGGCGAGCGCGTTGACGACCAGCACCAAGGCGAGCGCAATGATCGTTACTACCTGGCGCGTGAACGCCTGGGCCTCGCCTCCGTCTCGTCCGTGCGCGCTCCTGCTGACCTGCTCCACTGCCATGACGTCCCCCGTAGATCTCGACTTCTTGCCTGTTAAAGCAAGAAGCGCGCCTTTGGCCAACTCCCGATCGGAAGGAGAACCTCTCTCGATCGGAAACAGGAACTAGGGTGAGGCACCTGTACTACCTCCATACGGCTTCTCCCGTCGTCCGTTGGGCAAGCTCGCGATCGACTGCTCCGCTTTGTTCGGGAAGCTGCGTGCGATCTGCTGATCGAGGAGATGTAGTTGTTCGATGAGGACAGGTGCGCGGGGAGGAGGAGCCAGGGTTAACAGGTCCTGTAGGAGCAGTCGCAGACGTCGCATGACCTGGATGGAACTGCCGCCATACTGGCGGATTTCGTCGAGCCCAAGATGCACATAGCTGGGCCAATCTGGGCAGGGGAGGTACAAGCGGAAGTGCTGCTCTTTATCGAAACGAGCCGGCACAGGCAGCTTGCGTACAGCCAACACACGCAGCAGGTCGTGCACGTAGTCGAGCGCTTGCACAGCCGTGCTCGGATCGTTGATGCCAGGCGACAGCGCTCGCTCCGCGATGTCGACGAGTTGGCGCAGACCGAAGGCGACATCCTGATGGGGCGTGCGCTCGTTTTCGAGCACGACGCACTCGTGGAGCTCTTCTTCGCTCACCACTTGCTCTCCCCATACCTGGAACAAGGGGGCATCGCGGGGGACGAACTCTCCCATACTCGGGCTAAAGGCGATCAGCGCATCGTGCTTGCAGGCGAGACGCATCAGTGCGTCTTCGTTCAGCGCCGTCACAACGCCCGCATGCGTTCCGGTTTTGATGCGCTGGTTGGCTGCGCGCGTGGGCAGTTGCACGTTATTGGGATCATCAAGGCCGATGTCGGGGTACAGCGTGGCGAGCGCCTTGTGGGTTTCCGCTGCCACGGTCGCAATCACTTGCACTGCGCGAATGGCGTGGGCCATGTGGTGGATGTAGCGGACGAACATCACGACGCTCAACAGCGCCAGTGCGAACGCGACGATCACGCTGAGCGCGGGGACGAACTCGGCGCCATCGTCTCCACCCCGGACCTGCGGTAACAACACCATTGCGTACACAAAGCTGCCGAGAAACATGCCCATCGCGACCTGCACCGTGCGATCGGACATGAAGGTTCGCAGCACGCGCGGCGAGAACTGGGAGCTTGCGAGCTGCAACACCAAGATAGTGATCGAAAACACCAGACCCGCGAGCGAGAGCATTGAGGAGGCAATGGTAGACAATAGCTCCCGTGCGCTGTCCGCTTCTCCTGCGTAGAGATACCAAGCTCTCGTGTCGCTGAGTGCAACGTCAAGCCAGGGCAAGAGCAGCCCGAGCACGATTGCACCCAACACGAAGGAGATCGGCACTAACTGCAGGCTCGATCTCAGACGTTGCCACAGCGAGCCCACCCTTAAAACAGTCAGCATCTCGCGTGCGCGCACCGGTGATTTTCCCTTCGTACGAGAGCGACAGTGTCAGTGTCAGTGTCAGTCTCAGTCTCGGCAATGCAAGTGACGGGCCCTGCTGTGAAAACGGGCGGAGGCGCTCGCTGACGATACGTGTTCTCAACCTTGGACGGGCCCGCCCGCTGCGCTGATCGGGACAGCGGCGCCCGTAGGGTGGGTTAGGGCGTGCCACTTGCAGGGGCACGCTCCATGACCCGTCCGCCCCCGCCCTCCCGCGACGCCCCTCGCCCCGAGCCAGCCCGCGATCCGCAGGACAAACCGCCGATCGAAGACCCGAGGCCGGAGCGTCCGCCCGTAGGCGATCCGCGACCCGAGGAGCCAGCCAGGCGCGACCCGCCCCCGCCTTCGCCTGAACCGGGCGAGCCACCGCCCGTGATCGAAGATCCTCCGGCGCCTGGTGCACCGCCCAAAGATCCCGGCATTATCGCGAGCGGCATGAGAGGCGCCGAGGGCATCGCCGGATTCACCTCGTCGCTCTTTGTGGTTGGCGGGCTCGACCCCGACTCACCCAGGCCGATGCCGCCCTCGCCCCCCATCCCGTTTCCCGTTCCCACCCCTGGTCCAGGACCGCAACCGATGCCGGGGCCGAATCCATCTCCGGGCCCGATTCCGCGCCGGGGCCGACCATCGTTGGACCATGGCGCCCCGATCTGAGGCGAGATTGTGCCACACTCGGGCGACCGGAACGAGCGCCGGGACTGCGATGGCGGTGCTTTGCCATCGAGACCGTTGGATATGCAATCAGCTCGCCGCGACCCTGGAACATGAGCGGAGCCAGCGAAGTTTGCAGGCGCCCTTCAGCCTCAGGGACGGTCAGCATGCCCTGTGAGCAGGTTTTCGCCGCCATCCTCCACTTGACGGCCTTGATCGCTTTGTTGCTTCAGGTCTTCGGCATCGCTGCGTAGCTCTCCCTCTCCGGTGCTCACCGGGTCTGGCGATTCATCGGGACAAATAGGACCGGTCTCCGCTTCGGCCAGCTGCGCCCCCGTTTCCCCACCGAGCATGCGCAGGGGCACGCCCCGGGGAAACACCACCTCGCGTGCTTCGTCGGGCATCGACACGTTGCCGTCTTGGAAGGCGCGCTTGGTCAGTCGGATCACGGAGGAGCGCACCTTGAGCCAGCTATGCCGGGTGCCATCGAGCCAAAAATAGATGCGCAAGTTAACGGTGGCGCTGCCGAGCGAATCGACAAGGACCCAGGGCTCCGGGTCGGTCAACACCGCGGGATGCTGCTTCAGCACATCGTGGGCGATTTGCTGTGCGTGCGAAATAGGAGCATCGAATCCGATGCCGATCTGGAACTCTTCGCGCCGATTACGGATGCTGGTGAAGTTGCGAATTACCGACTTATATACGGTCGAGTTCGGTACCTGCACTTGCTGTCCGTCTAGCGTGACCAGCACGGTGACGCGGTAGGTCGTACGTTGGATATAACCCGTGGTGCCGGCGACCTCGACTAAGTCATCAATGCGAAAGGGCTGTTGAATGCTTAGAAAGATGCTGGCGAGAAAGTTCTCACTAATATCACGAAAAGCGATACCTAAGATGAGGCCCAGCACGCCCGTGCCGCCGAGCACGCTCATCGCGAGTCGGGTCAAACCGCTCACGTACAGCACGATGTAGACGCCAAGCAAAAAGACTAGACTAGCCCCCGTGCGCGCGAGTACGCGCCGTAACAGCGGGGTTTGAACACGTCGCTTCAGCACGATGTCGAGTGCCGCCCGTGCAAGCCGCGAGACGAGGTAGGTGGCTGCCAGGACGAACAAGGCAAACCCGGTGCCGGGCAGGGCGAGCACGATCGAACGCAGCAGGGCGCGAAGGCTGCCAAGCGCTGGCTCGAAGTTCCACAATGGCACTTCGCGAACGCGCATCTGGTTGACGACGGCCACCACATCTTCGGTGTTACGGGCGAGATCTGCAGCCCAGGTTTTGCGTTGAGCGGTATCGGCCACGCCGCGCAAAAACACCACACCATCTTCCGTCCGCACGTTCGCTTCATTAAACCACTCGGTGGCTTCTAGGATGCTCTGCAAGCGCTCGCTGATGGCAGCATCGTCCGCTTGGCCCCGCACCCCGACACGTGCCGGCGCCGCGTTCTCCTGCGCTGCCGGTGCCTCCGAGGGAGGCTCCTGTGGCGCGAGCGGTCCAAGCGGCCCGAGCTGAGCGTGCAGCAACGTGGGGTGCGCCAACAGGAGCATCATCCCCACGAGCCCAAGCCTGGCTGTGTTGAGCACGCACGCCCGGCGATCCCACGACATACGTCCCGCATAGCAACTATCGTTCCGTTGACACGACCGCTAGCACTTCTTTGACAGCTGCATCGCGAGCACGAAGGTATCGGTCAGCACGCGGAAGGCATCTTGAATCGGCGCGCGCTGCAGCTGAAACGGCGCGTCCAAGTTGATCGCCTCGATCGCGCGGTTGGAGCTCGCGAGCCAGTCCTCGAGCCCCGCGATGTTCAGATCGGTCTGAAGCTGAGCGAGCGCTGTTGCCGCGGCCTTCATCCCCGCCTTCAGGGGGGCGATGTGCTCGAGGGCTTCCGAGTTTTTGAAGCGCTGCGCCTGCTCTCGTATTTCCGAGACAGCCTCCTGAGCTTGTTCGCTACCCTGCCCCATGTCTTCGATGGCATTGGCTAGAAGAGTCAGTATGTCGACGGCCTGTGCTCGTGCCCCTGACCATTGCTGCTGACTGAGCTCGTGCACGGCGGACCTTACCTGGGTCACGTGCTCTTCACAGGTCTGGGGCACACGTTCGGGGTCGCGGGTGTTCGTCTGGGCTGCG
>JBBSJC010000087.1:0-19040 GCA_038257655.1 Polyangiales bacterium | reverse complement strand
GACGTACGCGAAAAGTAGATCTGGCGTGCGGTGGGCTGAGACCACCTTTGCCTCGTGCGAAACACCCAGCTCCGCGAGCACCTCGACGGCACGCTGCATCGTGTTCCAGTCGCTCTTGCTGCCCATGATGACCGCGACGCGCGGCGTGGTTTCAAACTCCGTCATTGCTTGCTCCGCTGGTAGCGCTGGTAGCGCTGCTAGGCCGAAAGTCCGACGTGTGCTCGCGAGGGCCTGCTGCGCGTCGCAGGCGGTCCGCGATCGCGGCGCCAAGGCCTGCCTCAGGGGGCGGCGACGCGAGGACCAGCTCACAACCGCAGCGGTCGAACTCCCGCAGCAGGGCGTAGAGTGTTCGCGCGTAGTCCTTGGTCGAGCGAGGTGCGTGCAAGACAGTCACTCCGGCGATAGAAAAGGGATGGACGTCGTCGGGTAGCAAGACGCCCACCTGACGCCCACGAGATGCATGGCGTTGAGCTTCGTCTGCCAGCGTAAGGCGATCGACGACGACAACCCTTGCGCGGGGTGCGTAGTGCGACGGCAGAGAGCCCGGGACCCGAACTAGCGCGGTCGTCGTGCCCGCCTCAAGCGTCGTTCCGAGCGCGTGTTCGAGATCTGCGCGCGCTACTCCGCCCGGACGAAGAATGCGAAGCTCAGCATTCGTCGCGTCGACAATGGTTGACTCGATACCCACGCTGCAGAGACCACCGTCAAGGATGAGGTCCACGTTGCTGCCGAGGTCCTCGCGAACATGAGCGGCCACCGTCGGACTAACCGATCCGAAGCGATTCGCGGACGGAGCTGCCAGGGCGCCTCCAAACGCGTGGAGCAGGGCCAGGGCCATGGGGTGGGCCGGCACGCGCAACGCAACAGTCTCGAGACCGCCGGTCACCGTCAGGGGTACACGGTGGCTTCGACGCAAGACGAGCGTCAATGGCCCTGGCCAGAAGCGCTCGGCTAGTACCTTGGCAGCGAGAGGAACCTCTGCTGCCCACATTGGCAGGTCGCTGGCGGAGCCGAGGTGAACGATCAATGGGTGGGTGATGGGGCGCCCTTTGACGGCGAAGATGCGCTCGACGGCCTCGCGGTTCTCAGCGTCCGCGCCCAAGCCGTAGACGGTCTCCGTCGGAAACGCGACGAGCCCCCCAGCGCGGAGGATCTGAGCGGCCTGGTCGATGTCCGCGATCAGAGCCGGGCGCACGCTTCGCGATTTCTTGGCTGTCATGGCTTTTCCCCTCCTCCGCGCTCATTAGAACCGCTGTTTAGTGCGAGAACGCGCGCGCGTTCAAGGGCTCGACTCACGGCTCTCTGCGTACGCTCGACAGCACGGTCGATGGCCGCGTAGAGGTCCGCATCGGAGTCTTCGACGGCGATCTTATCGGCCTGATCAAGCGCGACGCCGATCTGGCAATGCCTGCGTTCGCCGCCCGGATTGCCGACGAGTGTGGAGAGGCAAACGGTCACGTTGCGGACGCACGAGCCGTACCGCGAGAGCGCGTACAGGAGGCGTCGTTCCACGTATTCGCGTATCGCCGCGGTCGGCTGAAGATTTCGATTTCGAACCTGAATCCGCACGGAGCCGCCTTGGCGGATGGAACTCGACTATCGAGTTGCGTCATGACGATAGCGGTCCGCAATCACTTCGGTAATCAGGAAATATGCGTTGAACACTTCGTAAATAGCGAAGTAATATTGCAGCCATGGAGTGGCTCAATTGCCATCACCTCCTCTATTTCTGACTCGCAGCGTTTGAGTCGCAGACGCGAAATCTCCTTGCAAGAGCGGTAGCTAGCGTTCGAGCGCCTCGCCGCGCGCTGCCTTGAGCAGCAAACGTGTGTGTCCGTCGAGACCTGGCGGAAGGTTCGGCCCTCTTGCGCGTGTTCCCTGTGACCCAACGCCCGCAGCACCTCCAGCTCGGTCAAGCGGATGGCTTTCGCGGTCACCGGCGGCATTGCCGTCGAGCTCGACGTTCGCGGCCACGTTCTTGCTTGCCGTGCACGAGCACGAAAAACGAGTCGACCCGCTCGTGTCGCTCAATCGGATGTCGAAGCGCTCGAGGGCGCCATCGGTCATGGGCTCGTCTTCCGCCTTGCGTGTGCAGCGTCTCTTCCTCTTACGGTCGGCCCATTATTTGCGCTAGGCAATACGCGATATAAAAGTCGCTAGTCAAGAGGCGCATTTGTGAAGGGAATTTCGATGAGCATGCTCACTGGCTCCGCTCCGGCGTTGCGTACCGAAGCAGGCAGCCGACCCCACCAAGGTCCATGAGCAAATCGCTGTGCTCGACGAGCTCCACCTCAAGCGACTGCTGCTCTGCGAGCTTGACCATTACCTCCTTAATGTTCACTGGCTGCAGCTCGTTCGATTCGCAATCCCCACAGCGTTCGGGCACAGAAGGCGCCGCCTCGGTCCATCCGCACCGCCCACAGCTCCACGCAGGTCCGGGCTTGTACGTCGCGGCCATGACGAGGACATCCGCTTGGCCTCGCCGCAGAGCCTCGATAGTCGCCGCGGTTCCGGCTGCGCCCAGGCCACCGCGCCGCAGGGCGCTCACCAGGTTGGCCACCGCATCGAGTGACTCCTTTTGTTCGCAATCGATGAAGCTCGACAACGTGGCCGCCACTACGTCAACGACCCGCGCGTTTGCCGACGCAGGCACCACGTCGACGAGCCTGGTTTGAAGGTGCCTGGGCAGACAGTTCCGGATGCGAGCCGTCAGCCGCGGGCTACCGGCGAGGATGAGGTGTGTGTGCCCGCCCGCCGACATCAATTTCTCGACGATGTCGATTTTCTCTCTCAGGAATCGCTCGTCTCGGTCGCGGCGGTGGTTCTGGTAGTGCTCGCGTGTCCACTCCCTTCCCACGCGTTCGCGTAGCTCCGGCCGTTCGGTCCACAACTCGCGGGTGATCGCTCCAAGATTGACCTCGAGGATCCGCGCACTCTTTTCGGTTGAAATCAGGACGATGTATCGGTGATAGGTGTCCTTGAGTTCAACGAGGTGATAGATGTCTGGCGTCGAATTTACTGAGAGCCGATCCGGCAACGGCACCTGGAACTGCAAACCCAGGAAGAAGGGAAGCGTTCCGGCGCGGGCAAAGATCGCAACTCCGCGAGTTGTCGGGTGGACTTCGTTCGCAAGGTAGCGCTGGACGCGCTCGAACGTCTCCTCGAATCGGTCGAGCTCCTGTCCACGAAGTACCCAACGCAAAGCTCGGACGCGTTCATTGAACGACGCGCTTGCGCCGCCGCGCCTTAGGTCACGGTCGACGTACCAACTCACGATCGGCACGTCCGTCTCTTCGAGTGTGATGAGTGTTCGGATGTGAATCTGGAGCTGATCCAGAGCCATCGCGTGTGCCACCGCTCCACTGGTCGATTGCTGATGCGCCTGCATGAACGTGCCCCTCTGGGATGAAAGACATCCCGTGTTGATTGAACTCTCGGTGTGAACTCTTAGCCGCCCACGCATGGCCCAAGGGCGGGTCGAGCGAGTCTCTGCAGTTCACGTGCGTCGATCCAACGCTTAAGGTGGCGCATCGTCAGGGCAAGGACCTGCCGCACGTCGGCATGGACGTCGTCGAATATCATCGGGGTTCCCGTGTGTGGAACGACGACCATCACACAGCGTTTGTCCACCCCGCCGCGAGAAGGTCCAACTTTTGGACCGCTCACATCCTCAAGTTGGACCGTGAGCGACTTCACATGTCGTTCCAGCAGGATCAAGGCGGGGCGCAGCTGTTGCTCGGTATGGGCAAAAAGGTCGTCCGCGTTCGTCAGATTGATGGTTTCGATGCAGAGCTTCATGGCTCCTCCTCTTCATTGGTTGTGCGCGAACTCCAAACTTAGATCCATGCGATATTTCGTTATCAACCTGTCGCAATGGCCTACGTATGCACGAGCGGTCCTTCAGCGTGAGCACTCGGACAGGACGATCCTCAACAGGATAGGAGCCGTCGCTTTCAATGGACCTGCTGCATGACCGGGACCGTATGTGGCCATGGTCATGTAGGTGCGACCTACATGATCGGACGAAACGGCGACCTAGACGTCGGGCAATGGGAAACCCAGAGTAAGGTGATAGTTAGTAGAATGGAGGGGAGCCGTGACACGAATCCTGATCAAGGCGTTGACACTCATGATCTCAATCACAGCGGGGTGTGGCGTGAGCCCTCTGGTGCAGGTACCGAACCTCGAAGTGCCTCGCACTGAGCCTGTCGTGCTGCTACCCGCTCCTGTCAGCGTGCGCCCAGCGACGCAGCACATCATCACGATCGCTGCCAACTATGAGAACCAAAACGATTGGCTGTCCTACGCTGCCGTGAGAATGGCCCAAGGCAGCCAGTGTCACGTCAGTGCGCTGCCGTGGTGCGGCGATCAGGGCACCTGTCAGGTTGGAGTCTCGGTCGCCGGGGATGTATGCGTTCTCCTGGTAAGGGGCGTCTCGACTCTAGGACTCGCCTTCGATCCTTACTGTCACGACTTGTCCCATCCTGACTTGAAGGACCAGCCCGAGCTCGCGCGAGGAGAACGCCATCCCGCCTGGGAAAGCTGCTTAGAAGACGCACAGAGGATCGTGGAATTCCAACGCGGCGAGTTCTAGCCCTCTGACGGAAAGGCGGGGCGCTGTCCCAATACACCGTGCTCGAGTTTGCGACACCGAAGGATGGCGCTAGCGACCGATGCGGTCCACGCGATGCATCGCTCAGCTCGGCGCTTGGAACAGCTTGTCACGCGCGTTCTCGGTCATTCTGACTACGGCCGCGTTGCGTAGACGTCGCTCGGGCGAGATCAGATAGAAGCGTTCGATCACTTCAGGGATGTGGCCGACCACCACCACATCATACTGCTTTCGCACCAGCCCCTCGATCGCCGTAGGTATCGGAAATAGGCCGGCTCCCTGCTGCCCAAAGACCTTGAGCAAGGCGCTGTCGTCGAACTCCGCTTCGATCTCGGGCGCGATGCCGTGGGCGTCGAGCCAGCGGTCGAGCTCGCGTCGCACGCTGGCCAATTCACTCGGCATCAGCAGGGGCGCTCCGGTGAGCGACCCAGGAAAACCACGTCGATAGCGCGCTGCGAGCTCCTTGGTCGCGCAGATCGTGACTCCGCACTCGCCGAGCAGGTGGCCGTAGGCGCGCACCGCGCCGCCCGCAGCAAGCGGCGCGTCGCTGATCACGGCATCTACCGAGTGGTCTCCGAGCGCCAACACGAGCCGCTCTGCGGAGTCCTCGCGGCACAGCAGACGCACGCGCTCAGGCCCCCGAAGCACGGGTTCAAGAACGCGGTTGGCGACCAACTTCGGCACCGACTCGGCGATGCCGATCACGAGACGCGGCCGGCGACCGGTGGGGCGCCCCTTGACGGTGTCGACCAGCTCGCGCCCGATCGAGAAGATCTCGTCTGCGTAGCGATAGACGACTTGGCCTACCTCCGTAAGCACCAACCTGCGCCCCTGTTTCTGAAACAATCGCTCTCCGAGCTGATCCTCCAGCGCATGAATCTGCGCGCTGATCGTGGGGTGCGACAGGTGGAGCTTCTTGCCGGCTTGGGCCACGCCACCCTCGTGCGCCACCGTATGGAAGTACAGCAAATGATGGTAGTTGAGCGATTGCATGTTTCACCATGAAGAAGACCGCTTCTCGCTACACCAGTTAGAGATGTATTGAAGTTCAATCAAGCGGCTGCGTTGGGGTCATCGCGTAGCCGAACTCCTGAAGTTCCTGGCGCTTGAGTCGGCTCTGCCATAGCTTCAGTCCGTCACGGCGCCCTTGCTCGCCGACGACACCAGCCTGGCGTACTTCGCCAATACGCCGCTCGTGTAGCGGGGCGCGGGCGGTTGCCAAGCGGCGCGGCGGCGCGCGATTTCCGCGTCGGGCACATTGAGCTGCAGCAGACGCCACTCCGCGTCCATGGTAATCGAGTCGCCCTCGTTGACCAGTGCGATCGCGCCGCCTACCGCCGCCTCCGGCGCGACATGGCCCACCACCATGCCGTAGGTGCCACCGGAGAAGCGTCCGTCGGTAATCAAGCCCACGCTGTCGCCCAGGCCCTGCCCGACGAGGGCGGAAGTGGGCGAGAGCATCTCGCGCATGCCGGGGCCGCCCCTGGGGCCTTCGTAGCGGATCACCACCACGTCGCCCGCCTCGATCTTTCGCGCGAGGATAGCCTCCATGCACGCCTCTTCCGAGTCGAACACGCGCGCGGGGCCGGTGATCTTGGGCATTTTCACTCCGCTGGTCTTGGCCAGAGCCCCTTCTTCGGCAAGGTTGCCCTTGAGGATGGCAAGATGGCCGTGCGGGTATAGCGGTCGGGTCCAGGGCCGGATGACATCCTGATCGGCGCGCGGCTCCTCGGGCACGTCGCTCAGCGTCTCGGCGATGGTCTGGCCGGTCACGGTCAGCGCGTCACCATGCAACAGGCCGTGGGCCAGCAGCATTTTCATGATCTGTGGAATGCCGCCCGCGCGGTGCAAATCCGTCGCCACGTAGCGCCCGGAGGGTTTCAGATCGCACAGCACCGGCACGCGCCTGCTGAATGCATCGAAATCATCGAGCGTAAGGTTCACCCCGGCGGCGTGCGCGATGGCGGGCAGGTGCAAGACCGCGTTGGTGGAGCCGCCCACCGCCATCAACACGGCGATGGCATTCTCGAACGCCTGGCGGGTGAGGATGTGGCGCGACAGGATTTGCCCGCGGATTGCGTGCACTAGCACCTCGGCGGATTGCGCCGCGTTGTCGGCCTTTTCCGGGTCTTCCGCGGCCATGGTGGAGGAGTACGGCAGGCTCATGCCCATGGCCTCGAAGATGGAAGACATGGTGTTGGCGGTGTACATGCCGCCGCAGGAGCCCACGCCCGGGCAGGCGCGGCGTTCGATCTCCAGCAGCTCCTGTTCGTCTATCTTATGCGCGGTGTACTGACCGACGGCTTCAAATGCGCTCACGATGGTGAGATCGCGGCCTTGGTAGTGGCCGGGCTTGATGGTGCCGCCGTAGACGAAGATCGCGGGGATGTTCAGGCGCGCCATGGCGATCATCGCGCCCGGCATGTTCTTGTCGCAGCCGCCGATGGCGAGCACGCCGTCCATGCTCTGGCCGTTGCACACGGTTTCAATGGAATCCGCAATCACTTCGCGCGACACCAGCGAATATTTCATGCCCTCGGTGCCCATCGCAATGCCATCCGAGATGGTGATGGTGCCGAAGGTCTGCGGCATGGCGCCGGCCTTTTTCAGTGCGGCCTCCGCGCGCGCGGCGAGCGCGCCGAGACCCATGTTGCAGGGCGTGATGGTGCTGTGCGCATTCGCGACGCCCACGAGGGGCTTGTCGAAATCCCGGTCGCCGAAGCCGGTGGCGCGCAGCAAGGCGCGGTTGGGCGAGCGCTGCACGCCCTGGGTGACGGTTTTGCTTCTGCGATTGTCAGGCATGATTCATCCCTTGAGAATTTGAAATCGGCTGAGTGTGCTGTCGGTGCGGAGGAAGAACTAGCGGCAGGCAGTAGTGTGCGGCCTCAAGCCCCCCGTTCGAATCCAGGAAGGCCAGGCGCACGAGGGCGTCATGGATCACGGGCTCGCCTTGCGTGTTCAGCGTCTTTTCCTCTTGCGGTTGGTCCACTATTTGCGCTAGACAATACGCGACATAAAAGTCGCGAGTCAAGAGTCGCGTTTGTGAAGGGAAGTAGTCGATGAGCATGCTCCTCCTGGTTCGAAGCGCGGACGATGTGCGTGCCGCCGTCAAGACGGCCCGCGAGTTCTTGGTCTACCGGCGGCGACATTTCGCGGAACCTCGTGAGGCTGACGAGGTCCTCGGGATCTGGCTCAGGCGCGAGCTCGATGCGGACTTGCCTGCGTCGCTCTGGTTCGATCGCGAGCTTGGAGCTGCCGTTATGGTCGACTCCCTGCCGAAAGAGAGTGCTTTCAGGCTCGGTCCGAGGGAGGCGGCCGTGGGCATCCTGGAGTCATTCTCACTCTCGGGACTATGGACCCTCTGCTGGATCGACGGCACTCTCCTGCAACAGGCACCGAGCCCTTCAGAGCGCCGACGCCGGATCCTCGACGCTGTCTTGATCACGGCATCCGCGTCGCAGTCGCCCTGCGAGCCGGGGACGTTCTTCCCGGTCTTTGGTGCAAGTGACGCCAGCGACTCTATCGGCGCGACCATGCGGGAACTCCAAGACCACTATCCGAAACTCATCGGAGGAACCTGGTTCGTCGACGACACGGAGCGAGGGCTCGTCTCCGCAAAAGGGAGCGGTGGATGACCAAGAAGTGATCTTCCCCTGCCCCCTTGAGAGCCGGGTGGCACGGCCGTGGTACCTGTCGGCTTACTGAGCAGGCTACGCCGGGCACACCTGGGTCGCGACCCAGCCGCCGTGTCGGTAAGCGTACACCTGCCCTCGCGCCGCATCGATCTGGAATAGGTGGAGCCAGGCGTTGTCCACGAGCGAGCGCACCTTCTCGTGCCTGCCCAAGATGCCTTCGATCGCGGCACACGGCGCTTCGATAAATACCGACAAGCGTAGTGGCGTGTGCATCCACTCCTGCCCGTCGTGCAAGCACTGCATGGGTAGACCGATGCGGAGGTCTCCAGCATTGCCTTCGAACACGCCGAGATGCCCCCCCACCACGTTGTGCAGCACTTTGTTGCCGCTGCCGTAGTGCAGATTGTCCACGGTCGAGGCGTAGTACTGCATGTTGATCCACTGGGTGACCACCATCGGCGCCGTCATGATCAGCTCGAGAACTTGGAACCCTTCGTCTTCCGACGCGCGGTAGTCGTGCAGAAAGCTGCGTCCCTGAAGATTGAGATGACGCGTGTGCTCGCGTGGCGCCACGATGAAGGCTGCATTGTTGGCAAGGCCCCACTCCGGCCGTACCTGAGACCAGTCAGACGCGCGCTCGCGCACGGCAGAGTGCAGACTGTCAGCATTCCCCGCGTCGAGACCGAGGCGCGCAGCCCGCTCGCTACGTGCCCTGGCGCCTGCCGTACGCAGCCACGCGCCAAGCTCCGACACCTTGCCCGAGTGCGAACCTGGGAGCTCGTCCAAGTCGAACAGCTGCACCTCGTCCGTGGTGGTGTCGTGCAGCGCCGGCAAGAAATGGGTTTGGTTGGGTACGAGGATCCCGCGCTGAACCAGGGCGCCCCGCACCTCGGGCTCGTTCAGCAGCGCGGCGGCAGCCCGCGCGTTCACCTCTCCGGTTTGCCCGCAGCACGCGCCGCAGTCGAGCGCGGCAGCATGTGGGTTGTTGCGCGAGCGACTGCCATGTCCCACCAGCAGCACCACGGGCGCGAACCCGTGCGTGAGGCTCATCGCGCGCAGCATTCCTGCCGCGAGATCGGCCTTGGCGTTCAGGTCGAGCGTACCGCCGTCCAGCGAGGCCGTCAGCCGCGGCCTGCGCGGCGCATCCTCCGCACGACGCGAACCTACGCGCTCTGCCTGCGGCGTGCCGTCTCGGTGGAAACTCTCCTGGAGTAGCTTCGCGGCGTAAGAAAGGCCGAACGATTCCACGAACGAGAATGCGGAGAATGCGCCCGTCCGAAAGCTCTTCCAAGCTCCCTCCAGCGCGAGCTGCTCCGTGCGCCGGGCGGAAACCTCCGGAGGCAGACCAGTGTCGGTCACGCGAAACCGAGGCGCAAGCAGCCCCGGCAGCTGCGGCCGAGCAGCGCTCGCGCCAAGTGGCTGGTACTCGATAGGTAGGCCGAAGAAGCCTGCAAAGCCAAGCGTCTGCACAGCAGGAGCACAAGCTTCGAGCGCACGCCGATACACCTCGGAGCGGACGTCGATGCAGAACACGGCCTGCACAGCGGGATCGCTCGGTGCCGATGTCCTCAGACCTTGCGGAAGCTGGCGACAAATCTGCTCCTGCCAGCTCAACTCCAGCGCCCGTTGCAGCAGCCAATCGTACGCTTGGGAGTCTCGCGCACTGTGCGAGGAAGTCGGCCAGGTCGCCATCGCAAGCTGCCAACGACGCGCCAAACTAGGTCCACCCAAGCGCAGCAGCATCCATTCCCAGGCGAGGCGTATGGCCAGCAGCTCCATCAGCGCCGAGTCGCTCTCACCTTGCTGTCGCGCCGTCCAGCGTCTGTACGCGCACCAAGCGGCCCATCCGTTGAGGTCGAGCAAGAGCCCAGTCAGGTAGGTTCCGCGTTCCTGCTCGGGCACGTCCAACAAGCTGAGCGCAAGCGTCGCCATCTCGAGCGCATCGGTCGGCAGTTCGCGCGCAACCGCGCCGTAGCCACGAAGCCCTGCGAGCAGACGTGGGCTCTTGTCGACAACCGCGTGGCGCCTCCAGCAAGCGTACAGGCCACCGGTACGATCTGGCCCAAGCTCGGCTTGACCAGCGTCGAAGAACGCCGCGCAAAGCTGACTCACGCTTTGCGTGACGAAGTCGCGCAGTGCGACCTCGCGAACCAAATCGCGGGCCTCGTCCGCAACATCCATCACACGCGCGCGGCGAGCCACCTTCGGTTCGCCTCCTTGCATGACCTCGTACAACTCGGCAAGCGTCACGCCCGCACCGTCTTCGACAATCGCCTGACACAAGTGTTCTTCGCGCATTTTGCCTGCACGAAATGCAGCCCGATACCATGCGCGCGGCATCAAAAGGCGTGTGCCCGAAAGCGCGGTCAACTCCGCCGAGACCTCAGGCATCGAACGATAGCTCATCTCCCAGAAAGGATTGACGGCAATGAATCGATCCAGCGGCCACGTCGGTGCGATGCGCCCGCACGCACGCTCTAGTAGTTCCTGAACGTGGAGACGCATTGGAGCATTCGTGCTCATGTCAGCGGCATGCTCTGGCTGAAAGAGGTTGCTCGTGCGTTTCATACTCAGGCCTCCAACACTGCGGCAACGGACCTTGGCTCTTGATGACGGCTTTGTGCGGGGAGTTGCGGAGGCCAAATCCGAAACGTCCACCGCGTGAAGAGATCATCCAGGTACAGCCCGGAAAACAACATCGGATGGAGCCGAGTTGCGAGCGTCCCCGCTGGATTGGCCTGCAGAAGTAACTGGACCGCGAACAACATTCCCAGCCCAGTCAGAACGATGATCCAGCTGACGAGGGGAAGCGCAGCCATCTCGGGCGCAGGAAAGGTATGGCGGAAGAGCTCGTGCCATCCAAAGTACAGGCCGCTCACCAGGGCACCACGCGCGGCAGCGCGCCAGAGGCCCTGACTACTTGCCCGCACGAAAAGCGGGGTAAGCGCAAACGTGAGCACTAGCGAGAGCATGGCGAGAGATGCGTCGCGCCCGAGCCCGCCTGTCGCCATGCCTACAGCACCTGCAGAGAACGTCACCGTCAGAAAGGAAACTACCCCCCCTGTCGCGACGTTCGACCACGACGCGACCTTTGGTGCAGGGGCCATCGCGCCGACGCGCCAGTTCTCCACCGCACTGCCCGCTGTTAGAAATGCGTGAGCCTTGTAGAGCGAGTGCGCCAGCAAGTGCAAGAAAGCCAAGTGCCACAAACCGAGTCCACATTGGACGGCCATGAATCCCATCTGCGCGCATGTGGACCAGGCGAGTGCCACCTTGACGCTCACTCGCGTTGTCATCACCAGCGCAGCCACCACCACGGTGCAGATGCCGATCGCCACCAGCATGAACTGTGCGGTCGCCGCATGTGCCATGAACGGCGCGAGACGAATCATCAAGAAACCACCGATGTTCACGACGCCGGCGTGAAGCAGCGCAGACACGGGTGTGGGCGCCTCCATGACCTGCATCAACCAGCCGTGGAACGGCACCTGCGCCGACTTCAGTGCGACCGCTACAACCAGCAGGCCGGCGGCCACCTCAAGCGACATGGGCAGCGCGCTCTGCGTACTGAGCCAGCGCTCGATCACATCGAGTTCTAGGCTCCCCACTGTGGAACGAATCAACCCGAGCGCCACGAACACGCACACGTCTCCAAGCCGGCTGACCAGGAACTTCTTGTGCGCTGCGATGAGAGCTGGCGTTCGGTTTTCGTAGTAGGTGAGTAGCTGGTAGAGCGAAACGCCCGTGCACAGCCAGGCGAGCGCAATGACCAAAAGGTTGTTGGCCAATACAAGCGTGGTCACCGAAGCGAAGGTCGCGAGCAGCCAGCGGGCATACCGGTACTCCCCGGCGTCGCGATGCAAATAGGAGCGGGAGTAGCGCCCAATGACCAGGGCGAGCCCGGACACGAGCAGCAACATCGCATAGGTAAGGCCGTCGAGCCGCACACCCAGCGCCACCCTCGGCAGCGAGTGCCCCGTCAGAGCGGCCACGATGCCAAGCGCGGTCAGCACACCGGCAAGGCCACAACTGACAGTGGTGGTGAGTACCACCTGCTGCAACGGGGCCGATGCCCGCAACAGGATTGCGGAAACGACCAGCACGAACGGGATGGCCAGCGCGAAGACTGGCGGAAGAGTCAGCCACAGAGCTTGTGCGTCCATCACCCCGAACTAGCCCGAGATTGTATTCGTGAAAAAGACATTAATTGTCTATATTCGTTCTATCGGAGAGAACGTTCGTATGACAGAGCCCCGCATGAACTTGCACCATCTGCACTACTTCTGGGCGGTGGCAAAAGAAGGGAATCTGACCCGCGCCGCAAAGCGTTTGCGTGTGTCGCAGTCGGCGTTGTCGGCGCAGATTCGTCAGCTCGAAGAGCAGCTGCGCGAGCCGCTATTCGAGCGCAAAGGGCGGGGACTCGTGTTGACCGAGGCGGGTGACCTGGCGCTCGAGTACGCGGATGTGATCTTTTCTACGAGCGAGGAACTGCAGGCAGCGTTGCGGCAGGGCCGACGGCGCGAGCAAGTGCTCCGCATGGGTGCGGTCGCAACTCTATCGCGCAACTTTCAGGAGTCATTCATCAAGCCTCTGCTGACGCAGCCGGGAGTGAAGCTGCGCTTGCAATCAGCGAGCCTCGACGATCTGCTCACTCGCTTGTCGAATCATGAGCTCGACCTGGTACTGGCCAATCAGGTACCGCGGCGCGAACCAACGCGCGCGTTCCGTTGCCGCCGCATCGCGCGCCAGGAAGTGAGTATGGTGGGTCATCGGCGACGGCGCAGCTTTCGGTTCCCCGAAGATGTACAGGGTCTGCCCTTGATTCTTCCCGGACTTGATAGCGACATTCGCGCCGAGTTCGATGCTCTGTGCGAAAAGCTGGACGTGGTCGCGCACGTGGTGGCGGAGGTCGATGACATGGCGACGATGCGCCTCTTGGCGCGGGACGTCGATGCCGTCGCAGTGGTGCCATCCGTCGTCGTGCGCGATGAGCTACAGAGCGGCGTCCTGCATCAGTACTGTATCGTGCCCAGCCTGTTCGAGAACTTCTACGCGATTACGGTTCAGCGCCAGTACCCGCATCCGCTGTTGCGCTCACTGCTCACGCGTGATGAAGAAGACCTCCTCGACATGCAGCGCCCGCGTCGTTGATCTGCTTGTGTTTCGCGTAAATGTCAAAAGTAGCCTTCGCGCTTGCGTCGCTCCATGGCTGCAGCGTTGACCTTGTCGTCGGCTCGTCCCGCCCCCCGCTCCGTCACGCGAGTTGCGATCAGCTCTCGCAGAATGTCGTCAAGGTGAACTGCGTCCGAGCGCACGGCGCCCGTGCAAGTCACGTCGCCAACGGTTCGAAAGCGCACGCGCGCGAAGAATGGCAGTTCGTGAGCCATGCGAGTGAGAAAGGCCGGCTCTACCGAGAACAGCATGCCATCTCTCTCGATGACTTGGCGCTCGTGCGCGTAGTAGATGGATGGCAGGAGTAGCTCTTCGGCTCGGATGTAGAGCCACACGTCCAGCTCTGTCCAGTTTGACAGCGGAAACACCCGCACTTGCTCCCCGCGCTCCATGCGACTGTTGTAGAGCCGCCAAAGCTCAGCGCGCTGGTTTTTTGGATCCCACTGTCCAAAGGCGTCGCGATGACTGACCACTCGCTCTTTGGCGCGAGCCCGCTCTTCATCGCGGCGTGCGCCGCCAAAGGCTGCGTCGAATCGGTATTCGCGCATCGCGTCGAGCAGGGTAACAGTCTGCAGACGGTTACGGGTGGCGTGAGGTCCACTCTCCTCTTCCACGCGCCCTCGGCGGATGGACTCTTCGACGCTAGCAACGATGAGCGTCGCTCCCAGTTCGGCGACGCGCTGGTCGCGCACGGCCAGCACTTCAGGGAAGTTGTGACCGGTGTCCACATGGAGTAGCGGAAACGGCAGAGGCGCAGGCCAAAACGCCTTCTCGCACAGCCGCAAGAGCACGAGTGAATCCTTGCCTCCGGAAAACAAGAGAACAGGGCGCTCACATTCGGCAGCGAGCTCGCGAATGACGTGGATCGACTCTGTTTCGAGCACTTGTAGCTGTGTGAGAACCGTTCCCATGCACCCAGCACCTCCGTGTAGCGGTGAACGTGGAAGGTGTTGCACGGACCTGGAACAAGCGCTACTCGTAACACGATACAGGTTTCGTGTGTTTTGCGTCGCTATCGGGAGAATCGACTGACATGCGGCTGCCAAGCGTTGAACACTTCGTAAATAGCGAAGTAATATTGGAGGCATGGAGTGGCTCAATTACCATCACTTGCTCTATTTCTGGCTCGTAGCGCGTGAGGGCGGGTTGGCTCCCGCGAGCGCGCGACTGCGATTGGCTCAGTCCACGGTGAGCGGCCAGATACGTGCGTTCGAGGTGGCCATTGGCGAGAAGGTTTTCGTGCGTAGCGGGCGTCGACTCGTACTCACGGAGATTGGTCGGGTTGCCTACCGCTACGCGGATGAGATCTTCTCACTGGGCCAAGAGCTCCAGGAAGCGATCAAGGGCCATCCGGTCGGTGGTCCGTCGCGTTTGGTCGTGGGTATCGCGGACGTGGTGCCGAAGCTCGTTTCGCGCAAGCTCCTGGAGCCGGCTTTGCACCTCTCGGAACCGGTTCGGCTCGTTTGTCGCGAAGACAAACCCGAACGCTTGCTCGCGGAGCTAGCGGTACACGACCTCGACGTGCTGATTACCGATGCGCCTGTTCCGCCGTCTGCTCGAATCAAGGCGTTCAGTCACCTTCTCGGCGAGTGCGGACTGGTGTTTCTGGGCACTTCAAAGCTCGCGACGCCTCTGCGCAGGGGGTTTCCCAAATCGCTGGATGGCGCTCCTGTCCTCTTGCCGACTGACAACACGGTGCTCCGCCGAACGCTCGATCAGTGGTTTGCCAAAATCGGAGTCCGCCCGAATGTGGTGGCTGAGTTCGAGGACAGCGCGCTGCTCAAAGTTTTCGGGCAGACTGGGCAGGGCATCTTTCCTGCGCCTGCCGTGATCTCGAAGGAGGTCCAACTCCAGTACGACGTTAGACTTGTGGGTCGCACGAACGACATACGCGAGCGCTTCTACGCCATCTCCGTAGAGCGGCGGCTGAAGCACCCCGCCGTCATCGCGATCAGCGAGGCCGCGAAGCTCAAGATCTTTGGCTGAAGTGGGTCGCCTTCTCGCGAGCGTGTCACGCTGATCAGCCGGGCAGCCAAGGCCGAGCTCGCGCGCCTGTTCAGCGGCTTCCGCTGACCGCAACAGGCGCGCGTGCCCGTTGCGCTGTCGACGCCTGAGCAGCTGACTCAGGCTTACAAATCACGCAGGTGTTGGCGTCTTGCCTCCGTGCCCGAAAGGCGCCTTCGCACTTCGGGCATGCTTTGCCGTGTGGGCTTCGAGCCCAAGTTTCACTCGCAAGTCCGCGGGGTTTCTCGTGACACTTGCGATAGTGACGCAAGTGTGAGCTACTCCGGTTCCTTCAGGAGGCTCTCATGCATCGCTCCGCGCGGACGGCGCCCCTTATCGCCGCCTTTGCTTGGTCCCTCGCCGCCGTGGCTAGCGCCCAGCTCACTCAGCCAAACGGGCGGCCGATCCCGACGCCGCGTACTGAGGTGCAGTGCAACGACAGTCAGGACGGACCGGGCAAGAGCCTCCTTACTGTGTTCGCCTGTGCCTGCGACGAGCCTTCCGTGTGCAACATCGGCAAGCCATGTCCGGGCGGCAGTGTGTGCGATCAAGGCATGAACGGCACCTGCGAGTCGCGTGTCTGGCACAATGAGAATGACAATCCTTGTGCGGCGACCAACATCGCCGGCATCGATCCCTGGCAGGATGCATCCACCGAGCCCCAGACGTTTCGACCCACCTGCGCACTGACGTTTCGCGTCATCGAACGCCGTGCCGACTTCAAGAACGTATTCGGCTGGTACAACGTGACCGCGCAGTCGCCGGGCATCGACGACCTGCACGTCATGATCGACTGCAACGATGGCATCGGCAGCGACAGCGTGCTCGATCTGCGCGCGGATCCTCGTTACCTGGGCGGCGAAGTCGGCTTCTTCATCGCAACCCCGCAGCAACGTGACGGTGACCGCTGCGCGGGTGGCGACTGCTGCGCGAGCCTTGCGCGCATCAACAGTGGCATCGGTTATGTCTACTTGTCCGAGGGCAGCTACAACGAGGATGGTGGTAAGGAGCCGGTGATCCACCTGCTCGTCTACGACAGCATCATTCGCGACGACCGTTTCTATTTCGCTTGGGAAGATCTGTTCAACTCTCCCAATACGGACTTCGATGACTTCGTCACGAGTGTCGACGGCGTGGAGTGTGCGGGAGGGGGCTTGCCTTGTCCCACGGGAAAGAAAGGCATTTGCGCAGCCGGCGTCACCATCTGCGAAAACAGTAAGGTAGAGTGTCAGCCCCTGAGCAGCGAACAGACCGAGGCGTGCAACGGCCTCGACGATGATTGCGATGGCACCATCGACGATGCGGTGGACTGCGGCCAAGGCTTCGTGTGTCAGCGCGGCGAGTGCATCGAGCGCTGCGGCACGGGCGGCGAGTTCTCGTGCCTGAGCGGCGTCGAATCGGTGTGCGACGAAACCTCGGGACTATGCGTCGAAGCGGCCTGCGTGGGCGTGTCTTGTGAAGGGGAGCTGGTCTGTCGCGGCGGCAGCTGCGTCGCGAAATGCGACGGCATCCTATGTCCCGTGGGCTCCTCGTGCAGCGCGGGAGCCTGCGTCGATCCTTGTCGGGACGTGTCCTGTGCACTGGGTGAAGTGTGTCAGCTTGGCGTTTGCTTCGGTGGCTGCGGCGGCTGCGCAGGGCTCACCTGCGCTTCCGGCACGAGCTGCGGCGTCACGGGCGAATGCGTGGAGCCAGCCTGTGCCCAGCTCCGCTGCGAAGGCGCGCAGGTGTGTCGCGCAGGGCGCTGTGTCGACCCGTGTGATGGTGCAGTCTGTCCGCGCGGCCAGAGCTGCCGCGCTGGGTATTGTACTGCGACCAAAGGACCAGACAGCGGGGGCGACAGCGCTGCCGACGCCGGGCTCGACGAGAGCATGTCCCCGATTCAGGCGGGCGAAGGTGCCGATGGCGGCCCCTTAGGAGTGAGCGTCGCGGATGCAGGTGGCTGCAATTGCTCGATCGACGGGAGAGCAGGATTGGGCCAAGGGCTACTTTCCGCGCTCACGATTGCCTGCGCGCTGTGGCTGCGACGACGTAACCGCGAACAGAACCTGCGCCCTGCTCGCGTCACAGGTTGAGTGGGCTGCTGCGACAGCCCAACATTTCAGTGTCGATCGAAGAGTTAGAAAGGAAGGAGTACACCGTCCCTTCGTGTCGCTGGGGAACGGCAGGAAGTACGAGAAACGGCGGACGGTCCTATTTCTGGATCTTGAAGAGGACGCCGGAACCAGCCAGCGTTTCACTCATCAGAAGGGTGTCTGGGTTTATCATCACCATGTGACTTGGAAATCTCGGCCAGGAGCCGCTCACTGCAGGTCTGACGGTCTCCGTGATGTTCCATGTGCCACTTCCATCGCGTTTGTAGATGTTCACTTGCAGCTGGCTGAACAGCTCGGTGATGATTGAAAGGTACCCATTCTGGTCCAGCGACACCTGACGGCCAAGAGATGACCAGCTGTCGAACGGCGACGTCAAGGTGTTGACCAGCGACCAAACGCCATTGCTAGATTCATGTACGTAGACCGCATTTTCGCCGCTGATACCTCTCGCCGCTACGGCCAGAACTGCGGGGCCAATGCTGCCCATCACCTTCAAATCCAGGGACGCGATCCTCTGCGCGGAAGGCGTGTTGACAGACTGCGCCAGCGCCCAGGAACCGTCGGCGGAGCGCTGGTACACGTACGCAGATGCGTCCGCGGCGATCGCCAAGTAGTTGCCACTCAGCACCACTTCCTTGCCAAAGTTCGCGATGTCGCCACTCGTCGGCGACGTGATCGTTGCTTCATGCGCGATCGCACCGCTGGTTAGTACGTTGTAGACATTGACCACAGCGCTCACGCCAAGGGCCGTCGGCCTGCCGATCGCGATCGAGCGATTGTCGATCGACGCATGGCGGTGATAAGGGGTGGGCGCAGATGTGCCCGTCAACGTCGAGATCAACGACCACGTGCCACTGGCCTTCTTGTAGACCAGTGTATTGGTGCCTGAGGTGGCGATGAAGGAGTCCGCGGAGATATCAAGGGCGCCGTCGAAGTTGGCGTTGGGAGGTGCGGTGACAGTGGTCTTGTTCCATTGCCCATTGCTGATGGGCTCCCACACCTGGACGGTGTTGCTGGCCGCCTTGCCCAAAATCAGCTTCGTACCGTCGCTACCGATGATCCTGTAGCCGTCACGATCAACTTCAATCCCATTCCACTTCAGATCGGTGAACTGAGCACTGCTGCTGTTGATGGTGAACTTGTTTATTTGGCCACACCGAGCGAAGTGGTTCTTGGAGGGATAGGGCGTTCCGCGCTGCGAGATATCGCCTTCCCAGCCTTGCCCGTTTCGCACGAACGTCTTCAGTTCAAACCAGCCGTTGATGGTCTTGGAGCAGTCCATGTCCACGTCCAGCATCCATTGGTGATGGCCCCAGAGGTTAAGGGCTTCTTGGCCGAAGCCATCCACGGCCACTGAGCGAAAAGGACCAAAGCTGGTTGGCCACAGATTCGTGGTCCAGTCGGCGGGTGTGCCGTCGGCACCCACTTGACCTGGCTCTGTGCCGTACCAGTCCAAGTGACGGTCTGCCTGTTTCCACGGTGTGGTGGTGGCGTTCAACAGATTGCGATGACGAATCGGCATCG
>JBBSJC010000086.1:0-19072 GCA_038257655.1 Polyangiales bacterium | reverse complement strand
GAAGCGCACCGACCGTGTCTTACTCGCACCCGTCTGGCGCTCCTTGGTGCGGCGACCCTTACCAATTGGAATATGCAGTTCCCGACCCTGGTCGGTGCGCACCACAAGCTCCTTCGCGCCCTCCATGCGGGCCGCGTACGGACTGCGCTTCCATGCACTCTTGCCACCCTTGCCGCCCTTAACTTCCGGGATCTCTCTGAGCGACGCGGCAGAGGGGTAGCTCGTCACCTGCATCCCGTGCTTCAGGATCCGCTTGGCGAACGGGTTTCGAGTCCAGCCATCTGCGTGCGTGACCTCGGGGAGCTCGCGCAGCGACGCTGACACTGGCGCCGCTCGCTTGAGCACCTTCGAACGCCGCTCGCCCGTGGCGCTACGCTTCTTAGTCGCTGCCTTCTTCATACAGCCTCTTCTCTCGTTTCGTGGCCTTGCGCGAGCTGATGATGCGAATCACGTCCCCGTCTCGCTCAGCGTGCACCGCATACAGGATCCGGTCTCTGGGGCTTTTTGCCAGCAGCAGAAATCGCGACTCACCATGCTCCAGATCGGGATGGAACATGCCGAGCGGGTCCGCGAACGACTCGACCGCTTCCTCGAACGAAACGCCATGCTTGCGAAGGTTCGCCTGGGCCTTGTCCTCGTCCCACTCGAACTGCTGTGGAGTTTGAGCCGAGCTGCGCCGCATTCAATAAGTGTAACACAGGTCGATGCAGGAGCCCGAGAAAATGTGGCGCGCGCTCGCCCAGCATCCGACGCAGTCTGTTCAGCAAGCGGGCGGCATTACGATCGGAAAAGTAAGGCCTTTCGCTGGCGGCTGTAGACCGAGGTGGCTCTGGCTCTGACCACCGACCGCGACCGTGGCGAGCGTGGCGGATAAGAGGGAGAACGAACGGGTTCTCGAAGCGCTCGGCGGTGTGACGCGGCCCGCTACGCCCCCCCACCCTGCACGACCGCATCCCAACTCAGCCCAAACCTTACTAAGTACTTGCGCAGCCGATCCGCATCGTTCGGATTCGTCTTCTTCGCGCGTGATGCGGCAAACAACTTACGTCCCGCGTCACTCATCGAGCGCGACTCCCGGCACACCCGCACGACCTCCACCAGCTGGGCTCGGTCGAACAGATCGACCTCCATCAGCCCCTTCGCACCGAGCAATTCCGAAAGCCCATCATCTCGCTCGCCGCCCGGTCTGCGCCACAGCTTACGCAGCCGTTCGAGCTCGTCGCGCACGCTTGCGACGTCGATGCGTCCGCCGGGCGCGAGGGTCGCCATGCGCGTGATCGCCCCGTTGAGGTCTCGAAAGCTGCCGAGCCACACGCCCTCGCTCGACGTTGCGAAGGCCACGAACAGCGCGCGTGCTTCGCGATTCATGGTCACGCGCCGGTTGCGCTGCTTGTCCCACTTGTCGAGCTCGTAATCGAGATTGGGCTCGATGTCCTCGGGGCGGGCTGCGAGGCCTGGAAGGTCGAACGTCCAGAGATTGATGCGGGCGAGCAGGTCGTCGCGAAACGCACCTTGTTCACTGTGCGCGGGCAAATCGCGATTGGTGCCCGCGATCAACTGAAAGTCGCTCGTGACCGTGCGGTCGCTGCCGACAGGCAGGAACGTCTTCTCCTCCACCGCGCGCAGCAACATCGCCTGCTCGTCGCTACCGAGCTCACCTACCTCGTCCAGAAACAGCACTCCGCCGTGGGCCGCACGCAATAGACCCGGCCTGTCACCGACCGCACCGGTATAAGCCCCCCTCACGTGCCCGAACAGGGCGCTCATCGCTCCATCCCCGCGCAGCGTGGCGCAGTTTACCTCCACGAAGGACCCGCGCAGACGCTGACGTTCGCGCTTGAGCTCGAAGATGCGGCGCGCGAGCTGAGACTTACCCGCGCCGGTGGGACCACTGAGTAAGATAGGCTCGACCGAACGGCTTGCGACCACCTCCACCTGCTCGATCAGCCGATTGAAGGCTGGATTGCGTGTCTGGATGCCCGCCTTGAGAAAGCTGATGCTGTCCTCGCGCTCCTCCTTGAAGCGACGCGCGATGCTGTCGTAGCGGCTCAGGTCGAGATCGATGATCCGATAGCTTCCCGGTTGACTGCGCACACGCGCTGCGGGCGGCGACGCCTGGAGCAGCTTGCCCGGAACGTGACGCGACTCGGCGAGCAGAAACCAACAGATCTGCGCCACGTGCGTACCCGTAGTGATGTGCACCAAGTACTGCTCGCGCTCGGGTGCAAAAGGGTAAGCCCGCGTCCAGCCAAACAAGCTTGCGTAGACCTCCTCGAAGTCCCACGGATCCTTGAAGCCGAGTACATGTTGGCGAACCTCGGTTTCGGGCGAAACCTTACTGATATCCTTCGCGACAATGGCCGCAAGGCCGCGCGCAGAGGCATCTGCGATAAGCTCGAAGCGGTCGACGACTAGGTCCTCGTGGCGACACAGGTCCACACTCGGTCGCCAACGCTCCCAGCGCTGCTCTTTCGCCCCGCCATCGAGTGTGGTGCCGAGCAATCCGATCACGACCGTTTTCAACTCAGCCATCGCGCTTATCCTAGCCGATAATAATTTATCTTGGCCACTACGCTTGGACGAAGTCCTAAACCGGCACCGTGGCCAGCAACATGAGGCGAAGCGACGTATTTTCGAGCACTTGTAGACCGGAGCGTCCACGATCTGAGTAGAGGCACACCACGTGCAGTAGGGGGTGTCGCAACCAAGCTGGAGACGCACCATGTCCACCGACCGCAGCTACGACTTCTTGCCCACCACGAGCCCGAGCACCCCGATCAAGAGCTGGACGCGTGGCGTGCCCGTGGAGCCCGAGGCAGTGAAGCAGCTGCAGAACCTCGCGAGTCTGCCCTTCATCTACAAGTGGCTGGCGGTGATGCCCGACGTGCATCTCGGTAAGGGTGCGACCGTCGGCAGCGTGGTGCCCACGCACAAGGCGATCATTCCGGCTGCCGTCGGCGTCGACATCGGCTGCGGCATGATGGCGGTGCAAACCTCGCTCAGCGCGAGCGACCTGCCCGACTCCCTGCGCGACGTGCGCTCTGCAATCGAGGCGGCGGTGCCCCACGGTCGTACCGTAACGCGCGGTGGCCGCGACAAGGGCTCCTGGGGAAATGTGCCCGAGGCCCAGTGCACGGTGTGGAAGGACCAGCTCGCAGATCGTTTCAAGACCATCGTCGACAAGCATGCGTCGATCGGCCAGTCCAACAACCTCAAGCACCTCGGAACCTTAGGAACCGGAAACCACTTCATCGAGCTGTGCCTCGACGAGTCCGATCAGGTGTGGGTCATGCTGCACTCCGGTTCGCGGGGTGTTGGCAACCGCATCGGTAGCTACTTCATCGAGCTCGCCAAGAAGGAGATGAAGAAGCACTTCATCAACCTGCCTGACCACAACCTCGCCTACCTCCCCGAGGGGAGCACCCACTTCGATGACTACGTCGAAGCGGTGAGCTGGGCCCAGGACTTCGCCATGGAGAATCGTCGCTTGATGATGCAGCAAGTGCTCGCGGCGCTGCGCAAGCTCGGGACGCTGCCCGCCTTCACGACCGAGCGTATGGCTGTCAACTGCCACCACAACTATGTGGCCCGCGAGGACCACTACGGCGAGAACGTGTTCGTCACGCGTAAGGGTGCCGTTCGTGCGCGCGAGGGGGACCTTGGCATCATCCCAGGCAGCATGGGCGCACGCTCTTTCATCGTGCGTGGCAAGGGCAACCCCGAGAGCTTCTGTAGCTGCAGCCACGGTGCGGGACGCGCGATGTCTCGTACGGAAGCGAAGCGCAGGTTCACCGTCGAGGACCATGTTCGCGCGACACAAGGCATCGAGTGCCGCAAGGATGAGGACGTAATCGACGAGACGCCGATGGCCTACAAGGACATCGACGCCGTCATGCAGGCCCAGAGCGCTCTGGTCGACATCGTGCACACGCTTCGACAAGTGGTCTGCGTAAAGGGATAGTCATGCACGCAGCTCGCCTCCCTTCAACAATCGGGCGACATTAGCCCAAGCGACGGAGTGTCCACGGACATCTCGGTGGTCAGCCTCGAACCGCATCTCGCCTTGGCACGTCGATCAACTTCGTTGGTCGGCACGGCTGATGTTCTCCCATCCCCTCGGCAAGCGCGCCGCCAAGAGCGACCGTAGGCCAAAGAGCTGACGCTTCAGCGCGCCGAGGCGGCTCTCGCGGACGCTCGCCTGCAGATTGAACAGGACGTGCGCGCTGCGGTGCGCACCGTAAACGCAAGCGTGCAGCGCATCGAAGTGATTCGTGCCGAAAGACTTGCCGGGGAGCAGCTTGCAGCAGAGCGGCTACGCCTCGAAGCAGGTACCAGCACCTCCTTCGAAGTGCTGCGCCTCGAGACGGATCTCGCATCCGCACGGAACGCACTGATTCGCGCCACCACCGACTACACCGTGCTCAAACGCGACCTGGAGCGCGCTGTGGGGCGCCTGAGCAAGCGTGTCGGGAAGGCGCAGGGTTGAGCGCCGTGACACTGGGACGCGCGGAGCGAGTTTCGGCTATACTCCTGTGCGTGCCGAGCCCTGAGTACACCTTCCTGTTCGCCGATCTTATGGGTTATACTGTCTAACGTGCAGGCGCGTGCGCGTGCAGCCCGCGCGCGTCGGTCGCGAGCCCTTCCTTCGCAATGCTGACTAGCGCGCGCAGCTCGCCTACGCTGAGATGCAGAAGTCGCTCGTAGTCTGCGTCCATGTCGAACAGCGTGCCGACTCCCGCTGCCGCGCGCAGCGCCTTGAACGTGCGCGCCGGGGCGACGACTACGCCAAGCGCAGCGTTCGCGAGCACGATGGCCGTCACGTAGAGCCCCGCTCGACGTAGTCCCCGACGCGCCTGCCACGCAGAGAGTTCTGCTTCGCCAGCGTGATCTGTGCCGTAGCCCGTGGCCACGTGGTGCAGATCATGAAACCGGATCGCCCGCTGGTGCGCGGGAGGATTGGGCACCGAAAATTTGCGCCCAAACAGCGCGCCTTCGGCGGTGGGGCTGTCGTACGCTGCGGTGGTGAAGCCGTTCTCGGCCAAATAGAGGTCGCGCGCTTCCCGCACGCCCAGCGCGGCTGGGAGCGGGTGCGCGCGGCACGTGCACGATGGGTTGTGCGTCATCGGTGAGCTCCGGGTTTCACAGTCCACATGTTCGCCTTCTGCTCGTTGTTGAGCAAGTCATCCCTCGGCCGTCCGTGCGGGATAGCCCGCTTCAGCGAGCGCCTCGAGCCGTCTTTCCGAAAGGGCCACGCTCTCGTCATGGCGCGCGACAACCTTACCCTCGCGCAGCCGGACATCCACCTCGCACACACCGTCGAGATCGCGCAGGGCAGCCTGGACGTGACCGACGCACGACCAGCACGTCATGCCGGACACCTCGAGTATGGTTTCGCGATTCTGACTAGACATGCTCTCGTCTCCTCTCGTGGCCTCACGGGCACACGCAGAGAAGACGCTGGGAGCTGCTCGGCATTACACGTCTTTCACCTCGGTACCGCTGGCGGGGGAGGCAGGCCCCTGCGTTGCATTACCCCCACCGCTGGCGGCCGTGCGCCGCATCGAGGTGGAGGGAATGAGCGTAAAAGACTTCGCGGAGCACGCCGGCATCTCCGCCAGCAATGCGGGCTGAGACGATAGAGAAAGCGCTCAAGAACTAAGTAAGCTCCGCCAGCGCCTCCTTTATCACGAAGCGCAGCTCACTCGCGCTCGGTCTCTGGCTTGGATCGATGGCGAGCGTCCGCACGAGTGCGTCGCGCAGGGGCCCCCGAACCCACGGCAAATCCAGGGGCGTCGGTGTGCCGGGCTCTTGGCCCTGCAGAGCGGATATGAGGGGCGGGACCTCGAACGGGAACGCACCAGTCAGTAGGTGGTGCACCATGATTCCAAACGCGAACATGTCCGCAGGCTTGCCGATGACGCCACCCCCGCCGGCCAGCTCGGGTGCCATGTACGTGGGGGTTCCCGCGAGGACGCCGGCGCGTGTCAGGCTCGACGACGACGACGACGTGCGGGGCGTCGATAAGGGGTCCAACCTGACGGTCTCACTCACTTCCACGGCGTTGGCGAGGGCCTCGTTCGCCCGAGCATCGATGTGGGGAGGGTCCGCGGAAGCGATCGATGCGGGTTCGGTTGGCGCCCGCGAGATGCCAAAGTCAACCAGCTTGACGTAGGGCTGGCCATCCCGGTCGCCTACGATCAGGTTGTGCGGCTTGATGTCGCGGTGAACGATTTCGAGCTCATGCAGCGCCGATAGGCCGTCGAGCGCTTGTTCGAACACCCTCAGACACCACAACGGGCTTCGCTCGCTCACGGCGATGTCTGAGAGCGTGGCACCTTCGACCATTTCCATGATCAAATAGGCAAACCCCTCGGGAGCCACGTCTACGTCCACCAGCTCGACCACGTGATGATGGGCAATGCGCGCGATCATGGTTGCCTCGCGGGCCAGTCGCGCCAGCGATACACCATCCACATCGTGGGTGACCTTCAGGGCCAGAATGCGCCCATCGCGGCGTCGCCGCACCCGGTATACGTTGCCCATTCCGCCGTGGCCAATGCGATCGAGGACGTCGTAGCGTGCATGCACTACTTGTCCGGCCTCGAGCACCGGCGCAGCCGCCCGCGATGCTGCCAGAGAGAGTGCCAAGAACATTTGCTGTGAGCGCTCGTTGACTTGCGCACGAAGCTCTGTGTTGAGCGTTTCGACTTCGGCCCGACGGTGCTCGAGGTCAGACACCTTCTCTTGCAGCGCGCTGTTGAGCACATCGCCTGCGTTCAGGCTTTCTCGGTAGTGGCTTGCGAGAAGAATGGACTGTAGAAAGGCAAAACAGCCGAGGCCGATGCTGCCCAGCCGAACTCCCTCGAGGGGGCTCACCAGTCCGAACCACGAGAGCGAGTCGGCCCCTGCACCGAGACCGAGGATGCTCCAACACCCCGCAAATAGGGCGACGCGAAAATCAGGACCGCGCGCCCGCCAGAGGTGAAAGCAAAGGTGCAGCTGGTAGGTCACATTGAGCGTGATCAGCAGGGTAACGAACGGGGCGCCCAGGGGAGTGAGCGTGAACGGGCCGCCCAGGACGAGCGGCACAACGGTGCCCGCGACAAGGAAGAACCACCAGCCGCGAGGGGGCGGCCCGAGCTGAAAGAACTCGTGCGTGAACCGCACCGAGATGGTGTTTGCGAAGGCAATCAACGCGCCGTAAAAGCCACCCTCCCAACGGCCGAAGAGCACCTGCGTGTAGCCGAGATAGTAGAGAGGGATGACTGCGGATGAAAAGCCCTGCAGCCCGAACCACAAGTACGCCCTGCGTCGCCCTCCGAAGAGAAAGACCGCCAGAAACATAGCCGCACACTCGACGGCAGCGCCGAGGCAGATCCATGAAGCGTAGGAATTAGCATACACCGTGAGGCTGGCGCGCGCGCTCGGCTCATCGGCCAGCATGATTCGCGGTACCCCTTGGATCCACTTCGCCTGATACCAAGTGTTGCGGATGCGCAGCGTAAGCCTGCGCGGACCTCCACCATCGGGCCTGGGCAGACGAAATCTTTGCGGGTGGACCGTGCGGAAGCCGCCGCGCACGAGGTCGAACCCATCCTGCAGCGTCACGGCGGGTTGCCCGTCTACTTCGAGCGACGCGGGCGCCTGGACACCGAACAATACGAGATCGAGGGAGCGACCGCGCATGCGCGGCTCTGGCACGAGCTCTCGCTCGAGCACCAGCGTACGTTCATCGACTGGCGCCGCGAGCGCCCCCGGCAGCGTGACGAGGGGCTGCCCCGTGGCGCTCAACAGCCGCCATTCGCGAAGCGCTGTACCTTCATCGGCGCAGCCGACTATCCCCAGCAGCATCGCTACGAGCCAGAACCAGCGCATGGATCGAACGATACCAAACGTGGATCGAAAGTACCCTTTCAAGGCACGCCGGGTTGGAACATCGCCAGCGTCCGCTCGTCGACGCTTGCCGCGAGCGGACTCCGACCTTCACGCACAGGAGGGCTGGTCTCCGCAGGTTGCCCCAGCAACGGGTACACAGCGGGCTCGCACCAGCTTGCGCGCTACTTCGAAAATGTTAGAAGCAGTGGCGTGACCTCCAAGCTCGAACGACACGCCGAGCAGCTCAGCGCGCTGGGACACCCCGTGCGCCTGCGCATCCTGCGCTTTGTGGTGAAGGCAGGTGACCGAGGCAGCGCCGCAGGGGACATCCAGGCCCACGTCGCGCTGCCCGCGTCGACACTGAGCCATCACCTGAAGCGCCTCGTCGCTGCGGGCCTCTTGTCCACGCACGGCGAGGGCACATTCCATTTCTACGCCGCGGACTACAAGGCGCTGCGCGCGATGACTGACTACGTCTGGGAAGACTGCTGCAAGCAGGGAAAAGGCTCCTGCTGCTGAGCGGCTCGAGAGAAAGGTCGGACCATGACGATTCGCGTAGGTATCAATGGCTTCGGACGCATGGGACGCCTGGCACTGCGCGCGGCCTGGCACTCTCCGGAGCTAGAGATTGCACACATCAACGAGCTCAAAGGTGGTGCGGAAACCGCGGCGCACCTACTCACGTTCGACTCAGTGCACGGACGCTGGGCCCGCGAGGTGTCCGCCACGGACAATGCCGTGGTCATCGATGGCAAGCGCGTCAGCTTCACGGCGCACGCCGCACCGGGCGACGTCCCGTGGAAGGAGCACGGCGTCGATATTGTGCTCGAGTGCTCCGGCAAGTTTCGCACTCCCGAGCTCCTGGCTCCGTATTTCGCGAAAGGAGTCAGGAAGGTCATCGTCGCAGCTCCAGTGAAGGACAAAGCGCTCAACGTTGTCGTCGGCGTCAACGACCACCTGTACCGCCCAGAGGAGCACCACCTCCTGACCGCAGCCTCGTGCACCACCAACTGCCTAGCACCTGTGGTTAAGGTCATCCAGGAAGGCCTTGGGATTCGTCACGGCGTCATCACGACGATCCACGACATGACCAACACTCAAACCGTCATCGACGCCCCGCACAAGGACCTGCGGCGCGCGAGAGCAAGCAGTCTTTCGCTCATTCCCACGAGCACAGGCTCAGCCACCGCGATCGCGATGATCTATCCGGAGCTCAAGGGCAAGCTCAACGGCATCGCAGTTCGGGTGCCACTCCTCAACGCCTCACTGACCGATTGCGTGTTCGAGGTGTCTCGGCCCACCACGGTAGAGGAGGTGAACGGCCTCCTGAAGGCCGCCGCGGACGGTCCGCTCCAGGGCATCCTCGGCTATGAGGAGCGCCCGCTCGTGTCGGTGGACTACAAGGACGACACCCGCTCCGCGATCATCGATGCGCTCTCTACGATGGTGGTCGACGGAACGAGCGTGAAGATCCTGGCCTGGTACGACAATGAGATCGGCTACGTGAACCGTATGATGGAGCTCGCGCGCAAGGTGGCTCTCTCGCTACCGCAATGAGCGCCGTTCGCAACTACGTTCTTGTCACGCTTGCCTATTGGGCGTTCACGCTCACCGATGGCGCGCTGCGCATGCTTGTGGTGCTGCACTTTCACGAGCTTGGCTACACACCGGTGCAGCTGGCGTTCTTGTTTCTCTTCTACGAATTTTTCGGCATCGTCACCAACCTGTTCGGAGGCTTTCTCGCGGCGCACATGGGACTGCGCGTCACCCTGCTCGGAGGTCTCGGGCTGCAGGTGCTTGCCTTGGGCATGCTTGCCCTTGTGGATCCGACCTGGAGCCAAGCGGCATCGGTTGCGTACGTGATGGGGGCGCAGTCGCTCTCCGGCATCGCCAAAGACCTTACTAAGATGAGCGCAAAGACCGCGATCAAGGTGATCGTGCCGGGTAACCAGGAGTCTGCGCTCTTCAAGTGGGTGGCGGTGCTCACCGGCTCCAAGAACGCGCTCAAGGGAGTGGGCTTCTTCCTCGGGGGTTTCTTACTCTCCGTGGCCGGCTATACCCATGCCTTGTTCGGGATGGCCTCTGCGCTCGTGGTGGTGCTGGTTGGCGCCACACTTTCGCTGCCGCGCGAGCTCGGCAAAGCCAAGGCAAAGGCCAAGTTCAAGGGCCTATTGTCCAAGACGCGCGAAGTCAACGTGCTCTCCGCTGCGCGCATGTTCTTGTTCGGTGCGCGCGACATCTGGTTCGTGGTCGGAGTTCCTGTGTTTTTGTCGACCAAGTTAGGCTTCACCTTCACCCAGGTTGGATCGCTCCTCGCGCTCTGGGTGATTGGTTACGGCGGCATTCAAGCCATCGCGCCGGCGCTGATCGGCCGCTTCACGCAAGGACGTGCACCTCAAGGCAGGGCCGCACGCGTGCTCGCATTCCTGCTGGCGACCACCACCGCGCTGGTCGCTGCCGGCCTGAGCGCAGGCGCACCTCCGACGCTCGTGCTGTTGCTTGGACTTGGCGCCTTCGGCATCGTGTTCGCCGTAAACTCGTCCGTGCACTCGTACCTTATCCTCGCGTACTCCGACGGAGACAAAGTCGCCATGAACGTGGGCTTCTACTACATGGCGAACGCAGCGGGCCGGCTCCTTGGCACCTTACTTTCGGGCATTACCTTCCAAGTGGCAGGTGTCATCGGATGCCTGTGGGGCTCCGCGCTATTCGCCCTCGTGGCGGGCGTCTTGTCGATGCTACTCCCGTTCAAGCCTTCGACCATGCTGGTGGCCGAGCTGAAGGCCGAGGGCGGCAGCGACTGAGCGGCAATCGGAACCTGCATTTGGTTTTCAGGTGCATACCAGGACGCACGGGTTTCGTCAGTTGACTGGCGGGCTCGCTAATGTGACAAACCACAAGCAGACCAATGGGACTCAAGATCACGAACTTCGATGTGGAGCCGCCATCATTATGAAGACGCCGCCGGATCCCGTGCGTATGCCTGCGAAGCCGAAGCCGAAGCCGAAGCCGAAGCCGAAGCCGAAGCCGAAGCCGAAGCCGAAGCCGAAGCCGAAGCCGAAGCCGAAGGTCGAGGGCACAAGCAAGCCAGCCAAATCGGCCACCAAAACCAAGTCCGCGCCTAAGAAGGCAGGCATGAGCGGGGAACCCGCTGCCCGGCTGATCGACCAGCGAATCCGCGAGCTGGTGGGATGGCGTGGGGAGACCCTGGCCCGTATGCGCGCGCTGATCCTGGAAGCCGACCCCGACATGATCGAGGAGTGGAAGTGGATGGGTACGCCGGTCTGGTCGCACCACGGGATTGTCTGCACCGGCGAGGCCTACGCGAAGGTCGTGAAGCATACGTTCGCCAAGGGCGCCAGCATCCCAGACCCAGCGCGCCTCTTCAACTCCAGCTTGGAGGGCAACACGCGCAGGGCGATCGACATCCACGAAGGAGAGAAGGTTGACGCGGGCGCGTTCAAGGCGCTCGTGAAGGCCGCGGTAGCCCAGAATGCCCTGTCGGCGAAGAAACCAGCACGCCTGGCTCAGCCTGCGGTCCAGCGATCTTCTTCGCTCGTGAAGTCCTCGACGAGCAACTCTTGAAGCACTAGCCGCGCGCCCGAGCGGCCTATGCTGGGCGTGGCTAGCAACGTCTTGCCTGCTTTCTGCGCCGTCGTGTCAACACAAAGCTCGTGTCCGCGGCCCGAAACCCACGCCCCGAAGCGACTCGCGAACGCTCGCACCCAGGTCCGAGCGATCGTGAATACCGCCCGAGCTGCCGTCACGTTGGATGGAGCGTGAGTCACATCGGCCTCCACAAATGCTGAAGGTGCGATGGATGGAAGCGAGGGTCTTTCGCCGTCGTCCTCGCCCGGATGGGCGCTTTCGAGGGGCATTAGACCGCGCAGCGCCCTCATCATGGTAACCAGATCGGGAAAGCGCTCGTCCTTCTGCTTCGCGAGACTGCGTGCGACCAGCGCGTCGAGCTCATGGGAAACATGGGGCCCGGCGTACGCGCGCAAGGAGGGTACTGGCGCGTGGCGATGAGCTTGCATCACAGCCGCACTTGTGGCGCCCGTGAACGGGGGCACGCCCGCGATCATGCGAAACAGGATGGCCCCCAGTGCATAGACGTCCGTGCGAGGGTCTAGCGTAGCTCCATCGAAGCGCTCAGGCGCCATATACGAAGGAAGGCTTACCTTTCGCACACCAGACATCGGCGGATCGTCGCGCTGCGAAAGGGCGAGTGCCCCGAACCCCGTCACCCGCAACTGAGGCCCTTTCGCACTCATGCTCGTACGCACGCAGGCCGGCTGTAGATCTCCGTGAACGTTATCGCAGTTGTGTGCGGCGCGCAGAGCTCGCCCCATCTGACGTACAAGCGTAAGGGCCAGATCGACGGGCAGCGCGCCTTCGGCGTGCAGATAGTCTGCGAGCGAGATGCCCTCGAAGCTGTCGGTGACGATGTAAAGCTCGCCCGTGTCGCCCTCTGCGCTACCGGAGCATCGTACCGTCACCACGTTCGCGTGCACGACCAGCGCGCACTTGGCAATTATGAGTGGCAGGTCGCGAGCAAGCCTCTCGTTGCTGCTGTTGCCGGTGCTGACCTTATGGAGCGTGACCTGATGGCCTAAGGCCGCGTGCTCCGCACGAAAAGCCTGGCCATAGCAACTTTCACCGATGCTCTCGAGGACTCGGTACTGTCCGCCCACCAACCGTGTCGGCTCCAGTGGCATATCCGAATTTCGTCTTGGCATAGCCTCAGACCCAGCCGCTTCGCGCGCCAGAGCATCACCGCAGCGAGTAGTGAAGTAGCCTGCCTCGCGAATCGCTGCCGCCGAGGACAAGAGCAAGGGGCCCCGCATTGCAACCACCGCTCGCTCTTGCAAGGCAACAGCGGCGAACGTTCGCTGTGGACTGGTTGTCATCGCTCGCCTCCTTGCGAGAACGGCGGGCGGGGACGGGCATAAGATCATCGTCGGGGGCATGCACGATGAGTCACGTCATGCCTGTCATTTGCTGAAGGCATTCGAACGAAAAAACCGAGCGCAGACGACAGCTCGAATAGGTCGTGCGCAGAAGAGTAAGGGTCGTTACGAACCGAGCGGCGTGCTTCGCGTCGCGTTCTTCGTCGGGCTTGGGCGTCGGGCTTCGGCGGTCTTCGGAAGTTCCCCAGAAGAGGCACCACTTGGCTGCCCAGTACGCGATGTGAACCTCGGATTCGTCGGAGTAAGGTTCACGCGCGGAGCGCATCGAGCAGACCGCTCCTGAATGCCTGCAGGAGTCGGCGGTTATCTTCCACCAGGCGCTTACTCTGACAGGGTACCCGCAAGGAAAGCTCGTGTGGTAGAGGTCGCCCGGTACAGCCTCGGAAGTTTGATAGTAAGGTCCGTCCTTCATCCCTTTCGTCTCTTCAACACCCGAAGGCTCATCAGAGCTTTTCACGATCGCACCGCCCCGTCGGATCATGCGGCCTGCCTGTTCTGCGCTCGCCTCTTACAGTTCGCTGCGCAGTGGCTCGATGCGGTACAATGACGCGCACAACCCAATCTGGAGACATTTGCGATGCCCATGTCACGCGCCAAAGTTGAGAAGCTCCTATCCGAATCCGAGATCCGCTTATATGAGGCGAGTCGCCGCGGAAGCATCGGCGAACAGGGCGCAAGCCGACTGCGAAAACTTCTCGAAGCGACCAAGAAGCAGCAGGAAAAGCAGAATACACTCGCAAAAAAGCAGCTGACTGGACGCGGCGGCGAGGTCGCCGCGAACACGCGACTGAAGCAAGATTTGTTTGCAGACATCGCCACGCGTCTCGACAAGGGAATCAAGCAGGCCGATGCATCGGCCAGCAAGGCTGCAGCCAAGACAGCGCGTGGGCCCGCACGAAAGAAGGCGAGCAAAGGGGCCAAGCGAGGCGGCGCACCCACGCGCGCGCTCAAGAAGGCCGTGAAGGCGCGGGCCGTGAAGGCGCGAGCGCATGCATCCAACGCGCCCGAAGGCGCAGCCCGCAAGCGCATGGGGCAAGTCGCAGCAGAACGCGCCCACCTCGCACACGCGTCGGCGCGTGGACGTCGCACCCAGGCCAAGCGCGACCGTAAGGGACGCTAGAGCGCCGAACGCCTTGGCCCAGCGCCAATCAGCTGGCCGCGATCGCCTGGCTGAGGAACTGCGCAAGGCCGGGGCTGTGGAACCCTCGACTCGCACCCTGACGAGCATCTGTAACTGGTCGTGCGCGCAAAACAGCCGCACCGCGGCGTGCTGGCGGGTGAGCGTTGGCAGCTTGACAGCTACTAGGCGAAGCCCCCGTTGCTGCTCCCGGCGAACCTTAGACAAGGCTAAACACACAGGCACAAGGTTAGATGGGCGGGCGCTGGCCTGAGACACGCCACGCGCACCCGCAGGGACCGCACCCGAATGAAGACGGGCGCAGGCGCGCCATCGCCACGTGGCGAGTTGCCACGTTTTTCGAAATTCGAGTCACAAACACGGCTGTCGGTAGCTGCCGCGGCGTACGGTCGTTAGGACGGTCGCCTCATTTCTTAGAGTCGTCTGAGCGCGGCATGTGCCTTGCATGGGATCATTCGAGGGGTGCGTTGCCACTCTGTGGGGGACCAATGAAGACCATCAGACAAACCTTACCTTTTTCGTGTGCCTCGATTGCGTTAACAGCCGCGCTTTTTTCTGCGCCGGGTTGTGACGACGACTCCAACGACGACAAGGATCGTGTGGACTCTGGGCAGGGGAGCTCGAACGGACCGGGCGGATCGAACGGAGACGATGGGGGCGAGAACTCGGGTGCAGGGAACACACCTGACGACGGCGGTTCGGGCGCCGGGGGCGACGGGGGCCCATTGCGAGGAATGGACGGTCCCAAGGGCGCAGAGGTCAACCTCCATCCCCACGAGAGCGGAGATGCGACGGCAGGACAGATAATCTTCCGATCCGAGACGTTCGGCAACGAAGCATTTTGGACGGATGTGGTGAAGCTACCGGCGGGCATCGTAGCCGCAGGCCTTACTCCCAAGCAGGCCCTTGCAGCCGGACTGCACGTCAACATCGACGCGCTCGACGAGAAGACGAAAGGAGATATCGCTGCCGAGCTCAAGACGGACTTGTCGGTGGCGAACGCGCCTTTGCTCAACGACCCCGCGACGACCATCGCCCTCATCAACGCCAATGCGGTGATCGGCGTGGTGGCTAAGGATACCGACGCAAACAGTATGATCGACGTGGCGATGGGCGATAAGGTCGGCGTCGCTTGCGCGCTCTGTCACTCCATCACTGACGCGTCCGTTTTTGCGCTTCCCGGCGGCGGTTCAATCGGAAAGATACTCGATGGGCCGACTCCTCATACGCTGAATGTGGGCGCTATCTTCGCGCTCGCTGAGAACACGCGCGGGCTGTACCCGCTTGCTCAGGTAGCACTGACCGCCAACGCAGGCGAAACCATCGGCCGCGCGCCCAAGGAGAAGGCGCTCACAGAGCTGTCGAGTGAGGCGGATATCGATGCTTACTTCAGTAATCCTGCCTTCTATCCCGTCGGTACGTTCGACGATCAGCCCGATGGCACCGGCGCGCCGATGCATATTACGCCCATGTTCCGATCTGACCTGTCTGCACCTTACGGAAGCGAAGGCGCGATAAGCAAACTCGATAACTTTAGCAACCTCGTCTACACCGTCTTGTTCGACTTGCGCAGCATCACCACAGTCAAGGGGCGCGCGTTCATGAACACCCTAGCCGGCGCCGCGGGCGACGAAATCGTGGATGACTACGTCAAGATTTTGAACGATACGGGTGTGCCAGGCGCGCCTGCTCTCCTTACCAGCAGCGAGGGCGAGGCAGGTAAGGAGGAGACGCCTGTCGGTGTGCGGGTCGACAATAAGAAGCTGCTCGACCTAAACGCGTATATGGATTCTCTGCCAGCTCCTGCGGGCGAAAAGACCGCAGACGCCAAGACCCTGGCTAGTGGGCGGCAACTCTTCCGAGAGCAATGCACCTCCTGCCACAACGTGGATCAAAGCCTCTTCGTCCCCTCGATGATCGTACCGATGAAGGACATCTTCCCTGGCGACAATCCTGTCGTGCTCGCGCAGCGAATGGCGCCTCTCAATCCGATAGTCAACACAGTTGACAATATCTTCGACGATAAAATGGCGGTGGTGAATGCGAGCTTGCGAGGGGATATCCGAGGCACCGCGCTACCGCTGCTGCTCGATCTGGCGCGCAAACCGGTCTTCCTCCACGACAACTCCGTCCCCTCCCTGGACGCGTTGCTGGACAAAGCGCGAGGAGCTGAGGCGCCGCACCCGGTCTATCTCGATGGCAAGGACCGAACGGACATGATCGCGTTCTTGCGGTCGCTCGAGACCAAGTAAGGTCGGACAGGCCCCCCCGTTTGGCCTTACTATCCGCTCCGCTCCGCCGGCTATCTTGAGGTGAATCGGGGGCCAGCTCGCATCGCAGCACGTCACTGAACTCCCGAGCGAGGTCGAGGGGATGGCGCGCATCGTCGAAGCTTGGTGACCCTACGACTCCAGGTGCCGAGGGTTGCCCTTGTGCACGTCGACCACGAACCCATGCCGCGCGCGACTTCACCCCGACATCGCCGGCGAGCAGCGGTACAGTCAGCCATGGAAAACGCGCGCCGCCGCCCCCACATGTCCAAGCTCAGTTTGAACGCTTGGGCCTTAGTCATGTTGCTTGGGTCCTCGAGCGTCCTCATCGGCTGCTCGGATTCGAAACAAGTCGCGGTCACGCCTGATTCCGGGTCCAGCGCGGTCACGACTGATGCAGGGACCGACGCAGCGGCCTCGCAGTTCACGCCGGCTTGTCATGCCGATGACGGGCGCTGCGTGGTATGCAAGTGGAGCGAAGATGGCCGAGCCCGCTGTCGCGTGACGATCTTTGGCGGCTTGTGTCCTTCGGACAGTGAGTTCGTAGACAGCTGTCCACCCGCTCCTGCCGCGGCGTGCGATCGCGCGCCAGATTATTTCGCCGAGCCGCCCGCCACGTCTGGCCCGTATGCAGACTGGGACTTCTACTACGGAGACGCGACCTCGGCCGATGAGGAACACTGCCTGGCGTCCGAGGCCCCCCTCGCGGGAGACCGAGGCCCAGCGTGGGTCTCATACTGACGCGACGTGACGTCGCGAACGCCGACGGGTCACACGACGCCGTCCATGGTGGCAGCAGCGGGTAGCCCATCGTACCCAAGGCTCCGGTATAGTGATGCTCCGACGAAAGTATCACTCGATGTCATCACGATTCCGGCTGATTGCAAGCGTGGCGGTCCTCAGCGGTTGCGCGAGCGCATCTACTGGCGAGACCCAAACAACACACGTAGCACCCCCGCCGGTGTCTGTGCGTGCGATAGCGACGCTGCCCGACGAGGCGCAGCTCGGTGCTGGGGACTATCCAGCGGACATCCATTCCCCTACTTATCTCGGCATACGCGATGTTCCCGGGCAAGGCGATTGGGTGCGCGAGTATAAGCTTCATGTGCCCGAAAGTTATGACCCCAGCGTGTCGGCACCTGTCGTGTTTGCGTTCCACGGCTGGCAGCTGAATGCGGTTGCTTATGCGATTGAGGGCGCGGCGTGGCAGAAGAAGTCGGACGAGGCCGGCTTCGTGCTCGTCATGCCGAACGGCATCCAGCGCGCAGGGCCGGGCGGCAGCTTCAACGCGGGTACCTGTTGCGGCAACGCCAGCGAAGAGCACCTTGACGACGTTGCCTTGATGCGCGCGATTTACGGGCAGCTCGCAGCCCGCTTGAATCTAGACCGGCGCCGTGTGTATGCGGTGGGGCTGTCGAATGGTGCGTTCTTCAGTCATCGACTTGCTTGCCAAGCGTCCGACTTGTTCGTCGCCATCGCTGCCGTCGCGGGCGCGATCGGTACCCCCGTGTTCGCGCCCAATCCGAGTGCCAAGGCACCTAGTGACTTTGAGACCTGCGCGCCAAAGCAACCCGTGGCGGTGCTGGCAGTCCACGGTACACGCGACCGCCTCGTGCCTTACCGTGCCATGCTGCCGTCGCTTCAGGAATGGGCGCGTCTGAACGGTTGCACGGCCGAAGCGAAGCAAGCTGCGCAGCCTGAAAGCGCGGGTGACACCTCGTGCCTGACGTTTGCGGGCTGCCGCGGCGGCGTCGAAGTGACGGGGTGTACCGTACAGGGTGGTGGTCACTGCTGGTTTGGCAGCAAGACGTGCGGTATCGGCGTGCCAAATGGCGAGCAGATGTTCGGACCGAACAGTAATACACTCGATGCGACCGAAGCCGCGTGGCAGTTCGTCAGCCGCTTTTCCAGGTGAGTAAGACCCGGCTGCGCGGAGAGAGCGTAAGGTTCAGCGGCTCGTCAATGGGAGAAAACGCCCCTGAGGCCGAGTTCCGCGACACTCCTGCGGCGCGAGACGGGGTGGCTCGGCTCGTGACGCAATCGCGTGAAGTGCGAGCAGGACTTCAGTCACGCTATAGCGCCACTTGACTTACGACTTACATTTCGTGTATCTTGCGTCGCACGTGCCCAGCAGAATACATCCCGCGACTCTACCCGCAGCTCTTGTCCTTGAGGACGGCACCCAGTTCGAAGGCGTGTCGGTTGGCGCGCCTGGGTCGTCCGTCGGCGAGGTGGTGTTCAACACCGCGATGACGGGCTACCAAGAAATCCTGACCGACCCCTCGTACGCACGGCAGCTGGTCACGCTGACGTCTCCGCACGTTGGCAACACTGGCTGCACCGACCAGGACGACGAATCCGCGCATGTGTTCGCCGCTGGCCTGATCGTTCGCGACGTGCCGCGCCGGCCTAGCAGCTGGCGCAGTCAGGTTGCTCTGCCGAACTGGCTCAAGGCGCGAGGCGTAGTCGCGATTTCCAATCTCGACACCCGCAAGCTGACTCGTCTACTACGTGACCGCGGTGTCCAGAGCGGCGCGCTCTGGGCGGCTGCGAGTGTGCACGATGCACCGGATATTGGGATGATGCTCAAATCGGCGCGCGAGTTTCCGGGTTTGAAGGATCTCGACCTGGCCAAGCAGGTATCCACTCGGGAGCGCTACGTTTGGACTGAGGGGCAGCTCGACCTCGATCATAATACCGTCGCGCGCGCCGAGCCGAAACGGCATGTCGTCGCTTACGACTTCGGGGTCAAGCGCAACATCCTGCGCATGCTGGCGGAGCGAGGCTGCAAGGTAACGGTCGTACCCGCCGAAACACCG
>JBBSJC010000085.1:0-19079 GCA_038257655.1 Polyangiales bacterium | reverse complement strand
GAAAGATCTCGTCCGGGCTCAACGGCCTGAGCTCGTCGATCGGCGCGAGCGTGCACAGGTCGCCGCTTTCAATGCGAGGACGCATGCTCTGACCACGAGGCCGAAAGCTTACGGTGTCACCTGCCTGCAGTCGGGCAATGAAGGGGATGGCCCAGCTCATGGCGCTCCGATGCGAACGACGACGATTTCATCCTCGCGTACCACGGCGAAGCGACGGCGATCAGGATCGAGCGCCATGGGTGGAGGCCTCTCGATGCCCCAAATGATGCTGCTTGTTTGCACGCCCGTGGGAAGGTCGCGCCACTCGTGTAAGACCTGACCATCCACCAGGGACACGAGACGTGGGTGCTCGTGCAGCGTGAGCACCGCGTCCTGGCCTACTGGCATCATCGTCCCGGACGGGTAGCCCAGCCCGACCTCGGAAATCACACGCCTCTCGCGAACGTCATACACAGCGATCCCGTTCGGTCGTAGGCGTGGACCCAGAAGGGTCGCGATCTCCTGGTCGCCATGCCCTTCTTCGCTGGCGCCTACGATGATGCGGTGGTCATTCTGCCAGCAGGCGGAGCTTTCTTCCGCGATGCATTCCTTGCCCTGCACGTCACAGCCGAAATTGTCGAGCGTGCAGGGGGCTTCGAGCGCGGGCGCAAGCTCCACCCAGCCCACGACGTCCCAGGGATGCCAAACCCAGCCCGCGCTGAGCAGTCTGCGTCCACTCGGATCCACCTGGAGTCGGGAGTGAAAGAAGTCAGCGGGCTTACGCTGCGTGCTTGAGGTCAGGCGCGCGCCAGTCTCCGCGTCGTCGATCTCGACGTGGTTGTAGTGCTCGGGACAGTGGGCGAGCAGGGTGCGCCCACCGCGAGTTCGCCACAGGCACGCCGGGTACTCGTAGGCCTCGGCGCAGTAGTCATCGCGCGAGAGCTCGCGCAGCAGGCGACCGTCATGGAGCAGCTTCGCGCGCGTTCCCAGGCGCTCGAATATGACCGCATAGGGTCCACAGTCCACAGCGCCATCGAACGCAGGGTCGGCGGGATCGGCGAAGCGTTGGCCTGCGCCGTCGAGAGAGAAGCGCGTGCCGGAAACCCAGTCGATGAGGTGTTCGTTGTTCCACCGGAGCGTGCGAACGCCGCGGGCATGCAAAGTGATTTGAGAATGAGAAGATGTGCGATTCATGGGTAGCTATTCGAGTCTGATCTTCAGACGCATTTCCTTCACGGCGAGCAGCGCTTCCGCATTGCCGCGTGGCATGGCGACAGTACAACCCAGAGGAGCTTCTCTTGCCAGGACACGAATCCGGACACGCCGCCTCGCCGCCCGTGGGCTTCTCCTGGGAAGCCTATGTGCTCGCGTTCGTCGACCAGCATGGCGGCTGGGCGGCTCTCTGTGACGAGCTCCTGCGGCGAGCCGTCGGCGCAGACGATTTTCCGAGTGATCCCCAAGTCGTGGACAAGGGGCTGCGTCGTCTTTCCAAGCGCGGCAACAAAACAGGCGGGCAGTACGGACGGTGGATGATCCGCTACTTCGGCATCCCCAGCTCGCTCTCGCAGTGGGCGCAGTGGATGGGGCAGCTGCACAGTCGGTTCTCCGACCTGCCGTCATCGCTGCGCTTCGAGCAACTGAGTCTTTGGGACAGACCCCCAGTCACGGAGTCGCGCCTCGCCCCATGGATTCACGTCGGCATGGCCTACGTACTTCTCCGCATGCAGGAGAACGAGGACGCACAAAGGCGCCTCGGTATGGCCGAGCGCGGTGCCGAGCAGGCTGGTGCTGCTTGCCGCATGGAAGTGGCGCTGCTGCGCGCCAAGCTCTTCACGGACGAGGGGCGCCGCTCCGAATCAGAGGCGCTATTCGACGCCGTCCAACGCTGGCTCGAGTCAGAAGAGCTTTCGACCGAAGAGCGGCGTTGCTACCACGCTCGTCTCGTCGGGCAGCGTGCGTTCCACCTTACGCGCCCGACCCCTGGGCAACCAGAAGACCTGCGCGGCGCCCTGACACTCTTTGAGAGCATCGCCGACGAGCCGTTCCTCCCGTTCGTCGCATTCAGGAAATGCAACGGACTTGCCTACTGCCAATGGAAGCTCGGCAGTCCGGAGCTAGGCCAGCACTGGGCACGCCTTGCCGAGCAGCACGCGGGTGACGGCGGCTTCGTGCGTTTTCGAATCATGGCGTTGAACCTGCTAAGCCGGATGCTCGGAGAGACTGATGGTGGCCCGGTGCGCGCCCGTGCCGAACGCCTCGCGCGGTTGCTCGAAGATGAAGACCTGCTGCGCCGCGTTCGTGCGCGCTGGTGACCTCCAGGCCTCCGAGCACCACGATACGTTCGCCGTCGCTTGAACAATGCCACCACGGCGCCTTGCCGCTTCACGCATCGCAGAGCCTAACCTTGGGCATGGGCTGCGCCGAAGCCATGATGGAAGGAGAGGTCGGCGCCGTGTTGATCGCGAACACAGCCTGGTGCGATTTCTTCTTCGATGTGGCGTGGGACCGGACAGTGGTGGCCGTGCTTCCGAAACAGCGACGCGTGAAGGTCTTGTTGGCTACGGACACGGACTAGCGCTCGACCCATGCAGTCGTGTCGGCTCATCGCGTCGCTAGCGCGCGGATAACCCACTCGCGCAGATGTGTCCATGCGGGAACGTAGCCTCGGAACAGGCGCTGCGCGCGATCAATCGCCCGTTCGGGGAGGAATTTAGGGGTGAAGCAAAGCGCGAGCGCAACCCGCACGGCTCGGTGCAAGGGCTTTATGCTCGTGCTGCAAGTGGTGACTCGGTAAGGCCTGCGAACGTGGGTGTGACACCGTCCTAAGCTTGCGTCACAAGGTCGGCCGATGTCCGTGGTATCGAATACTCAGGCTCCACAGCTCCTTGGAAGCACGCGGGATCCATTCACCTTTGCCGCCGGATACCACGGGCCCCCTGGGGTGTATGCTTGTGACGTGACCTCAACTACCGCAGAGGCGTTATACAGACGTACTGGTGTTGCTGCGCGATGCCGTCAAAGCGCAGGTCCTACCGATTTCGTTCGTGCGATTGGGACCGATCAGAACACCATCGCCATGGTGAACGCATTCGAGTGCGGTTGGAGTGCTGCATTCCCGCAGGGATCGAGATGGTTCCTCGATCAGCTCGCACTGAACTCGAGCGAGAGCGCAACGTCGCGGCTCACCGAAGCACGCTGCGAATTCCTGCGCTACGCCGAGAAACACGCCGGGCCTGACGGCGACCTCGTCGGGCGGCCAGGCGTCAGCTACACGGTCGCGGAGATCGATGGTCCTCGGATCTCTGTTCGGTGGCTCGGTGGTGACATCGCGCTGCTTATCCACGGTATGGGCGAGACCAACGTCACGGTACCTCACATCATAAGGACCGAGTTTGAACGCAAGAGCATCGATGTTTCTGCGGCACCAAACCCTCAGGTTTTAACCGTGTTGACGCGTTGCTTCGGCCCCGACAGTCCACAGATGGATGACGTAATGCTGGAGGAACCGTGGGAGGCGCGCGCTGGAGACGTTTTGGTCTTGATGAGCAACCAGGCATTTCACGGGCTTGGTCATGAAGCAGTGACGTTCTTGGGCGCCACCATCATCGACCCGCAGCAGTTGGCAGATGAACTCGCCGATCGCGCCTTCACGGGGGACATATTCTACGCCGCCGTGCATGTCACCCGCTTCGAGTCAGTGGATGTGCCGAGCGAAATTCGCCGCGCCGTTTCTGCTTACGCAGCGCCTGCACCTGTCTCGAACGCCGGTGCCTACGCGCGCTCGCACGAGGTACTACCCTTGAGCTGGGATCCTGGTGGCATGATGGGCATACGTCCTTCCGGTTCCCTGGTGATGGCTTCGTGGGACGAGATTGATTCAAGCCGCGCTCCGGTTCTGGTCGATGTGCGCATGCACCATCCACGCATCGGGGCGCTGTGGCGTCTGCCAAGGGGATTGGGCAACGGACCGGTCGTGTAGCGGAGCGTGAACCACGAATCGCCGCTCGCATCGGGCGGTTGGACGTCGATGATTTCCGCGAGGCCCAGGACGCAGAGTGCAGGCGACCCCTTCCACATGAACGCCAAATCCCCGGCGGCCCAGGTCCGTGGGGGCTTTCTTGTGATCCATGGCTGTTCGCGACCCGGCGCGAGCATGAGCGAGAGATCATTGATCGACGGGCGGCCTTTGATGATCCACGCGCTCATGGGACACGTTAACGCGGATCGGCGCGCCACCGCAGCGAAACTCTGGCCTCACGCTGCACAGCGATGGCGGGCCGAGGCCGACGCTCGCGATTCGCAACCGTGTCCCCAGGAGCGTCACGGCTGCCCACTGCCTGCCCCATTCGTGCCACACTCTCGCCCTCACGAGGGGACCACCGAATGCTCTCTGCACCGGAGCAACAGGCCTACTACAAGGCCGCGCTCGCTTGCCTGCGCTTCATCGAAAATCGCCGCCCCACGAAGCGGCGCTTTGGCCCGGAGGCCGATGCGCGCTGGAAGGCGTTCAAGGGCCACCTGAATACACCGGACCGCATCGATCTCTTGCTGCGCGACGCGAACGCAGAATGGCCCGGGGCGTTTGGGGCCCGCAACGTGTTCGGCCTGGCGCAGGCGGCCGAGGACGAGGCGTTCGGGGCGCAATGGACCTCTCTCGACGGCGTGGCGGGCGACGAGCTTTGGCGCGCGGTGCTGGGCAGCGTGGCGCCCGCGTCTCCTGCGCAGGCGCTCCAGGCCATCGCGGGCGAGTGGGGGCTCAAGCTCGGCGCGTTCGCGGTGGCCAAGGTCGAGCCCACCGATCGAATCTTGGCGGCTGGCCCTTCGGCCATCGCGGCGCTCGCCGAGGCGTTTGTGGGGCGGTCCGAGCTCGACTGGGCCGAACAGGTGACGTGCGTGGCGACGCCCGCGGCGCACCGGCAGCTCGCACTCGGCGCCATCGCGATCGTGGATGGGCACAAGCCGGCCCGCGTGCTTTCGAGCAGCGAGACTCTTCCGGCCCTGTCTGGCGCCAAAGTGGTGCGGTCGGACGATGCGGCTCGCGAAGACCTCGCTGCGCTCGACGGGAGTCAGGACTAGTGGCGCTCGGTAATACTCGGGTTCTGCTGCACGGCGACACGCCTTACGCTTGGGAGCGCGAAGGCATCGACTTCGTGGAGCGCGAGCTGCCGAACAGTGACCCGTTTCACGTCTGGGAGCTGGTGCAGCTGCTCGACCCGTCGACCGGGCGCTTCTACGAGATCGATCTGCTCGTGCTCGGCTTCTCGGCACTGTACCTGATCGAGATCAAGAGCGGGCCCGGGCGCTACCAGGGCGATTCGCAGGATTGGTACCGCGAAGTGCCGGGCGAGCGCACGCACTATATGGATCCGCCACTGCGCCTTACTGATCACAAATGTAAGGTGCTCAAGGGTATGCTCTCGCGCAAGATGCGGGACAATCTCGAGTGTCCGCGCATCGTGCCCCTGGTGTTCTTGAGCCACGCCGACGTGCAGGTCGACCTGCGAGCTGATGGGCGGCTTGGGGTAGTGACGCGTCAGGATGTGACCAAGGCGCTGACCCATCATAAGTTCTTTGGCGCACCGCCCGAGTGGCGCGGCGAGCGCATCGATGCGCGGCGCATGAAAGCCGTGATCGAAGCGGCCAAGGCTGCTGGCTTGCGGCCACGCAAGGGGCGCGATCTGGTGGGCTCGTACGAGCTGGGTGAAGTGCTCGACGAAGGGCCGGGCTACCAAGACCGCGTGGCGGTGCACCAGAGCATCAAGGGGCTGCGCAAGCGGGCGCGCATCTATCTGGTACCGCAGCAGACCAGCATCGAGCGCAGGCAACTGCTCAAGCGCGCGGCCGATCGCGAAGCCAACGTGCAGTTCGACGTGCGCGGCAATCGCCACATCCTGGGCTGCACCGAGTACGTCACCGACGCCGAGCGCGGGCCCACGGTGTTGTTCGACGACTTCGAGGGAGGGCAGCCACTCGACGCCTTCATGCGCACGAACCCTACCCTCAGCTTCGACGAGCAACTGAGCATCGTGGCGCAGCTCTCGCGCGCGCTATCTTACTGTCACAAGCGCAGCGTGGTGCACGGAGCGGTGTCACCCAGCAGCATCTTAGTTCGACGCTCGCCCGAGGATACTAAGATCGAGATTAAGCTGTTCAACTTTCAGCTCTCGACCAGCGAGCGCAGCAGCGGCACCGTGCACTGGTCGCAGTTGGTCGATGAGACCTGTGCCATCTATCAGGCGCCCGAGCTGCGCGAGGACCCGTCGGCACGCCACATTCCTGCCGACATCTTCGGTCTGGGGGCGGTGGCCTACCTCGTATTCACCGGTGAGGCGCCAGGCAAGACCGCGATCGAGGTCGATGCGAGACTGCGCAAAGAGCACTCGCTCGACCCGCGCGCCGTCGATCCGTCGCTCGACAACGCCATCGTGCAGGCCCTCGAGATCGCCACGGGCTACTCGCCGGTGACGCGGGCCGATGATGCCGCGGAGTGGTTTGCGCTGCTCGAAGGTGAGCTCACCCGTCCTGTAGAGCCGGCTGCTGTGGCCGTGTCGCCGCTGGAGGCTGGACCTGAGGCCGTGCTCGACGGCGACCTAACGGTCAAGCGTGTGCTGGGGCACGGGGCTTCGTCGCGCGTGCTGGCGGTGCAGCGTGCGCGCGATGCCAAGCTGTACGCGCTCAAGGTAAGCTTGAGCGAAGAGCACGATCAGCGACTGCGCGCCGAGGGCCGTGCGCTCGCCATGCTGCGCGACCAGCGCATCGTGGCGTTGATCGAAGAGCGGGTGATAGGCGAGCGGGTGTGCCTGCTGCTGGAGCTGGCCGGTGAGCGCACGCTGCATCAGGAGCTGACGCGCGAGGGCCCCATCTCGCTCGACTATGCGGCCCGCTACGGCGAGGACTTGCTGAGCGCGCTCGAAGCGGTCGAGAAGCAAAACCTGATGCATCGCGACATTAAGCCCGCCAACCTGGGCGTGGGCGCGGTGGGCAAAGAGGCCAAGCACCTTACCCTGTTTGACTTCTCGCTGGCTGAGGCTCCGCTGACCGAGCTGGGGGTGGGTACCGCGGCCTACCGCGATCCATTTTTGCGCGAGCGTAAGGCCTGGGATCATGCGGCCGATCGCTACAGTGCCGCCGTGACCCTGCACGAGATGCTGACGGGGGTGCGTCCGAGCTGGGGCGATGTGGGGCCTTCGCTCGATGCCGAGGCCGAGCTGACGCTTGCCGCCGAGCGTTTCGATGCGGCCGCGCGCGATGGGCTGGTGAAGTTCTTTCGTCAGGCCCTGGCACGCGATGTAGGGCAGCGCTTTGCCACGGCCCGCGACATGCGACGGGGCTGGGAGCGAGCACTCGAAGAGCCGCGGCGCGCGCCGAGCACGCGTCCTGAGGCGCCCAACACTCAGGTCGAGTCGCGCGCACTCAGCCAAGAAGAGATGCGCCCCTTGCTGGCAGGCACTCCGGTCGAGGCCCTACCCTTGAGCACGCGTGCCAAGAGCGCCCTCGATCGCGCGGGCATCGGGCGCGTGGAGCAGCTGCGCACGCTGGCCGACAATCGGCTGTCGGCGGTGCGCGGCATCGGCACCACGGTGGCGCAAGAGATCCAAGCCTTTCGGGAGCTGTGGCGCAGCGTGCACGGCGCGGGCGGCGAAGAGACGCCATTCTTTGCAGGCTATCGCGGCGAAGACATCTCGCTCGAGGATGCCGGGCTCGAGTCGCACGTAATCCTGTCGCTACGTGACGCGGGCTGCGCGGGCTTTTCGGCGCTGGCCGCCGCCCCGCGCGATCAGCTATCGGCCGTCGCCAAGCGTAAGGGCTTCGAGCTTGCCGCCTTGCGCGCGCTGCTCGAGGTCGAGCAAGCCAAAGTCGATGAGCGCGAGCATCCGAGCTCGCTCGAAGGCTGGCTCGGCGCGCTGTTGCCCAAGACGGGTAAGGCCAGGCAGTACCTGGATTGCCTGCTGGGGCTTACCGCACCCTTCGAGGGGCAGCTCGATGTGCTCGCCTCGCAGGTGGCCAAGCACTTTGGCATCACGCCTCCGAACCTGTACATCATGCTGGGTAAGCAGCGGGCGCAGTGGGCTGAGCATCCGGCGGCCGATGAGCTGGTGACGCTGGTGCACAGCATCGTGCGTGAGCAGGGCGGCGCGACCTCGATCGAGCGCGCCACCGATTTGGTGCGTTCACGGCTGTCGCACGACGCCGATGCGCCCATGCCGCTGCAGCGTGCGCGGGCCGCGGCGCTGTTGCGCATCGCGGGCGAGCTCGAGCGCGCGCGGGGCGGCGAGCTTTGCTACCTGCGCTTGCACGATCGGGAGCCCTGGTTGTTCGCGCATGAGCCCGAAGCCAGCGCCCTGGCCCAGCTTGGGCTTTCGGCCGATGCGCTGGCGGCGCGCGAAGTGCTGGCCTCGCCGGCCGAGGCGGCGCGCCACTTTGCGCTGGTGGTTGAGGGTGGCAGTCTGGAGGGCTTGCCCCCGGCCAGGCTGATCGAGCTCGGCTGCGCGGCCAGCAAGCGTGCAGCCTGCTCGGCCCGACTTGAGGTGTACCCACGCGGCCTCGGAGCAGAGCGCGCGCTCGAGCTCACTGCCAACCTGCTCAAAGCGGGCGCGAAGCCCGAAGAGGTGAGCGAACGCGTGCGTGAACGTTACCCCTTGGCTGCAACCTTACCCTTGCGACCAGCATTGGATGGGCTGATGCAAAGCATCGGCTTCGAGTGGCGCGACTCCGAGCAAGCCTACGCCCGCCGCGGAGAGAGCGCGCACACCAGCCTAGGCACGCAGGTTAACGCCTTTCACTCGCGCTTCACCACCGCGCCCACCGGCCAGCCGCGTCAGCAATCGGCGGCGGCGCTCACGGCGCGCGACTTCGATCAACGGTTGCGGGCGGCGATCGAAGACCAGAGCGTGCGCGTGCTCGGCGTGTCGATCGATGCCGGGCACCACGCGGCCCTTCGCCTGGCCGAGGTCTTGGGCACGCCGGCCGTCTCCTTCGACGCGCTGTTCCTGGCCGAGCTCGAAGTGCTCACCGCCGAGGGGAAGCCCGGCATCGAGCTGGTGAAGCGCACCGACGGCGTAGGTCCGACTTCCCCGGGCTGGAATAACCTGCGCACGCTCGCTGAAGCATGCGCCAAACGCTTGATACCCAAGTTGGTGCCCGCGAAGCAACCCTTACTGTTGCATCAGCTCGGGCTCATAGCGCGCTACGAGCTGACCGACTTTCTGCGGTCGCTCGTGCAAGGCGCGCAGGCGCGGGAGTCACAGGCCGTGTTTCTGCTGGTGCCCTGCCCCGATAGCGGCGGCACCCCACGCATCAATGGCAACCTGAGCATTCCGGGCCTGTTGCCCGGTCAAGCGCTGTGGCTGCCGCCCGAGTGGATCAAAAACCTCCATAACGCAGCAGCGTGATCATGGCCAAAAAGTCCAAAGACAAGCTCGACGACCTCGTCGGTCAGAGCGACCCCCAAGCCGCGCTCGACGCGACCTTACTCTTACGCAGCGCGCAACCGTTGCTCAAGGCGTTAGCCGAGGATCTCCTCGAGCGCGCTAAGAGCTCGCCAGCCGTCACAGCCTCGCTCACCGAACGCCACGCCGACGAGCAAGCCAAGCAGCGCACGGCCGACCCTTACGATGTGTGGCTGCGTTTCTTCGTCAAACAGGTGGCCGCAGCCTGGTTTCTCTCCTGCGTGTTCGTGCGCGTGCTCGAAGACCGGGGCCTGGTCGATCAACATCGCATCGCAGGCCCGGGTGCCCTCGACAGTCAGCAACTGTTCTTCGAGCTGGCGCCCTCGCTCAGCGAGCGTGACTACCTCCTTACGGTGTTTCGCGAGCTGAGTGAGCTGCCGGCCGCGGCCGACCTGTTCGACGTGCGCCACAATCCGGTCTGGCTGCTCACGCCCTCGGCCGATGGAGCGAAGAAGCTGCTGCAACTGTTTCGCACGCCCTCGGCCAACGAGCCGGCCTTACGCTTTGGCCAAGCCGATACGCGCTTTTTGGGCGACTTGTACCAAGATCTCGACGAAGACGTGCGCGAGCGTTTCGCGCTGTTGCAGACCCCGCACTTCGTCGAGAGCTTCATCCTGGACCGCACCCTTGAGCGCGCCATCGAGCGCTTTGGCCTCGACGACACCACGCTGATCGACCCCACCTGCGGCAGTGGCCACTTTTTGCTCGGCGCCTTCGATCGCCTGTTTGAGCATCGCCAAAAGCAAGAGCCAGGCCTCCCCGTGCGCGAAGTGGCCCGGCGCGCGCTCGATGCCGTGTACGGCAGCGACATCAACCCGTATGCCGTGGCCATCGCGCGCTTTCGGCTGACGCTGGCGTTTCTGGAGAAGGCCGGCTACGCCAAGCTGGCGCAGGCGCCCAAGCTACCGCTGCATCTGGCGGTGGCAGATTCGCTCTTGCACAACGCGCAACAGAAGGTGGCGGGGCAAAAGGACACCAGCGGCCAGCAGCTCGACTTTGGCGAGGTGGATGCGGAATCGAAGTTCGCGTACCGCGAGGCGCTGTATGCGCTCGAGGATGAAGAGGCGACGCGCGATGTGCTGTATCGGCAGCACGCAGCGGTGGTGGGGAATCCGCCCTATATTACGGTTAAGGATAAGGCGCTGCGGGAAACTTATCGACGCATGTACGGAAGTGCCATGCGGACTTACTCGATGGGGGTTCCGTTCACTGAGCGCTTCTTTCAGTTGGCGAAGGGGCGCGGCTTCATCGGCATGATCACGGCCAACTCGTTCATGAAGCGCGAGTTTGGCAAGGGACTGATTGAGGACTGCCTTCCGAAGCTGAACCTCGACGTCGTGATCAACACTTCAGGCGCCTATATCCCCGGCCACGGCACGCCCACAGTCTTACTGTTTGGCACGGCGGAAACACCGCAAAACACTGATGTGCTCACTGTCTTGGCGAAGCGCGGGGAACCCTCGACACCCGACGATCCTGAGCAGGGCGCGGTGTGGTCGAGCATCGCGGAGCATTGGTCAGAGCCGGGCTTCGAAAACGACTACATCTCGATCGCACGCACAGCGCGCACGACATTGGGCAAACATCCGTGGAGCTTGGGAGGCGGTGGCGCCGCAGAGCTGAAGGAGTTGCTGGAGGAACGAGCGGAGAAGCGGCTGGGCGACTTGATCGCGTGCATCGGTCGATCCACGCACACCGGTGAAGATGGCATCTTCTTCGTCCCCCCCGACGCTGCTCCGCGACTTGGAATCCCAGACGACGGTGTGGTGGCACTTGTTAAAGGCGAACAGGTTCGAGACTGGGCAATCGCTGAGGATGAGGTATCACTCTTTCCTTACGATTTGGTTACCGCAAAGCCACGCGCACCTCGTGCGGGTCGCGAGAGCAATTACTACTGGACCTTTCGAACCACACTGCGGGACCGGCAAGACTACGGCGAAAAGATCGAGAACCGTGGCCTGCAGTGGTTTGAGCATTCTATGTTCTTCCCTGCGCGGTATCTCCAGCCTCTCTCCATCACCTTCGCCTTCGTCGCCACGTACAACCACTTCGTGCTCGACCGCGGCGGCAAGGTGTTCAACCGCTCGGCCCCCATCATCAAGCTGCCCGAGAGCGCGACCGAGGACGACCACCTGGCGCTACTCGCGTATCTGAACAGCTCGACCGCGTGCTTTTGGATGAAGCAGGTGTTCTCGCCCAAGGGCATGCACAACGGCTCGGAGTCGAACTCGACCCCGTTCCTCGTGCGCTTCGAATTTGATGGTACAAAACTGGCTACTTTACCGCTTCCAACGGGATTACTTGGAGAGCACCGGGAAACATTCGCGTCGCTGGGTCGTGCAGTTGCAGACCTTCAGGCTGCAAGGTCCGGGCTCAACTTCTCGGTAGCACTGCATCGCCGGACCGCAGGGCTGGATCAAGCATGCACCGCGATCGTACTCGAGCGCGAAGCACTGAGAGATCGCGCGATCGCCCTTCAAGACGAGATCGATTGGTTCACGTACGGATGCTTCGACCTCGTCGGCGCGGATACCAGTTCGGCCCCCGCCGCCAAGGAGATGGAGGTGCTGCATCTCGTCCCTGGCGCGCGCCCTTTCGAAGCCGCGATTGCAGAGCTCGACGAAGGTGACGTGCGCCGCGAGTGGTTTCGATGGAATGAGACCACGCCACGGCCTGAAACATGGGGAGACGCGCCCAGGCGTTTGACCTGGGAAGCTAGAAAGGCTGCAGCGCTAGCGACGCGAGACCTTGCACTGCTCGAGAACCCCGAGGCCAAGCGTCGTTGGGCTCAACCTTCGGGTAAGGCCGCTCAAGAGCTCGAGTCGGACGGGAAGGTCCTCCGTGACGAAGGCGAAGCATGGATATCCAATCACGTCGAACGAGCCGCAACGACGCTTGGCGAACGGATCGTTAGCTATCGCGAGATCACCGAGTCGCTTGGCCAAGACGCGCAGTTCGGCGAGGTCTCGGCCTGGCTTGGCCGCTCAGACACTGGGACGGCCGATGCTCTACATGTGCTGGCTGCGGAGTCCATCCCCTTCCTCGCCGCCCACCGCTACACCGACGCCGGCCTCGACAAGCGTGCCGCCTGGGAGCGCACCTGGGATCTGCAACGTCGCGAAGACGCCGGCGATACCATCGCCAACATTCCCGTGCCGCCCAAGTACGACGCCAAAGACTTTCGCGACGCGAACTACTTTCGGCTGCGCGGCAAGCTCGATGTGCCCAAGGAGCGCTTCATCAGTTACCCCGGCTGCGAGAGCGACGAAGACAAGGAGCCCGTGTACGGCTGGGCCGGCTGGGACCACGCGCAGCAGGCCAAGGCCCTCGCCGCTATGTACTGGCAGCGTAAGACCCAGGAGGCGTGGAAGGCCGAGCGCCTCACTCCGATGCTCGCCGGGCTGTACGAGCTCTTGCCCTGGCTCAAGCAGTGGCACAACGAGCCCAGCGAAGAGGCGGGCGACGGGCTTGGCAACTACTTCGAGGGCTTCTTGGATGGCGAGTGCGCGGCGCTGGGGGTCACGCGGGATCAGTTGAAGGCCTGGCGGCCGGTGGGGAAGGGTAAGGGTGGGGGGAAGAAGGTAAGCGCGAGCGCGAAAACCGTTGATGGAGACTCGGTCGACTCGCCGCCGCGCAAGCCTCGGAAGAAACGTGGCGCGGATGCCTGAGCGGAATGTGCCAGCGCTCGAAGCGCCATGTAACGCCCGGCATCGGCGGGCGCCCCCTGGTCAAGTGAGCAGGATCGTGCGACAAAAGGACCCACGAGGCTCCCTATGAACGCAGAGACACTCAAGCGGGTCTTCCGTGCGATCGCGGAAGGCTCGCCGAACGACCTGAACCGCGTGGCGCGTTCTATCGTCGACGCGGAGCGAGAGGGCGGGCACGCACGCTTGGCCGACGAACTGTCGGCGATTCTCGCAAGCTCGCGCCCCTCGACGCTCGCCGCACGCCGCATCGGTGCGCCCAATGTGACCGCACTGCCTATGAGCCGTCGTGGCCACGAATCGCTGGCGTCACTCACCCCCGCGAGCGAGCTCGAGCACCACATGGCGTTGCCTCCCGAGGTGGAGGACCGCTTCCAGCGGATCGAACGTGAGTACGCGGCTCGCGAACGTTTGCTGGCTCACGGACTGAAGCCGCGGCGCAGCGTGCTGCTGTACGGCCCACCCGGTTGCGGCAAGTCCTTGGGAGCGAAGCGACTCGCCTGGAACACGGGCCTGCCCCTGATGAAGGTGCGCTTCGACTCGCTGCTGTCGTCGTACTTTGGCGAGTCCGCGGCCAACCTGCGCACGCTGTTCGACGCGGCGCGGGAGATGCCGTGCGTGCTTCTCATCGACGAATGTGACTTCATCGCGCGCTCACGTGCCACCAGCCGTGACGTGGGTGAGGCCTCGCGCATCGTCAGCTCCCTGCTTCAGCTGATGGAGGACTACGACGCACCCGGTCTGCTCGTGGCCACGACCAATCTTGAGGGCTCTCTCGATGAGGCGCTCTTCCGCCGCTTCGACGACGTCTTCATGGTGACGCCGCCGGGGCCTGCGGAGGTTGAGCAGCTGCTGCGTATGACCTTGTCCGCGATGAAGATCGCCAAGAACGTCAAGCTTCGAGACGTGGTTGCATCGCTTGCCGGCTGGCCCGCCGCACAGGTGGTGCGAGCCGCCCGCGATGCGGCGAAACTAGCGGTGCTCGATAGCCGCGACGAAATTCAAGCGAGTGATCTACAGCGCGCAGTGATGGCACTGCGCCCAGGAGTACCCCCGCCGTCAGGAGACTAAGATTAGATGCCGGTGGACAATCAGCCGTACCCACACCTTAGGTTTCTTAGTCGTGTAACGGGTCGAGCGAAGCTCCCTGGCGGGGGGAAGACGAGCGAGCAGACGCTCAAGAACAAGGCGGATCGAGCAGGTCACAGCGCTGCGATGTCTGGTGCCGCCAGCGGTGCGCTGTCTGACTGGAAGAAGCAGCAAGAAGCGCGGGAACGGCAAGGCCTGCCCACCCTCGCAACTGGCGTGCCTCTGCTCTTGCAGATCGATCCGAGCCTAGACCTCGGCAAACTCACACAACACTTGGGCTTCGAGATCGTTGCCGAACAAGAGCAGGGGTTCGTCATCGTCGCCTCGGATGACACGGACCTCGCTCTGCTGATGCGCAGGATTAACGAGTTCGTCGCCGCGGTGCAGGGATCCGCGGTGGTGGCCAGGGTGTATCAGATCTTCTCGGAAAGCGGCCACGAGCGGCTCCAGCGGATTTGTCCGGGGTTGCTCGAGATCTGGCCAACCATTCAAGACGACCGGAACTACATCGTGGATGCCGGTGTGGAGTCTGCTGGCCCTACCAAGATACCGAATCGGCCGAGCGAACCCGAGCGCCGGGACAATGATAGTGACGTGCAGCGGGCTAAGCGTGAAGCGCAGTACCAAGAGAAGCTCGCGGCCTGGGCCGACCAGCGATTGGCCGTGTACTTAGCGTGGGAAGCGCTCAAGGAGCGACGCCAAGCCGAAGTGGCTAAGTTCGTGGCCAGTTACGACGGCGAGGTGCTGAAAATCTATGAAGCCGCAGCCGCGGATTCTCTTTCAGACAGCTTCACCATGCGCGTAAGCATATCCGGTCGCGGGTTGAAGGATTTCGTTCAGAACTACCCGTTCCTGTTCGAAGTGGTGGAACCCGACGATATCGCGCTCCCGCAACAGGAGCCGGGGCTTGCAGAGGAAGAGCGCACGCAGCTCGAGCTAGGGCCTCCAGATGAGGACGCGCCTGCGGTGGGTATCATCGACAGTGGGATCCAGGAAGGACACCTATGGTTGGCACCCGCCGTCGACCAAGAGAGCTCCTTCAGCCTTTTGCCCGGCGACTCCAGTGTGGCTGACATGGTAAGTCCGAGTGGCCACGGCACTCGTGTCGCGGGAGCCGTGCTGTTTGGAGAAACCATCCCGCGCGAAGGGCAGCACAAGCTGCTGTGCTGGATTCAGAATGCGCGGGTCCTTGGCGCTGGTTGCAACATGCCCGAGCGCCTGTTCCCCGCGCTGGCCACGCGAGCGGCGATTCTGCGCCTCCGCGGCGGTTCGCGGGCGACGCGGTTGTTCAATCACTCCGTGAATGCTTCGGCCCCATCTCGTCTGGTGCACATGTCCGCGTGGGCAGCCGAGATCGACGCGCTATCGCACCAGCACGACGTGCTTGTGATTCAGAGCGCCGGCAATATCCCGAGCACCGGGGCGGCTCCGAAGACTGGAATCGCGCAGCATCTTGCCGCGGACCGCCGATACCCTGACTATCTCGATGAACCGAGCAGTCGCGTCGCAAACCCCGCTCAAAGCCTTCAGGCTCTTACTGTTGGATCGGTCGGGTATGAGTCGTTTCATGCAGGCGACTGGCAAAGCTTTGTGCTCCAACGCGGCGGGCCCTCGTCGTTCAGCCGTTCAGGTCCTGGAATCTGGGGAGTCATCAAGCCAGAGGTCGTGGAGTTCGGTGGCGACCTTGTGTACTCGACTGGCGGTTCCGTGAGCATAGGTACACCAACCCTCGCGAGCGCCTGCTTTCCCGAGCTGATTCGCTCGACCCTCTCGTCCGGCCCAGCCATCGATCGCGACACGGTGGGAACCTCGTTCGCGGCTCCGAAGGTGACTCACATCGCGGCTCAGCTGGCGAGCCTTCTGCCCGATGAACCGAGCCTGGTCTATCGCGCGCTGATCGTGCAGTCTGCCAGGTGGCCGACCTGGGCTCTTGCGCTGTTCCTAGACTACCGGCGCGAGAAGGAGAAGAATCAGAAACTGCGTGACAAGGCGTCCGCGGCGAAGACAAAGGCCAAGAAGAAAGGGAAGGTAGCATCGCCGCAGAGCATCGACTACGCCCTGCAGCAGACCCTGGCAGCGCAGGTTAGTGCGGTGATGAGTCGCATTGGCTTTGGCATTCCCGATCGAGAGCGCGCCACGCATAACTCCGCGCATCGAACCACGCTGATCACCTCCGGCGTTCAGTCGCTGCAAGCAGGCGACTGCGACATTCTGCAGGTGCCTGTTCCTGCTGCCGTGCGCGCTGCTGGCAACGACTTCGATGTCCTCGTTGAAGTGACACTTTCCTATGCGGCGTCGCCTCGGCGCACACGACGCACGCCGAAGCGCTACCTGTCCGTTTGGCTCGACTGGATCACCAATCGTCGCGGTGAGTCTATAAGTGACTTCGAGGCGCGGGCGACCAAGGAGTCTGACCAGAGCCAGAATGTGCTGGGGGGTGTCGTCGATGAGGACGCGAACGGCGAGAAAGCGAAGTCGCGGAAGGACGACGGCATCGCCTGGACACTCGGTGCGCAGGACGGGCACGGGAGCATTCGTGGTGTCGCCCGAGGGAATGGAACGGTCCAGAAGGATTGGGCAGTTCTCAAGCTCCACCAACTGCCCGAGACCTTCTGTATCGCCGTGAGAGCCCACAAGGGCTGGAGTCAGGATCCGGACGCCCAGGCTCGATATGCATTGGCCGTGAGCTTCGAGGTGCTGGGGCAGGAAGTCGCGATCTACGAGGAGGTCAAGATCGCGCTCGATGACCTGAGTGTTGAGGTTTCCGAGGTCTAGGGCCGTGCGGGTCCGGGGGTTCAACGGGGGCGATGATGAGCGAAGCATTGCAGTTCGAGCACACACACACAAGACGCTGCAGGATTTGATCAACCTTCAGGAGAAGGGCGCGCTGAATCTGGAGCCGGGCTTTCAGCGCAAGAGCGTCTGGGCCGAGAAAGATCGCCGGAAGCTGATCGAGTCGATCCTCGTGGGCTATCCCGTACCTTCGATCTTCTTGTACAAGCGCGTGGACGACGGCCAGATCGTCTTCGATGTGCTTGACGGCAAACAGCGTCTCGAGTCCGTGTTCATGTACACGCAGACCAAGCCGTTCGCGCGCAAGGGCTACGCCGTGCCATTTCAGTTCGAGGATGACGAGCGTGCGGTCAAGTACTTGTATCGCGACCTGTGTCGGTACGAGCTGCAGCACAAGATCAACGGCTACAAGGTTCCTATCGTCGAGGTCAGCGGTGATTTGGGAGATATCGTCGAGCTGTTCGTTCGCATTAACTCGACCGGCAAGGCACTAACCACAGCCGAGAAGCGGAAGGCCAGGTTCTACACCAACCCGATTCTGCGCGAAGCTCAGCGCCTAGCGGCGCACTACCATGGGTATTTGAGAGAGCAGCAGATCGTGAATCCGCGCGGGCTCGCCCGCATGCGCGACGTCGAGCTCATGACCGAGGGGCTCCCTTCGATCCTACACGGTGGCGTGCTGCATCAGAAAAGCGCCATCGATCGGGTGATCGGCAACGAAAGCGTACACGCCGCTTCATTGGCCAGAGCGTGCACAGAGCTGCGAGCCACGATGACGGCGCTTCAGCGGCTGTTTCCTGAGCTGCACGCCACTCGCTTCAAGAACTCGAGCGAGTTCTACTCACTGTTCATGGTGTGCTGGGAGCTCGTCAAAACGCAGAAGGTGCTCACCGACAAGAAGCGCAACCGCAACGCGATGGAGCTCCTGCGCCGCTTCTCCGATGGGGTGGATCGAGTGAAGGAGGCGCAGCGCAAGGTGCAGGCCTCCGCCAGGGACGACCATCTATACGCGGAGTACCTGCTCACCGTCGCGCAGTCGACCGACAAGGCGGGCCCACGAGAGCGACGCCAAAAGATCCTGCGGGGCCTGTTCGATGGCCTCTTCGAGCACAAGGACGAACAGCGCACCTTCAGTGCGGAGCAACGGAGGCTGCTCTGGAATGGAACGGACAAGAAGGCGTGCTCCCACTGCGGCGAGGCGCTCGACTGGACTAACTTCCAGGTCGACCATGTCGTCGCGCACTCGCGTGGGGGTCGCACCGCGATGCACAACGCGGCGCTGATCTGCCAGCCGTGCAATGGGTCAAAGGGGGCGCGAAAGAAGGCGCGAAGCGCGGGGCGAAGCGTGGCTCGCTAGCGGCCGGTCGCGCTCAGAACCGTCGATAGATAGGCGCCACGTGACTGTGCCCCATTGCACGGCGCGAAGCTCAACGGGCCCGCTCGAGGAGCTCGGCAGGGTGCTTCGGGGCGACGCGTCGAAGGACGCGGTCGGCTTCCTCGCCCTTCGCGCCCAGATTCACGAGCTGCTGTTTCCTCCGCCGCAGCGTCGGCCCGCGCCATGCAGCGCAACCTGCGTAAGCGGGGTTACACAAAGCTCACCCAAGGTGGCTCAGGGGAACAAACTGTAGCCCTCGGTGTTGGCTAGGCTGTAAGATTTGGTGTAAAGTCGATCTATGGAGCGCAAGTGTCGGTACGTGCCCCTGGCCCAGCAGCCGCTCGAGCTGGTTCTTGGTCAGGTGCGATTCAGCCCGATCCGTCAGATCGCGGACTACATTCCGGCAATTCAAGAGGAATTTCGAAGACATGGCTTCCCGCTCGAGCAGGCCGGCAAGGTGCAGCAGCTCATGTTCGGCCTCGGGGCAGTGCCGGTCCAGGTGATCGAACAGGAACGCTGGGAGTACCGCACCAAAGACGGATCCTGGAGCGTCCTCGTGATGCAGGACAGCGTGGTCTTACAGACTACGGCCTACTCGAAGTTCGAGGGCTTTGCCGAGAAGCTGGAGCACGCCGTGCGCACAGTGTTCGCCAAGACCGAGCACGACAAGCTCGGCGTCGTGGAGCGGGT
>JBBSJC010000084.1:0-19309 GCA_038257655.1 Polyangiales bacterium | reverse complement strand
TATCGGCCAAGGCCGACCGAAGTTGCTCCCGTCGCCGTCGCCGTCGCCGTCAAGGCTCACGACCAGGACAACGCTCACGCCCACGTGGAGAAAACGTCCGGGCAGCCCTAGTGATCACCTACTTCTGGGGACCTGTACTTAACGTAGTAAGATGCCGCCTAAGGCGGCCTGCGCCAGCACGCCGGCTGCGGCTGCCAAAAACGCACGTCCACGGCCGAGTTGCTGGCTTGCGCGTACGGCGACTGTCGCCAGCCAAAGCGTCGTAAGGAACGAAAGCGGAGCTGTCACGCGCAGCAAAAACCTGAGTGCCGCAAAGCCGTGCGTCGCATACACGACCAAATCGGGCAACAGGAACAGCACGAGCAGCGGAAGACCGAGCGCGAATCCCAGGCCGTTGGCCGTGGCGACGAAGCGACCACGACCGCCGAGCGCGCGTGCCGCCGCGGTCGTGAGCAGCGAGCACAGCAGCCACAGTAAGATCAGCAGCGGAATGACAAAGCTAGCCTGGGCCGCGTAGTAAGTTTCGCGCGCGATAGGCACGAGCGTTCGCGATGGCATGTGTCCGTCGCGAGCGAGCAGCGCGCATAAGACAGCCCAGCATGAGCCCGCGCTTAGCATCGCGCCGGCGCCGCCCCAGGCGTGGCCCGAGCGCGTGATGGCGCTCAGTACGCGCTGAACGCCGTGGGTGGCTTCGGGCCGGCTTTCGGGCAGGGGCACTGTCATACCTGCGAAAGATGCCACAGCCGCGCGAGCGGGGGGCCGCGTAAGGCCGCACGACCGGTTATGCTAGCCCGCGATGAGGCTCAACGATCGATTCTTGGAAGCAGCAGACGGCACGCGCATCGCGTATGGCGTCGCTGGCAGCGGGCCTGCGCTCGTGCTGACCAATGGCCTGACGACGACCTCCAACTTCTGGGCGGCGCTCGAGCCCCTGTGGTGCGAGCAGCACACCGTGATTACGTGGGATTACCCGGGCCACGGGGAATCTGCTCCTTCACGCACGGACAAAGGCGCCAGCATCGAGGCGCAACCACACACGCTCGCGCGCATCCTGGACGCGCTCGGGATCGCGCGGGCGAGCCACGTGGGTTTCTCCGTCGGCTGCCAAGTCGTGCTCGAGATGTACCGCCAGTTTCCCGAGCGCTGCTCTGCGCTCGTGACCTTACTGGGTACAGCTGAGCACGCGATTCGCAGCACGGGCTTGTGGTTGCCAGCGCCGATCCTGTCGCTGCTCCTTGAAAAGACGCCGCCTGCGGTGTTCGAGCCGGGCTTTCGTGCGCTCGCACAGTTTGCCAACAGCGATCTGGGGCTTGCGCTGGGCCGACGCCTGGGGCTTGTCGGCAGCGCCACGAGCGAGGATATGCGGGGCGTGCTCGAGCACTTTGGCCGCCTTCATCCTGCAACGATGCGCACGATGGCGCGCTCTGCCGACGCGCACTCCGCCTTCGATCTGCTCTCGCAGTTGCGTGTGCCGCTGCTGATCGTCGCCGGCGATAAAGACCCGTTTGCACCTGTGGATCGCATCGGCCTGCCCATGCACGCAGCTGCCGCCGGTAGCCAGCTTGTTCGCTTACCGCAGGGCACTCACACGGCCATGCTCGACCATGCTCCAGAGATCGCTGCAGCGGTCGAGCGCTTTCTCGCCCGGTCCGCATCCCCGAAGGGCTAGCGCGCTAGCATGGCCTCGCGCACGCGGGAGTGGCACGTTGCAAGCGTGCACAACCCGTCCCCACACCGCGCCTCCCAGCCCTCAGGCACCACGGAAGACCCGCTGGTCCAGCCACCCACGGCCCGTGACGTGCCGATAACGAGCACGTTGATTGCGGTCAACGTGCTGATCTTTGCGCTCGAAGAGTTCTGGGGAGACAGCGAAAGCGTGGCGACATTGCTGCGCATGGGGGCGATCTATCCCGGTAGCCCCGAGCTCTTCCAATGGGGGAGCTTCGTGTCTTACGGTTATCTGCACATCGGCGCGCTGCACCTGGGCGTGAACATGTTCGCGCTGTGGAACATGGGCCGTCTGCTCGAGCCTCTGCTGGGAAGAAGCCGCTTTTTCGTGCTGTATACGCTGTCATTGCTGGGCGGCGGACTTGCGATCTCGCTCTCGCCGAACCCTCACATCACAGCGGGTGCCTCCGGCGCGTTATTCGGTCTTTTGGGCGCCGTATGCGCGCTTTTGTATCGGCGTTATCGTACCTCTCGCTATCCAGACGAGCGCAGCGGCATCCGCAGCTCGATAGGCAGGCTGTTGCTACCAAACCTCCTGATCTCCCTATTGCCCGGTGTGAGTCTGCTTGGCCATGCGGGGGGGCTTTTGGTCGGAGGAACGTTCGCTGCGCTGCTGTTCAAGAAGCCGTCCAACTTGCGTGTCTCTCAGCCCGACCCGAGCCCTTCAAAAGGTTTGTCTGTCACGGCTCTGTTGCTCCTCGTGCTCACGATCGCCAGCATCGCATCCGTTTGGTCGGCGTTTACACCCTGGGTGCCCGCAGCAAACCCCGCCGCCACCAGCACACGCGATCCGATCTGATTGTTTTGTGCCGGGCCCTAACTCGCTCTGCTAGCGATAGGAGAGCGGACATCATGTCAGCGGTTGCGCCAGCGCCGGGCGAAAGTAACTGCGCTTGAAATACAAGTAGATCACGAAGGCCCACCACATCACGGCAAACAAGACCGACGTCAGCACGAACACTTGCTGCACGATCGGCCCCAGGTCTCCCAACACCGAAGCGGCCTCGCCCAAGCTGGCCTGGGTTACGGCGTCGTCGAAAATGGCTTCGAGCTTGTCGAAGGTATAGGCCACCGAGGTGAGCAGCGTAATCGGCAAGGCCCAGGGCTTGCGATAGGCGAGCGCAAAACCCATGGCACCGAACAGCACGACAAACATAAGGTTATACAGCACCGCGACCATCCCATCGTGCACGTTACCCCACAGCGCCACGGGCGAGGTGACCGAGATGAGCGAGCCTGCGCCGGACAACATCAATAGCCAGCCCGAGGAGACGATCGTGAAGTTACTGCTAGGGGCGCTGCCGGCCGTGCCTCTGTACGGGCCGTTAGCAGTAAGGTGAGGTGCAACGCTAGCGACACCGGGAACTGTCGCGGTCTGCGCAGCTAGCTGACTCGGCGCGCTCCAGGCTCCGTGCAGGCTTGGCCGGCGCGCTCCGCAAAAGCGGCACAGGATCGCTGCATCCTGGATCTCTTCTGCGCAGTACGGGCACCTCATGCTCGCCTCAGCCTACGCGCCTCACTTTCGCCTGGCAACGCAGATGCCGACGCCCGCACCTGCGCATGCCCGCATTGCCCACGCCCGCACAGGCCGGTGCAATCTCAGCTTGCGTGCTGCGCTGCGCGCGGGACGATCGAGGCATGACAGAGCATTCGTCTGATCTCCCGCCCGCTCCGCTTGGCCAGGCGCTAGTCTCCTTTCGCGCGCCAAGCGTCAACGACAAGGCGCTGCTAATGCATCTGTGTCGCGCCTATCGAGAGGCCGATCAGCAACCAGCCGCAGACGCGCTAGTCGACATGGCGCTCGATGCCGCTTTGGCCGGTGAGCCCAACGTGCGCATTTGGCTTGTCGAGCTCGCGCAAAAGCCGGTGGGATATCTTGCGGTAACGCTCGGGTTCAGCATCGAAGCAGGAGGTCGCGATGCCTTCCTCGATGAGATCTATCTCGAGCCAGCCGCCCGCGGTCGCGGTATCGGTACGCGCGCCCTACAGTTCGTGGAGAGCGAATGCCTGGAGTTAGGTGCGCAGCGCTTATGTTTGGAAGTGGAACGCCACAATCCCGCCAAGGCGCTGTATGAGCGTGCGGGCTTCCGCGACCATCAGCGCTTTTTGCTGTCTAAGCGCATCGCGCCGCTGGCTTAGCAGCGCTGTTTTAGGCAGGTGGCGTGGCGGCGCGCGACTCGTAGATGTTCAGCGCGGGCAGCTCGACGGCGGTCAGAAAGCCCCCCTTACCGCAGGCTGTGTCGATCGCGATCACGTTTTCGCCCGCCCACAGATCGGTGGGGTCTTCGGGCGTGTGGCTTGAAAGCTCAGGTGGCAACAGCACCGTCGCGGTGTGACCGACCACGACGCGCTTGCCGCGATACTCGCGAAAGAAGCGCTCAGTGCGCGTCCACAGCAGCCCTGTCTGAGGCGATACATCACGAGGGTGCGGCCACACGCCAGCGCGCTCGATCAAGCCCGCGTGCACGTAGATCGCGTGCTCGTCCTCGTACCAGTAGGGCAATGCCTTCATCCACGCGACCACATCTTCCGGGAAGAAGGAGCCTGCAAAGAGTGCTTGTGCTTCGGCTTCGCTCGGAATTTCTTGCTCGTGCGGTACAGGGCCGCCCACATAGGAACGCATGGTGGCAAGGCAGCCATTTTCGGGCGGCAAGACGAACTCTGGCCACCCGCGCTCCAGCACGCGCAACCACGCATCTTCGTGATTGCCGCGCAGACATACCACTTTGCACCCGAGCTCGCGTTCGAGCGCACGCACCACGCACACCACATCCATGGAGTGCGCGCCCCGGTCCAGATAGTCACCGAGGAGCACCAGCGTGTCCTCTTCGCTTATCAAAGGGAGCGTGGCAACGAGCGCTCGAAGATGATCGAGGTCGCCGTGAATGTCACCGATAGCAAAGGTGCGTGGAGCCACCGAATCAGTATGGGGACCAAAGCTGCGTTGAATCAAGCTCGCTGATGGCGATCAGTTGACTTCCCAAGGCTCGAGCACGCCGCGCACCCAGGCACTCTCATAGGCGCGGTGTGCAAACGTAACGCTCGCGGGGTCGGTGTCCGCCACTAAGGTCTTCCAAAGCTCGGGCGTGATCTTACTATCTAGGATACGCGCGCTGTCGAGGCTGTCACCGAGCTCGCTCGCGCAAGCAGCTGCCTCTTGCGCGGTTTGCTCACGATACACGGGCGCGATCTCACGCAGGGCGGTAAGCCAGTCTTCCGGAAATGCGCAGCCTTGCGCTAAAACGACACTGATGCGGCGCTGCAGGTCTTCGCCCCGGTGGGCTATCGCCCGCGATGCATAGGAAGGCGTGGCGCGTGCCAAACGGGCGCGCAGCATGTCGAGTAAATCAAGCGGGAAGGGGGCCTCGGGCCTAAGCACCACATCGAGCGTGGCATACGGATCGATGGTTAGACGCAGCTCGAGCGCGCGCAGCGCGACATCACGACGCCCGAATAGGTCGCGACCTATCAGCCAGAGCGCCACATGTTGCGCTCCCGGTTTGTCCACAGCGCTCAAGCTGAGCGCATCGTCGACGTTGACCTTGAACACATCGCGCGGTTCGGCCGCTTCTTCGACCAGGTGCGGACGAGGGAGCTCGTCAAGACGACGACCGAGGCGGAGCTCAGCATCGAACAGCGCTTGGCATAGCGATTCTTCATCGAAGGTAGCTGTGCGTTGCACACGGTAAGGTGGCGCAGGGTTGAAAATCACCCCATCGGCGGCCGCACTGGCGCGCATCGCCGTTCCCGGCAGCAGCGAGAGCGGGAAAACCTGAGCATGTTCGCCGAGGTCGTGCTCGAGCAGAAAGTCGACGCCAGCCGCCACGTCCTGTGCAGTATCGCCAGGTAATCCGACCATCAGATCGACGAGTAGATCGATGCCTTCACCCCTCAGCATCTTAGCGGCCTCGGCGACGAGCTCAGGGCTGCCGTGACGTCGTACGCGTTTGAGGGTCGCGCGATTGACCGACTGCAAGCCGATCTCGAGCTTGGTAAAGCCAGCGCGCGCTAGGCGCTTTGCATGATCAGGCGTCAGGCCCTCTGCCCGCACTTCGCCAAAGAAGGTAACCTTGCGATCCGGGTTCACGGCCGCGAGCGCATCGAGCAAGGATTCAAACTCGGGCCGGTGGTTGAACGTGGGATCCAAGAACACCACTTCGCGCGCGCCGCGCTCACGCAGGCTTGCGACTAAGGCAGCGCTTCGTTCGACATCGAGCACGCGCAACACGCCGCTACTGCGCGGATAGAAACAGTAGGTACAGTGCGATCGGCAGCCGCGCACCGTCTCGATATAAGTGGCCCGTTGCGGCTCGACCGGAACCAAGTCCTGAAGGTAAGGCGAGGGATAGTCGGTCATCGGAAAAGAAGCGTTGGGCGGCGGACCAAAGGCGCCGAGACCCATCAAAGGATGGCGCACGGCGACGCCAGGCAGACCCGTCACATCGCGCCCTTCGAGCAAGCGATCCATCACCTGCGCAAAGGTGTCCTCGGCTTCGCCTGTGACCGCGATATCAAAACCGCTTTGCGAAAGCACGAAGGGATTGTCCGCGTTCACCTCGGGGCCGCCCACGAGCACCTTGGTACGGGGCGAGCGACGCTTCACTTCGCGCGCCAAGTGCAGGCTGCGCTCAACGTTCCACAAGTACAGCGAGAAACCCACATAGTCTGGTTCGTCGCGCGCAATGTGGTCGGCAAGTTGACTGTCACCGTAGGTGTCGGTGACGGCGGGCGCCACCACATCGAGACTCAGGCCGCGCTTGTCGAGGCCGTGGACGCTGGCCGAGACGCCCAGGCAGCCAGCAGCCAGCGGCACATTGCCGGTGGCCGACAGCGCCGCAGGCTGTGGCACAGGGAGCTGGACTAAGCGCAGACGTTTCATGGGGCGACAGCGTGCGGATTGGCACCGACCAAGGCAAGGCGCGCCACCACCGAAACGAGATAAGCTGGCCGGGACCGGGTCCTTTCGCACAAAACGTGGGCTGTGGTGCGGCGCGGAACACGGCCATCGCACACCGCCCACCTGGGCCTGTGTCGGTGGAACCGAAGCTGCATGCTTGCACCAACGATCGTTCACCAGTCCGCGTCGCATCGCATGTAGAATTCCATGCATGGGCGAGAGTCTGACGACCGAGCATGTATACCTGAGTGTTTCGAGTTTCCCCGTAGTCGTGCTGACCGAGTGCGGCCTGCTTAGCGATCTCGAGCGCACCACGGTCATGGAGTTCCTTGAGGATCTGATCGATCAGTCGGAGCGGCACGCCTTGATCATCGACCTTACTGAGGCGATGCCACTGCCGGAGAAGCAACGCATCTACTTGGCAGAAGCGATGCAGATGCGTGCCAAGACGATCAAAGAAAAGTGGGCCGCGCTCGCAGTCGTGGTGGGCGGACCCGAGCACCTGCGACTTACCAAAGCGGAGTTCTGGATTGGCATCTGCCCGGTGCCTGGCCGCGTGTTTCCGAGCCTGGAGGCCGCCACAGCCTGGGCAGAGGAGTGCCTGGGACTCGGGCCCGTAGACGATGCCGCCGCGCAAGTTAGCGCGGAGGATGTGCCCGAGGAGCGCGTTTCCAAAACAACCCGCCTCCCTGCTGGGCTGCGTCCGATCGAGCGTGGAGCGCGTAGCAACAAAGCGCCTAGCGTCTCGCATCCAGCTCCGGCGCGGGGGCCGACGCCCACGCCCAAAGCTGGCAAACAGGGCAAGACTGAAGACGCGTCTAACGGCCAGCCGAAGACTGGGTTTGCGAAGCTAGGGCGAAGGGGCCTGGCCGCCCTGAGCGTCGTCGCGATCACTGCCTTGCTGCTCGTGTTGGGGCCCCAAGGTGACGGCGGCTTGAGCTCGGCTGAAGCGGCGGCTTTCGAGAAGCTCAAATCTGGGGTTGGCCTGCGGGTCTATCGGACGGGCGGCAACGGCGAACAGCTGTTGACGAGTGGCGATAAGTCTGCTCCCGGCGACAAGCTGGGCTTCGAAGTCGATATTCCGGCCAAGGGCTACATGATGATCTTAGGGGTCAAGAGCGACGCCTCGGTCTACTCCGTGTTTCCGCGCCCCGGTGCCTCGCGCGCGAGCAGCGTCACTTTCGCCAAGAACCAGCGACTTCCCATTTCCTACCAACTCGACAAGTCGACAGGTAAGCAGAGTTTCTACGTCGTCTACTGCCCTACGCGCTTTGAAGTGAACGAGTGTGATGCCGCAGGGGGCGCCAAGCTCAAGTGTCCCCCCGACTGTGCGTCCGCTGGTTTCGCGGTCGACAAGTCGTAGTGCGTCAGTTGAGCGGCTTCCATTCGTCTTGCCCAAGCTGAAACCAGCGATCGATGCGGGTCCCGTCGAAGTGATAACGTAAGTGCGGCCCTTGGCGCGGACGTGGAATCGCCTTGGGCTTGAATACGGCGAGGCACGCATGGCCCGGGGCGCGCACGCTGTTGTAGACGAGGCCGTTCGAAGCCTCCGCATGCAGGCGCTTGGCAAAGGCCTGCGAAGGCGCGTAATCGTCCGGTAGGTGCAGCTCCGGGTGGCCGCTGCGCACGTCATGGAATTTCTCGTCCAGACGCGAGGAGACGAGCACGCGCATCTCGAGCTCCGTGCCGAGCGGTTCCGCCGTGGCGCGCAGAAAGCGACCGAAGTGGAAGGCAGTCTCGCGGATCGCCGTCTCGACCTCGCGCGCGGCGTAATACACCCCGTAACTGCCGTCGGTGAAGCGCGACGGATGTCCAATGTGGGTAAAAGCGCCCATGACCCAACTGGCGCCCGGGCCCGACACCCGTTCACCCTTGGGCACGAGCGAGATCTCGCCCCATTCCTGTCGCACGCGTGGGTTGGTCAGCTGCTCGATCGCCAGCAGGGCGTCCCAGTCGCCCGGATCGGCGACGCGCTCGAAAACGTCGATCGGGGGATAGCGCGAGTTGATCGCGCGATAGGCGTGCGCCCAACGGACGCGCGTGCTGCGAAGGCCTGCCACTTACATCCCCTCGCCGCGCGCGGCATCGAGCGTGCGACGTACCAAAGCGAGGTCGACGACTTTGCCACCGAGCGCATGCTGCAACGCTGAGCGCCCGCCAAAGTTTTGGTTGGGTTTACGCATCCAGGCGTCTGCTTGCTGTGGATTGGGAAACAAGAGCTGCAGGGCCTTATAGATTCCGAGCACGTAACTGAGGCGCTCGATGGTATCGGCGCTCAGGGGACCGCCCTCAGCACGCTTGTAGTTGTAAAAGGTCGAGCGACTCGGCGCGCCGAGTAACACGCGTGCTTCTGCGTCGCTGACCCCCCACGCCTCGATAATGCGAAAGAACGCGCGTTTGGCGGCGGCATCGTCGATCGGACGGGGGGCGGGATCACTCGGTAGTACTTTAGCCACAGTCCAGATATGAACCAAATCGACGATATGGTCAATAATGAGACTCAGGCTGCCAAGAAGGCAGGCTTCTCGGGGGAGGTCGAGAAGTCTGCCAGCGGGCACGATGGCTGCACGAACGCGCGATGCCTTAGTACAGGGCCCCAGAAGTAGGTGATCGCTAGGGCTGCCAGGACGTTTTCTCCACGTGGGCGTGAGCGTTGTCTTGGTCGTGAGCCTTGACGGCGTCGGCGACGGCGACGGGAGCAACTTCGGTCGGCCCTGGCCGATACCTTGGTATGCTCAGTTCTCAGAAAGACGAGCGGTATCGGCAGGCCGTTGAGGTTCGCGCGCGGGTGGTCGCTATGCTGACCAAGTTGTGCCGTTAGAGCGTCGCCGTCGCCGTCGCCGTCGCCGTCAAGGCTCAGGTCAACGCTCACGACAACGACAACGACAACGTTCGCGATGAAGGCGAATCGGCACCGTTGACGTCTGCGGTCATTGTACTTAGGCCCGACCCGGCTGACCCGTCAAAGCGGGTGTGCCACCGGGGTAGCTCGGAATCACCTGGACCGATAGATCCCGTTGGCGCTGCGAGACGCCGGCCAAGGTACCGATCATCGACGCGACCAGCGATACCAGCTGAAGCGCGAAGATGCCCCAGAACACCTTCCCTGTGGCATCAGCGGCATTCTCGGCTGTTTGAGACAGCTGCTGCATCGCTGACTCGGAGCGCTGACTGATCTGTTGTTCCATGTTGCCGAACACCTGACGTACGTCCGCTTGGGAAAGCTGAGTGTTCGCCGAAATGGCAGTAACGAACACTTCGCGGTCAAAGCTTCCGCGTGCCACGGACGTGATCACCGCGCTGCTCACAGCTGCGCGCAGCTGCGCGGCCTCGATCGTAGGTTTGCCTTGGTTTGCGAGCCGCTCATTCACCGGTGCGAGCAACTGGCTCGAGTCGAGGCTTAGGGCCTGCTCACCTAGCGATGCGCTCGCGCTGGCGAGGCTCGAGCCCACACCCGCGACACCCACCGCCAGTGAGCTCAACAAGAAGGCGACCAAAATGGTACCTCCCAAGGTGGTAAGGCCCCAAAGCACGATGCCATGGATAGCGGCATTACCCCGTCCTAAAAATCCAGCCGATCGCGCAGTGACAAAGCCGCCCAGCAGCAGCGACAGAAAGGTCCCGATGATCGACCAAATACCGGTGCCAATACCTGCTGCGCGCATGAGATTGGGGTTGCTCGGTTCCATGGTGGAAAAGCCGAGTGCCAGTCCGAATGCGTGAAACAACAGCCACACGCCTGAGGCCGCGAACATGCCGCCAAAGATTGCAGGCCAGCTGATTCGGAACGGCGCGCCAGAAAGCTTAATGTTGTCCTGTGCCATGTGTTCTCCTTGTAAAAGGCAGCAGGAGGCAGCCGCCGTGCCAAGGGAAATATTAGTGATGCCGCGCGACTAAGCCCGTTATATCAGGCAGCCCCAGCGACACTCTACGCACGCCTTATGTACATCCCACGCGTAGCCTCTAGGGCATGGTGGACTCACCTGGGGCAGATCGCCGGTCACAGCGCCAAGTCGGTCAGCGGCAGCAAAGGGCACGCTCACGCTCAGTGCTCACGCTCACGTCGCATGACTGCTACCGAGAGCTACTAACACGTATGGCGCGACCTCCCTACCACGTGTCTGTCGCGTAGTACTGTCAGGCGTTGAGCTGACTAAGGTCCGACTTGAGCAGGCCGTGATCGGGACTTTGTGCGAGCTCAGCACATCCAGGATACAGATCGGAGCCCCTGTGCTTGGATTCGCACCCCGATCAAAGCTGCCGGGCGTGCCTGCATGTCGCGGGAGCCTTCTGCATCACGTGCCTGGTCCGTAGAGACCTAGAGTTGGTCCAAGCAGACCCAGCCTGCGGCGTAGTAATCTGGAAAAAACGCCATGATTTCGTAGAGCCTCGCGGCGGCGCGCCACTTGCTCAAGCAGCTTGCTCAGGCCCAGGACCGGGGAGCTCGGCGCCTTGGCCAGCCCCGATAGGTGGAGACGCGACAACATGGATCCGAAAACTGAACAGGGCTTCGAACGGCACACGTTGACCGACGTCATCTTCTTCGACCTCGAAGACCTGCAAAGCGAAAATTCGCTGATCCCATCGTTGCCAGCCCCCTCGGTACAAGAGGACGCGCCTCCCCCCCGCGCTTCACTCAGTGCCGCAATTCGATCAACAAATCCCTCGCTAAGTCCCTCGCTGAGTGCCTCGCCAAGGCCGTCGCGTGCCTCACTAAGCGCTTTTACTAACCCGTCGCGTGCGTCATTAGGTCCGCCACGCGCCTCGTTGCCGCACCCGCTGTCACTAAGGCCTTCCTCGCCCCACGCCCCATTTTCCGGCGGTGTTTCCGCGCGTGCGCCCTCGTCCCGGGTTCACGAGTTATCGGTCAGTATCCTGACCTTCGCCACGAACGACGCCGTCGGGCTGGCACGTAAGCTCGAGAACACGCTGGCGATGTGTCGGCACAGTCGGCACAAGACCGAGATCATCGTGGGTTGCGATGGACACGATCAGGCGGTGCTGGAAGTGGCTCGCTCCTACGAACCGCAAGGCGTGCGCGTGCTGAGCTCGCGCCAGCAGCAACGTGTGGGAGCTTTGACGATCTGGGCACAGGTAACCCATGCCTCGCGACACGAGGTGCTGCTATTTACGGACGTCAATGCGCGCATGGCGCCTGAGACTCTCGACCGTTTGCTCGCTCCCATGCGCGACCCCGATGTGGGGATGACGGTGCCGAGCTATGTGCCGTGTATCGAAGAGGCCCAGGGCGTACGGGTCCGGCTCGACGCGGCGACACACGGCATCACCGCGGCATCTTACGCGGGCGTTGCCGTTCGTCGCCGGCTCGTGCGGCGACCTGCCCACGATACCCTGCAGCCCGGGCTTGCCGCGGCGCTGCAAGTGCTCAGCGGGGGTCACCGCGTCGTGTCTTTACCGGCCGTTCGGGTGTTCCACCCCCAGATCAACTCCGCCCGAGAAAGCTTTGCGCGCATTGCGCAACATACCCAAGCTCAGCTGCAGGCGGCGCTTCGGCAACGCGAGGAGCTGTTTGGCGCGCGCGCGCGCAAGGCGACGCTGTTTGCCGTGCTGCGCGCAGGGCTGAAGCACATCCCGCTACTCGCCTTATGGCTCGGCTGCACGCTCAGCATGGCCCTTTACGGACTACCCATCCCAGCGCTTTTGGTGGTCATCGCTGGTGCGCTTTGCATCGCTCGCGCCAACTACAACCTTACTCGCTCTGCCAAACCGAGCCGGCTCGACCGTCTAGGCGCTCTGCTGACGGCCGGTGCAGCGCAGGCTTACGGAATAGTAAGATCCCTCGCGCCAGGGCGAGCGCTCACGCGCGGCGTACCATCTCTCTCGTCGTGAGCGTGCGTGTGACCCTCCTACCCTTGTTCCCGCGCCTGCGCCAAGTCAGGTGCGCGATGCGTCAGGGGCGAGTGTCGCCTAGGCGGTGTCCGCACGATGGCGGCACGGTTTAGTACGGTGTAGTGCGGGGCTGTCCGCTGCGGGTGAGAGGCGGTAATTTTCCACAGTGCTACACGAACGCGCGCAAATCAGTGTGGCGTCATTTGCATACACCTCCTAACGGGCCAATCGCAGGGTTCAGGGGGCTTTCGCATAGGCGCGTCCGCCAGCTTGTGCTTACGATGCTCACGGCATGCCTTCACGACGGTCGTCGGCGATAGCGACCGTGCTGTGCGCGTGTTCGTTGCTGGCCAGTGTTGCCAGTCTGGCCGACGTGCGCCGCGTTGCCGCGCAAGACGAAAGCCCCGTGCTGAAAAGGCGCGCGGCACCGGTGAGCGAGGCATTCGAGGCGTCGCCGTCGACGCTACGGCCGCCGGTGACGCCCGTGGAGAGCCTGCCCGTGCTCGCGGTCGATCGCGAGGGCAAGCTCGTCACGAAGCCGCGCAGGTTGTGGGACATCATGAAGGTGCTGCCCATCGTTTTCTACACGCCCGAGACCAGTGTGGGCCTCGGGGCGGGCGCGCTGTTCTTGTTCAATATGCCGGGAGCCGTTGCCGAACGGCGGCCGAGCAGCGTGTCGCTTGCGGGAATTTATACGCTCGAAAAGCAAATGGTTGCGCAGGTGGTTCCGGAGCTGCGCTTTGGCGACGATGACTTCGTGCTGCGCTTAGAGCTGCTTGCCACCAAGTTTCCGAGCCGCTTTTATGGGATAGGAGACGAGGTCAAGAGCGACGTGTACGACACCTTCACCGACCGTTACCTGCGCACGGGGCTCGATCTGAGGGTGCGGCCGTTTCGCGAAGGCTCGCCGTTGCGCAATGTCTATGTCGGCGCCGAGTACAAGTCGACGTGGAGCGCATTGCAGGACCCAGAAGCGCACAAAGCCGCGCAACCCAGCGTCTTTGCCGACCTCAAAGACCCAGGAGAGGGCGAGCAGTTCACGTCTGGTGTGGGGCCTGTGCTCGCCTGGGACAGCCGCGATGGGCTCAACTGGCCGCTTGGTGGTAGCTACGTGGAATGGAAGGCGCTGTTCAACGAACGCTGGCTGCAGAGCACGGTGCGCTATCAGTCCATGTCGCTCGACGCCCGGCGCTACCAGCCCCTGTGGTTTTCGCACATCCTGGCACTGCGCTTTTTGCATCGCAGTACATGGGGGGAGTTACCTTTTCAGCAGCTTCCCCAGCTCGGCGGCGCCAATCTGTTTCGCGGCTGGTTTGCGGGGCAGTTGCGCGACCGACACCTGACTGCGATCGAAGCGGAGTACCGCTTGCCGTTAGGCGATCGCTGGGCTCTCGTCGGTTTTGGTAGCGTAGGACAGGTCGCTCCGCGCTCGCGTGACTACTCGTTGAGCAAGGTGCGCGCGGCGGGTGGTGCAGGCTTACGCTTTGCCATCGACAAGGAGACACGCACGAACATTCGCGTGGACGCGGCTTACGGCGAAAGCTGCCAGTTCTACGTGCATTTCCGCGAAGCTTTTTGAATCAGAGCGGTCGTACGGCGAGCGCACCGAACACCCGGCGCACTGCGAGCATCGCTTCTTCGTGACGCAGCGCGAGCATCATCCCGAGGAAGCCAAACGGTAAGGCCAGGCCGAACCAAGCCTCGCGGGAGGAGTCGCCGTGCGGATCCCAGATCAGCGCAAAAGCGAGCGCGCACAGCACGAAGCCGACGTGGGGCTTATAAATGTCGCGAAGACGTACGCTGACATGCTCCAAGGCCCGCAGCTCGATCATCTGCAGCAGAGTCACCGCCAGCGATGAAAGCGCAGTTGCAGCGGCCGCGCCGAGCAGACCGTAAGCAGGAATGAGCAAGTAATTGAGCCCTGTGTTGAGCACCGCGACGAGCACGCTGTTGAGCAAGTTGTAACCGGCGTGGCCCGTGAACATGATGCAGTTTCCGACCAGGCCGAAGGAACAATTGAGCATCGGCGGGATGAGGAGCAAAAGCATGAAGCGCGAATCGGCTTGTGCGTAGCTCGCGTCAAAGACCCCCAGCAAGCCTGAACGCGTGGCGCCGACCAGGAGGATGATCGGTGCTGCGATCGTGGTCGTCCAGCGCGTGACCCGCCCGAGCAGTGCCGCAAACGCGGATCGATCGCCTTCCGCATGATAACGCGCGACGACAGGCCCCAGCGCACCGCTGAAAATCAGCCGAACTTCTCGGATGTTGACCGTGATCATGGCGGCCGACCCATACAGCCCGAGCTCGAAGTTGGTGTAGCCCATGGCGCCGAGCATCATCAGGTCGACGCGAGTCAGGTACTTCTCAAAGGTAAGGTGCAAGCTCTGCGGTATGCCAAAGCGCACTACTTGACGGTCGACCTGGCCGCGCTTCAGCGCCAACCACAGTTCTGCAAAAGAGTAATGTCGCGCGAAGCCGAACAGGGACAACACCGTAAGCACCGCATAAGACGCCAACAGGGCCCAGAGCAAGCTCGCCAGGGTGGGGCTAAGATGCCAGAATAGGACGCTCGACGAGATGAGTAACGCCGGGCGCATGAAGCCATTGAGCAGCGCGTCGTATTCCATGTGCATGCGCGCCTTGGTGGCGGCTATCCCAGCCTGGGACAGGGCGATGAACGGCAGGGTCCAACCGATCAGCTGAAGCGCCGCGACCAGTTGCCCGCGACCGGGATAGACGTAAGCGACGAGAGCTCCGGCTCCGAGCTGCAGCGCGACCGCCACGCAGAGTCCGAGAAGGGCCGGGATGGCAAAGCCCGTTGCCAGCACCCGATACAATCGCTCGTGCGCCTCACGATCTTGTTCTGCGCGCTCCACGTGGTGACTTGCGAACACCACGACCGCGTCAGAAAAGCCCGCTTGCACGGCACTGGCGCCCATTTCCGCCATCGCGATGCAGAGCAGATAGAGGCCCGCCGTAGCAGGCTCGCCCAACCATGTGATGACCAGGAACAACAAGGGGTAAAGAAGCTTGCCCAAAAGGCCCAGCAAGTTTATCGCCGCGCCACGCCGCAGCTTGTCGTCGTACTTGGCTTCGCCCATGGTTTCCTCGGACTCGGTACGATGAGCGAGACGTAAGATTCGCGACAGCGCGACACACCATCACGCTTCGGTATCGCGCAGCACTGCAAGATTCTGGCCCGTTCGCCGCGCTGACCTGGCGCTCCTCTTGGCAGGGCATGCTCCCCCCTGCGCCGCCCGTGGATCAGGTACACACCTTGGCCGCCCTCGCGAAAGACCGAGCCTGGGAACAGTAGGGTCCGTCGGCGCGTTCTGCCACAGTGTGAAGGGGCGCCCAGCACATCGAGCTTCGGCTGCATCCTCTCCGGCTCAACACTCAGGCATCATGCCTCGTGCTGACGCGTCGGCATCGCCTGCTGCGTGAGCGACGAAGGGGCGCTGCAGGCGGCGGCGCGAAGTGATAGCTTGCGCCGTGATGTCCCGACCTTTTGCCTATGACTGCCGCGTTGTGATTTTGCTTGGCTTAGCGCTACTTTCGACACGTCCAGGACGGGCGCAAGATGCGGAATTTGAGCCGGCGGACGACCATGCCGCTGCCACACCAGCTCCGGGCGCGGCGCCGCCAAGCGAACAAGAGCCGATGCCTGATTTCACCGCTCAGCCCCCGGTGAGCTCACCAGCGAAAGCCCCCTCCGCCGCATCACCTCCGCTGCGCCGCCATCTTCGCCGTCAATCGCGCCTGCGTCCGCGGCCCCGGGCGGTACTGCGTATCCAGCACCTGCGACGACTAGCTACGGGCCGGCTGCCATGGCACCCGCATCACCCGCACCTGAGCCGGTAAGCGCCCCGCGCAACGTCGTGAGCCTCAGCCCCCTCGGCCTAGTGCTCGGTCGTATCCGACTCAACTACGAGCGCCTGTTCGCTGACCGTCACGGTTTTTTGATCGAAGCGGTGGTGACGCCAGAAGTGTTCACCGGCTTTGACTTCGTGAGAGCTGGCGGCGGGCTTGGCTATCGCTGGTACTGGAACGGCCCAGCGACCTCGGGCTTTGTAGGAGGGCACATCGCTTTGGAGCAGGGCGCAGGCAGCCTCAAGGTCGCGCTCGACGATGAAGAGCGAGTCTACCAAGGGCGGGTGCGTAGGCTGAGTATCGTACCTGTGGTCGGCAAGCGTTGGGTCTTCACACAACACCTGCTGATGACGCTGCGCATCGGCGTGGGTTACGCCGCCGCGCGCTACAAACCTGATGTCGCCAGCGATCCCAAGGCGGTCGAGCTACTGCGCGACTGGAGCCAAAAAGTACCCATCGCGATCGAAGGCGAGCTTTCCCTAGGTTACCGTTTCTGATCGCGCTTACGCGCGCGTTCGGTGCTCTAGGGCTCCGACACAGGCATACTCAGGTGGGCGCAAGCCCCAGCAACTCCTGCACGCGCGTGGCAACGGCGGTAAGGGTCTGATGGCACGGCTCGCAGCCGCCCCCGCAACAGCCTGGCCACTGCGCGCGGGGCATGTTGAGCAAGGGGCGCACGCAATCGCGATACCAGCTCTGTAGTTGCTGCTCTTCACTTGCTTGCGCGAGGGCCACGTCCAGCTCGGTTGGGCTTGTCGACGTCATGTTCCCTAGCTTTAGCGCGCTCACGCGCCGCAGATAAGCGACGCTCCTGCGGACACTGTGGCTGGGCAACAGTCAGGTAAATTGTCTAACCGAAACGGCCGGCTCATTAACTGGACAAGCGTTCAGTCTTTGGCTAGCTTCGAACCTCAACGGGGGCGTGTTGGGGGGACGGCGGCAGCGTGTCGCGGTCTGTCCTGCGCGTTGCGCGTTGGGCATTTCGGAGCGCAATATGGACTACACACGCAAGCCATCGGATCTGTTCGCGAAGCTGTCGCACGGCGTCGCCGAGGCATTGGCGGCCCATCTGCTTGAGTGCGGCGCATCGGGCGCAGCGGGCACGGCCCACGCCGCGATTAGCGGCAGAGCCGCGCTTCGTGCGGCATGGACATCATTGGCGGAGCCCGCGCGCCAAAGCCTTGCTCCCACGCTCTTGCGTCTCCATGACTTGTGCTGTCGTCAGGCGCGCAGTTATGTGCTCGTTCATGCCTGCGAGTCGCGTCGTCATACTTGTCCAGCTGTAGGTCGCGTGCTCGAGGCGATCAACACAGCCGATCTTGCGGTGCGGCTTTACCTCGACGATCCCAGTGCGTTCGAGCGCGCCCATTTTCAGTATGCGACGGCGCTGCTCGAGCAAGTCGCGATCTTCCAGGGGCAATATATCGCCGACGTCATCCCATCTTACGATCGCCGCGCGCGCATGCTCAGGGCGCTGCAAACGCTTGCGCCGCACGCTGCAGGGACGCAGCCCCAGCAGCCCCGGCAGGCCCTGCAGTCGCTGATTTCGTCAGTGACGATCGCTTCCTGATCGCACTGCATCGCGGGGCCCACCTGGGCACGGCACGCCATTTCGACGCTGCGCTTCAGCTCTATCCGGACCTGTGCCAAGCCGAGATCGAGGTGGCAGTGCTGTTTCGTTTCGACTCGTCCATGTTAGTGGTCAAGGCGCGAGCACACGCGCAGCGCGCGGCGCTTCGCGACGCGTTCGTTCAGATCTTCGTCGGTGACTTGCGCTACTTCGAAGCACGTCGCGAGCATCGACCACGCTATCGCCTGACGGTCGATCCAGCGCTGCTCGCAAACGCAGGTCCGTCTGTTGTTGCGACCCGTGCCACGCCTCGTAGTGCCAGTACGATCGAAAACCCGATGAGCCATTCTACGGCCCCCTCTACGAGCAACTCTATGACTACCCCGATGACCACGCCTACGACAGCGCGGTCCAAGCGAGACCCTCAGCTCGCTGTCTCCCATCTCCCCCGTTGACTCCGCACTCGACTCAGATAAACAAGACCTTGTCGTCGCGGTTGAGCTCCCCTTGCACCGTGACTTTGGTAGCTGGCCTTACGTTGAGCGGTTGACGTGAGGTGCCTTCAGGTCAGGAGTCGACATGATTCAGCCCATCACACCCGATTCCACGGCCTTGATCACAGGTGCATCGAGTGGACTCGGGGCCGAGTTTGCAAGACAGCTCGCAGCCCAAGGCGTGCACCTGGTGCTCACCGCCCGCCGCGCAGACAGGCTCGATGTGCTCGCAAACGAGCTTACCGCGCGCCACGGTGTGCGCGTGTTGACGCTCCCGATGGACCTGACTGAAGCCGGCGCTGCGCAGCGGCTCTTTGAGGCCACCGAAGGGTCTAACCTGAGGATTGACATCCTGATCAACAATGCAGGTTTCGGCACGCAGCAAGCGTTCACGTCGATCGACTGGGCGCGCACCCAGCAGATGCTCGCATTGAATGTTCTCGCGACCACCGAGCTTACCACTCGTTTTGTCGGCGCTATGCATGCGCGTCGCCGCGGTCACATCCTGCACGTCGCCTCGATCCAGAGCTTCATGTCAGCTCCCGGCTACGCCACGTACGCAGCGTCCAAGGCTTACCTTCGCCACTTCAGTGAGGCACTCTCCCATGAGCTTCGGCCAAGCGGGGTCAGCGTGACCTGCACCTGTCCAGGAGGCACAGAGACCGAGTTTCTCGGCGTCGCAGGCCACGATATGCCGGCCCTGGTGCGCAAGTTCGTTGGACCGCCGGCACCGGTCGTCGCCAGCAGTCTCAGGGCCTTGGCTCGCGGGCAAACCACCGTCATCCCTGGTTTCATCAATCGACTGATCGTGCTGCTATTGCGCATGATGCCGCGCTCCCTGCATTTGCACACCGTACATAAGCTGATCAGTGGCTTGTAGACGCGCTGTCGACCCTTCAT
>JBBSJC010000083.1:0-19310 GCA_038257655.1 Polyangiales bacterium | reverse complement strand
CCTACCTTCCTGTCTGAGGTGCGGGTGTGGCAGGTCAAAGACAAGGCCAGTGGCACGCACGTCGGCTTGTTTTACGGCGACTACTTTGCGCGCAAGGCCAAGAGCTCTGGCGCCTGGGCCTCGGGCTACCGCAACCGTGAGGCGCTGGGCAGTGACGTGATTACCCCAGTCAGGTCGAATAACAACAACTTCGTCAAGGGCGGCCCGTCAGATCCCGTACTGATCTCACTCGACGATGCAGAGACCTTGTTTCACGAGTTCGGCCATGCTCTGCACGGGCTCCTTTCGGAGGTCAAGTATCCCACGCTGTCGAGCGTGCCGCGCGACTTCGTCGAGTACCCGTCGCAGGTGCACGAGCAGTGGGTAATGTCGCCTCCGGTGCTCAACATGTTTGCCAAGCACTACAAGACCGGTAAGCCGATGCCCAAGGCGCTGGTCGACAAGGTAGAGGCATCGAGCAAGTTCAACACGGGTTATCGAACGGTCGAATACCTTACCTCGGCGATTGTGGACATGGAGCTACACACGCTCCCCAACGTCGACGCGTTTGATGCCGAGGGTTTCGAGCGCGACACCCTTAACCGCATTGGCGCGCCGCGCGAGGTGGCGATGCGCCATCGGCTGCCGCAGTTCAACCACCTGTTTACCAGCGATGCGTACTCGGCGGGCTACTACAGCTACCTGTGGTCCGAGGTGATGGACGCCGACACTCGCGAAGCGTTCGCCGAGGCCAAGGACATCTTCGATCCGACCGTCGCCGGCAAACTGCGCCGCTTCATCCTCGCGCCAGGCAACTCGACGGATCGCAGTGAGGCCTATCGCCAGTTCCGTGGACGCGACCCTGACGTTGCCGCGTTGGTCAAAAAGCGCGGCTTTCCGCCGCTGAACTGACCGTGCGCAGCAGGAAAGACGAGATGCGCATCACGCAAGATGACCTCACCGGCCACGAGATCCGTTCGCTGCTAGAGCGCCATTTTGCCGGCATGCTAGCCAACTCACCCGAGGGGTTGCGCATGACAGGCTCGCCAAGCAGCTCGGTAAGTCGCGCCGAGAATGCCGAACGGGACATGCCGACCTCCTTGGCCAAGGATGCCACGCTCCAGTCTCGTTCGGGCGCGCGGTGAATCAGCGCGAGCGCTCGTCCCATCTGATCGTCGCGCAGGGCAGCGAGCCAGCCGCGCTTGGCTTCAGGCGCCGAGTCGAGCCACGAACGAATCGCCTGGACGACTAGCACATCGGCTAACCGGGTGATCACGGTCTCTCCGCCGGGGCGTAGCGCACGTGCTTCGCGCGCGATGAAGCGCAGCGTGCTCTGCAGCCAGATGCTCGTGTCGTCGTCCCAGCTGTCGATCTGCAGCACGTTCGGCGTCCAGCGACTCACTGAGCGAGGACACACTGTGCGAAAGGGTTCGCGGCAAGCCGCGCCGCCCTTTGACTGGGAGAAGCCTGAAACGTGGTCGGAGGCGCTGCGCGGCGTCGATGCCGCCTACATCTCGTTCTATCCGGATCTCGCACTGGCAAGTGCGCCGGCCACGATCGAGGCGCTCGTTACGTCCGCACGCAACGCGGGGGTCAAGCGCCTGGTGCTGCTCTCGGCGAGGGGCGAAGCCAATGCGCTCCGTTGCGAGAACATCGTGCGCGCGTGCGGCGTGGGCTACACGCTGCTTCGCGCCAGTTGGTTCGCGCAGAATTTCGACGAAGGGGAACTGCTCGAACCAGTGCGCAGCGGCCTCGTCGCGCTGCCGGCGGGCCAGATGCGCGAGCCATTTATCGACATAGACGACATTGCCGACGTCGCGGTCGAAGCGCTCACGAATCAACGTCACGCAGGTCACCTCTACGAGCTCACCGGACCACGATTGCTAACCTTTGCCGAGGCGGCCGCCGAGCTCTCCAAGGCGGCAGGTCGCGAAATTCGCTACGCCCCCATTTCGCCCGAGGAGTTTCGCGCGACCCTGAAGGAGCAATCCGGGCCCGAGCTTGCCAACCTGCTCACCGAGCTCTGTAAGGAAGTGTTCGACGGTCGCAATGAATCCCTCGGCGATGGCGTGCAGAAGGCGCTCGGTCGTCAGCCGCGCGACTTCGCCAACTTCTGCCGTGCCGCGGCCGCATCAGGCGTGTGGAACGTCTGAGCCTAACGGGTGCAGCGGCAGGGTGTCGACCCCGAGGAAGCTGGTCTTGTAGCGCTGCGACGAGGACGTCCGGAAGGGCTGTCTGCCACGCGGCGAGTGCAGGACCGCGGGGATCCGCGCCCTACCGTGCCTATTCTTACGCAGGGTTGGGCGGAGGCGGCAGCGTCGACAGGCGCGCTTGGTTGCGGGTAGTGTGCTCGCGTAGCGTCTGTTCGATCTGATCGGCGACCGCATTTTCGACCTTCTTGGCGAGCAGCGGCACGCGTGCCGTCACGGAGAAGCTCGTCTCGTAAAGGCAACCTTCGCCCGACGGTAATAGACGCGTGCTGCCCTCGACCGACACAGGCGCCCCCTCGATGCGAATCGTGTATTGCGCGCGATATCCCGCTCCGTCCTCGTTCCAGGTGGTCTCGTCGATGATGCGATTGCGATTGCCGATAAGCCTTCGGGCAAACTCGGGAATCATCGACTTGCGATCGCGTACGGTCACGATGCGTACGCCCTCCGGACCGTGCTGCACGTCCACGTTCACGTTCTCGTCGCCTGCGTTTTCGCTGCGCGTCTTGAGGTAGTCCGCATCGGACAGTAAGCCCGCAAGCGTTCGCGGCGAAAATGGATACTCATGGGTAAGGCTGCGAGGGGTCGGCATACTGGGTCTCTCCGCGGCCAAGCATTGCAAAGCGCACGGGGTGCGTCGAGGTCCGAGCGCCACTTGGTCGGCTAGCTCGAGCGTCAATGACGCCAGTAGCTGAGCACAACTGGCGCCATTGTTGCCCGTGCCAGTGCCTGGCCTTAGGCTTCGCGCATGGACAAACAGTTCATGGTCGAGCAACTCGCAACGCGCATCCGTGAGACTGCCCAGGTCGCGAAAAGGGAGCAGGAGGCTGCCGCCGTAGAGGCACGCGAAGGAGCGAGCCCCGACGAGAAGCGTGCAGATGGGCGAGTCGCGCTCGAGTTTTCGAGCTTGGCGCATGCACAGGGGCGGCGCGCGAGTGCTGCGTTCGATGACCTTGCGGTGCTGGAGGCGTTTCACCCACCTACCGTGTCTGAAGCACAGCCACAAATCGCGATGGGTACGATCATCGAGGTCGAGGACGGTGATGAGGGCCGTACGATCTTTCTCGCTCCGGTGGGCGCCGGCATCGAGCTCACCATGCCCGACGGTGACGGATTCGTCACGGTGGTCACGCTGGCATCGCCCCTCGGTAGGGCGATCTTAGGCCGCTGGGTAGGTGACACGATCGAAGTCGTAGTTAAGGGTGAGGCGCGCGAGTGGACGGTCACCTTCGTTGCATAAGCTTCCGTCAACCCAACTTAGGCATCGCGCGCAAATAACTGACCCGTTTCAACGCCGATGCATCCCCGTCGTCAGCACTGAAAATTCTCCAGATACGGGGAGTATCCTTACGAATTTTCATCACTGACGACGGGGCGCCTCGACGCCGATCCGGATCAGTTATTCGCGCGCGATGCCTTAGGCGTTCCGTTGAGGCTTGCGAGTAGCTCGCCGAAACGATCGAGGCCCAGTCGGCGCAGGATCAACGGAGTAGTACCCTTGGCCCGCGCAACTTCGCGCGCACCACGTACGGCGCCGTGACTGTTGATGTCCGTTGTAATCACGACGAAATCGCAGCGGCGCACAAGCGCATCGAGCGCCGACGATCCGCAACTGCTCATACGACCGCGGTGGAACTCGACCTTATGGCCGGCACGACTCGCCAGTCGTTTGAATTGCGGCTCCGAACGTTCTGCTCCACCGATGATCCCGATACGCATGGTTTCCTCGCGAGGTTAGTGATCCGAGACGAACAACGAGCCGAGTAAAAGGTCCGTGTCGAGGTCTCGAGTTACTCTCCTCAGCAGGTGCCGTGCCAAGCAGCAGATATCCGCGATTTGCGCGAGACTATGCGCAATTTGCGCGGGCCGCAGGCTGCCTTCCTAAGTACTCACCTGCCTTAGTCTGACACTTAGTCGCAGAGGGCGGTTTTTCTGGTCACTCTGACATCGGGCTTACGCAGCAGCCGCAAGCGGGACGCGACGGTCTGAGCCTTGGACAGCAACACGCTTGCTATTCGATCGAATCACAATGTGGGCAAGCTGCGCACATGGCGGAGAAAGGTCGACCGAGCCAGGCCAGGCCGTGTCCCCGGGCCGCGGTCACACGGCACGGCTCATGCTGGTAAAGCTGGTCAGCGGTCATCCGAAGTTGGCAAACTATGCTGAACGAGTGACACGTGGCAGCTGAGCCGCGATGAACGGGGAGAATATATGGACGGTCGAGCTAGGCTTCTAGCGCTGGGCGGTCTGACGCTTGCTTTGGCGGCATGCCTCGACACGAACGACGCCGATCAGGGCAGCGCTGACGGGGGCCGAGCCTTCGTTTCTTTCCAGCCGGCCGTGGCCTGCGACGCAAAGCCCGAGCAACTCTACGGCGATCCGGGTCGGCTTCCCAATGGGCGCGGTGCGATCATCCGCTGCGTAGATGATGGGCTTATCTCGAAAGAGGAGGTGACGCGACGCTTGGCTGCGCTCCAGGCCGACTCGCGTAAGGGAGCCGACGGAACGCCGAATCCCGGTGGTGTGCGCAACACCTACCAGGGAGCGGCACCCAAGAGCGGCGCGAACCGCTATCGTGTGCTCTACCGCACCGAGCGCGGCAACGGCGAGCCAGGTTCTTCGGTGGCGCTGATCTACGTGCCCGAGAAGCCGAGCACGCAAAAGGTGCCGCTTTTGTTGCTGGCGCGTGGAAGTCGCGGTCAGGCGGCTGCCTGCGCCGTCTCGACCACGACCGATGGTCCTGTCGATCAAAGCGACGCCGAGGACGGACGCGTGACGCAGGGTGACTTTGAAGCGATGTTATGGCCCCTGGTCGCGAACGGCTTCATCGTGATCGTCACTGACTCCGCGGGTTACGCGAACTACGGCGCGCCGGGTAATCCGCCGCCGGCCTATGCCGAGCTCGCTGATGTGGGTAAGTCGTTCCTCGACAGTGCGCACGCGCTCAAGAAATTTCTACCCGAGGCGACCACTTACGATTCGTTGATGGTAGGGCATTCTCAGGGTGGCCACACGGTGCTGGGCTCGCTCCAGGTCGCTAACGAATATCCTGCTCCCGGCAGGATCTTAGGGGCTGTCGTGTATGCACCTTTGTGGTTTGCGCAGCGTGCATGGGGCGCCGTGCTGAACCCGATCGCGGCGACGGACTTAGGGGGCGTGGTGCTCAACAAGTCTTCCGGACTGCCTGTGTCGATCTGGTATCACTATACCCACGCGGAGCTGCTCGATGGGCCCGGCGAAGGCGTCAAGCTCTTCAAGCCTGAGGTTCAGGCCGTGATCAAGGACTTCGTCGAGACGACCTGCTGGTCAAACCTGTACGAGAAGTTGGGCGAGGACGGCCGCACAGTCGCCGCCGATTTCTACGACCCGGCACTGGTTGACGCTGTGGGAGATGGGGCTTTGGCGCGCAGCTGCGCTGGGGTGAGTGACGAACCGTTGTGCGAGAAATGGCTCGCTCGCTATCGCGCCGATCCCCCGACACTCACCGGCAAGGCCGCCACGATCCCGATTCTCGTTGCTTACGGTCTGAAAGACCAAGCGATCGACTCCAAGCGCTTTCAGTGCGCGGTCGATAAGCTTAGAGAGAGCTCAAACGAGCTAGCATTCTGCATCGATCCGGACGCCAATCACGTGGGCGTAATACTCAACCAGTCTAGCTACGTCACCGACTGGCTGAATAAGCAGGGGTTCGATACACCGATGACAACGAAGTGTCCCGCGAGCGCACCGCCCAGGGATCTTGAGTGCGATCCGCTGCTGCCAAACGACTGAGCTGGACGCTTTAAAACCCCGCGCTCAGGAAGTTGCGCGCTTGTTCGTCTTCGGGCAGGCGGGCCCCCTCGCTGCACGTAGGCGCATACCGCAGGACGGTATCCCTTGCGGTCTCCTGCAGAAGTTGTGCGACCACGGGGCGCAGCTCGGGCTTTGCGTGCAGACCGACGCGTGTGCTCTCTGGCACGCGCAGACCTACTGGGTCGACCCCGTAGATGGCTGTGTACAGCACCGTGGCTGCCAAAAGCGCACCCTGCGCAGTCAGGTGCAGACCGTCAGGTTGCTGCAGACGTATCGCGAGCTCGGGTCGAGCTTGCGCGGTCTGCTCGACGTTGCGAAAGGCCCGCCCAACGGGGGCGCTGAGCACGGAGGCGCCAGCGCTCCGGGCGGTATGCTCGATGCACGCATAACGCGCATCGATATAAGGTTGTGGGACGAGGTTGCTCGACAGCGCAGGGCCGATGTAACTCACCCAGGTGGCGCTTGGCAGCTCTCGGCGCATGTCTTCGATGAAGCGATAAATGTGCTCTGTGTGCAGACGCGGTGAGTCGAATCGGGCGGGCAAGGCGCGATGGAGCCAATACGTGACGGTTGGATGCTCGAACGCTCGCACGCCCAGCATGTGCATAAAGCCAATGCCGACGACGTGCGTGATGCCCTCGGGTTTGCTTGCGCGCAGCTTGTCTCGTGAGCCCTCTTCGAGATGGCGACCGAGGTGCTTGCTTTGCAGCACGAACGCCCGCGACCGGCCCTCCGGAATGGCGGTTCGACCATCTTCGCGGGCCGCACGGTGAAGCTCGTCAACTAGCGCGGGCAAGTCGAGTGGCGGGTGGTCGAAGGGGCGCTGTACCAAGCTGTGTCCAAACCACAAAATGTTCACGGCTTGGCGCTCATCTGTCGCGATCACTGCAGCCTCCTTGGCGTTGGCGGTGGCGGTGGGCGTGTGGGGTGTCTGCTCGGGCTGATCACAAGACCACGACCCGCACACGCACATCGTCGCCAGCACGAGCCACACAAGCTCGCGGCGTATGCGGAAGGCGCAAGCTCGCCCAATCCTTCGGTCCATGCGCGAGGTGTCGTACGAGTCACACCTTGTGTCGAGGGCAACCGGAGACGCTACACCGTTGCCCTAGCGTTTTCACCCTGTCCGCCTGCTTCGCCCATGACCTGGAAACATGTTCACGCCAGCTCGCCCAAAACCTGAGCGTCGGCGCGCAGCCGAAGTAGCTGCAACGCCTCGCGCTACTCCTCCTACTCAGGCTCCTGGTCGGAGCGAAGAGGCCTCAGGCCGATTCCGGTGCCTCGATCACCTATCCCGTAGCCCGTGCTTTGCTCGCCTATCCCAAAGCCTGTGCTTTGCTCACCAATGCCGATGCCTGTCGAGCTTTTGCCGATGCCGAAGTGAGACTCGATAATCTCTTCTGACCGCGCGACCGCCGCTGCTTCTGCCGCTCGCGCGCGCGCCTCGTCTTCGGCAGCGCGCGCGAACGCTTCTTCAGCGCGGGCACGCGTCTCCTCCATGGCGCCATGGGTCTGTTCGGCGCGGGCACGCGTCTGTTCGGCGCGGGCACGCGTCTGTTCGGCCCGGGCACGCGTCTGTTCAGCGCGGGCCCGCGTCTCTTCGGCCCGGGCCAGCGCCTCTTCAGCGTCTGCAAGCGCCTCTTCAGCGCGGGCCAGTAGCTCCTCTTCCGCAGCCGCACGCTCCTCTTCCGCCTCAGCAAAGAGCTGCTGATATTCGGCGGCCGCACGCGCCTGTTCTTGCGCTGAAGTCAGCGCGTCCCGCTCTACCGGGGGGGCGGTTCCTGCAGCGGTCTCTCCGGCGAGAGTGTTCGCTTCACTGCGGGCGCTCGGCTCAGGCGTTCGTTCAAGCCCTGCGGGATCAGCGGCGGGTCGCTGCTCAGTTTTTTGCTCGCCAGCCCTTCCACTAGCCTTTGTCTGCGCGCGCGGGGCGCCTTGAGCCGCAGCCTGTGCCAAGGATGGTTCGCTGCCCTCCTGTGAGCGGGACGATTCGCCACATGCGCCAAAAGCGCCGGTGTCGCAGGCACTGAACATAAGAAGCAACCCGGCAAGCCTTGCACCCATGTCGTGGGGCATGCAGAAGTTGTGCCTCGCCGCGCGACCCCCCGCTCCTCGTTACCTTAGCCCCACTGCCGCGGCAAAAGATGTCCGCGCGCGGGGCTTGTTCGGAAACGAGAGCCGCACGATTTTTTTGGCCACGCTCCAGAACTGGGGCAGTAGACCTCCGCTGTTATAGGGCAAGCCATAACGCCGACAGAGGTCTCGCACCTCGGGCGCAATCTCTGCGTAGCGGTGCGCAGGTAGATCGGGGAAGATGTGGTGCTCGATCTGGTGGCTTAGATTGCCGCTCATGATGTGAAAGAGCTTGCCGCCTTCTATGTTGGCTGAGCCAAGCATCTGGCGAACGTACCAACCGCCGCGAGACTCGTTGCGGGTCTGCTCCTCGGTGAAGAGCGCAACACCGTCAGGAAAGTGCCCACAGAAGATGATCATGAAGGACCACACGTTGCGAATGAAGTTGGCAGTGGCATTGCCGAGTAACACCATCGGCCAGGCCCAGAACGCAAGCAGGGGAAACAGCACGTAGTCCTTCAGTGCTTGGGTGCCGACCTTCTTACCGATGCCCTTGAGCTGGGGCTGCACGTCGGACCACGTCTTGTCGCCTGCAGCGATTTTCTCGATTTCAAGGTCGTGAAACGCAATGCCTAGCTCGAAGAGACTTGCGAGCGCAATCGCCTTCAATGGGTTAGTAAGGTCGCCTGGCGTCCACTTTTGCGTTTCGGTCATGCGCAGCACGCCATATCCTACGTCTCGATCCTTATCGAGAATGTTCGTGAAGGTATGGTGCATATAATTGTGACAATGGCGCCACTGGTCGGCGGGAACCAACGCGTCCCACTCGAATGTTTGAGAGCGCAGGTGAGGGTCGTTGAGAAAGTCGTATTGACCGTGCATGATGTTGTGGCCGACCTCCATGTTGTCGAGGATCTTCGAAGCCGAGAGTGCAGCGACCCCGAGCACCCAGGCGGGGGGGAAGAAGCTGAGCGCGAGTGCGCCACGGCCTGTCACTTCCAACACGCGCTGCGTCAGCATGAGGCGACGAATGTACTTGGCATCTCGCGCGCCTCGCTCGTCGAGAACGCGCGCGCGGATCTGATCGAGCTCGCCTGCGATGGCATCGAGCTGACCTGCACTAAGATGAAGTAGGCCCGGCGCAGTCGCTGGGGTGTTACTCACTGCCACAGAAGAAGTAGTTGGCATGATTGTGTTCGCTTTCGATAGGAAAGGGGTGGTAAGAACGTTAGACGTCCAGGGACACGTCACCGACGGCCACATGGACGCAGAGCTGAATGTCCCTGCCAGGCTCGGAGCAGGTAGCGCCGGTGCGAATGTCACGGACCTGACCTGTGTGCAGGCGACGCGTGCACGTGTGGCAGATGCCACGTCTGCATCCGCTTTCGGGGTTGATACCTGCACCCTCGGCCACCTGAAGTAGGGTTCGGCCATCGTTTGGAGCGGTCTTATGGCTTCGTTCGAAGCGAACCTCTCCGGTCGTCACTTCGCTCGCCTGCCATGCGGGGCGCGCAGGCTCGAAATGCTCGGTATGCAACTGACCCGCAAGCCCCTCCGCTTCGAACACGGCTTGCACTGACTCGATAAGCGAGCTGGGGCCACACACATAGGTTGGCGCGTTTGCATAATCAGGAACTAGCTGCGTGAGGTGCTTGCGATCGAAGTGTCCTTCGAGACCGCGACTCGCCGTGCTGCCCGGCGCGCGCGTGAACACGGTGACTACGTTGAGATGGGGATAGGCCGTGGAGATGGCCTCGAGCTCCTGTGCATAGATCAGGTCCGCTCCGCTTCGCGCGTAGTGCAGGAACGTGACGGGCTGGCCGTGACCCTCCGTGATCAACGTGCGCAGCATCGACATGACAGGCGTGATGCCGCTGCCGCCACTGATGAAAAGCAGCTGCGCAGGTCGTGGGCTCGGCAGGGTGAAGTCACCTTCGGGTTTGCTCATGCTGAGCACGAGACCTTGAGCCGCGTGCACGTTGAGGAACTGCGACACAGTGCCCTGCGCGTGCGAACGGACTGTGATTTCCACATCACCGCTTGCGCGTTTTTCTGCACAGCTGATCGAGTAACACCGTGTGCGGCGAACGCCGTTGACCTCCACGGTCAGGCGCACGAACTGGCCGGCTCGAAACCGTACGGCCCCGGCGGCAGCGCGAAGTCGTAGCGTGACCGCGTCGGCCGTCTCGGCATGCACCGACACCACGACAGCGCGCTCCTCGTCGAGGGACCACGCCGGATTCACGAGCTGCAAATAGCTGCTTACGCTGTGCGGTGTGGCCAGGGCGGCCAGAACTGGAGAGCTGAGAAGGCGTCGAAACCAGGGGGAAAGGGGACGGCTCAATATCGGCAGCGCAGCGGGTGCGCGGGCCAGGGATATGGCGTTGGGGCTCATGAAATCGCTCCTCTTGATGCACATCTCTCGATGTGTCAGTCGTGACTGTTACAGCGAGCACTGTAATCGTCAAGAGGCATCGCGGCCTGGCATCAGCCGATCCAGGCTGGCGCCGGCGGACACCTTCGTAGGGAAGCGTCCTGCCCGGGCCAGAATCGTAGAATACCACCGACTATCGACCGCTTCCCGCGCTTTGTCGGAGGCTTCTTTCGCTGAGGCCTTTCGCTGAGGCTCGCTGTTCAACGAGTAGAAGCGCTGAAATCAGGGAGCAAAGGCGCGCGTGAGCACGGCGAGCGCCTCGTCGTAACGCACTTCCACGGGGTTCATGATCAGCGCTCCGTCATCGAGAGCCATGCGCGCGATGTCAGGAAGCTGCGTCTTGTCCACTTTTCCGGTTTCCTGCAGGTAGCGCGGCAGCTTAGCCTTCTGCCAGAGCTTCTCACGCAGCGCATGGAGCTCACTTATCGCGCGCATCGGCCGCTCATCGCTGCGGGTTTGCGCAAAAATGTCTGCATCAGTCAATGGTAAGAGTAGCTCGCCTATCGCCGCGCGCCGCACATCGAGATGATGCTCAAGCACGTAGGGCAAGAGCACGCTCATGCACACGCCGTGGGGCACATGACAGACGACACCCACCGAGTGACCGAGTGCGTGCACGAGCCCGCACATGGAGTTCGAGAACGCGATGCCTGCCATGGTCGCAGCCAAGGAGAGCTCGAGGCGGCACGCCTTATCGCTCGGGTTATCGAGCACGCGCTCCACATTTTGAGCGATCTTTTGGATGGCTGCGACTGCGTAGGCATCGCTCAGAGGGTTCTTGCCCAGGCAGGTATAAGCCTCGACCGCGTGCGTCATCGCGTCCATGGCGGTCGCCGCAGTAAAGTAAGGTGGCAAGCCCAGCGTCATGCGCGGGTCGAGCACGGCCACATCAGGCAAAAGAAATTGTGATACAAACGGCCACTTGGCCCCCGTCGCGTCGTCTTTGACCACCGACACATTGGTCACTTCGCTACCGGTGCCGCTCGTGGTGGGCAGCACGAACAACGGGCGCAGCGGCCGCTTGAGTACGGATGCGCCGCAAAAGCGCTGCAAGTCGTCGCCGCCTTCCGATGCAAGAATGTTCGCCGCTTTGGCGGTATCGATCACGGAGCCGCCGCCGACCGCGATCAGCGCATCACACCCATGTTGACGGTAGAGTTGCGCAAGCTGCGTGACGATGCGCGTCGATGAATCTTGGGGCACTTCGTCGAATATAAGATCACAGCTCACACCACCGCTCTTGAGCGCGGCTTGTAGCGTATCGACTAAGCCTGCCGCGCGTACGCCGCGATCGGTCACGATCAGCGGCTTTTGCGCGGCACGCACCGCAAGCTCGTAGGCGATGTGCTCAAGGGCTTGAAATCCCGCCACGATCTTAACAGGACAAAAGAATTCGAAGTAAGAGCTCGTCATGGTGTGTCTCTCTTTGAAATGCGAAGGCCGCGTACGACTTGACCGTAAAGCTGTGCGGTCAGCCGTGCGCGCTCACCAACCGTCAGCAAGGGAAGGGGGGCTTTCAGCGCCCGCTGCGCTACCGGTGACGGCAGTGCGACTGCCTGCATCCGGTTGAGAATGCGTACAAAACGCATGGCCAAGGCGATGTCACCTTGGGTAATCGCGCGATCATTGGCGAAGGCTTGCGCCGTGCTCTCCTGGAAGCTCAAGACGGCAAAGGCATGGGACACGTGTTTAAACGTGATGTCCAGCGTCGCCTTTTCGTGGGCGTCGATGCGCACGAGTGCTGCCCCACGTTTCTGGAGGCGCATGCCCAGTGGACCGTCGAGCAGGGAGAACCCGACAATATAACCCTCAGGAAAGCCCGCGACCTCGCGCCGCACTTCTGGGTCGGTACGCGATGAGGCTTCGAGCAGCCGGCCTATCAGCTCGAACATGACAGCCACGTACGTACGCTGCATACGATACCTGCGTTCGGAGCTCGCGAGCGTTCGCGCGACAGCTTGCCCGACAGCTTGGCCTACCGTCTGCCGCGGCACGCCTGTACTGAACAAGAGTGCTGGCTGGTCTACCTTACCCATGTTTTGCCCTCGCTTTTGGTTTCACGGCTGCTCCTTGCAAGACTGCCTGGGTTAACTTCCAAGTGTGGGCCGGCCCCTGCCAAAGTACCTGTCCCGCGTCGCCCATGGCCGACCGCACCATATGCGCCACAACCAACTGTAAGATGGCTGCGCGCAGCGGAAAGGCCTTGGGTAAGGTCGAGGCTGTCCCTGCATGCACGAAGGCCTCGAGCCTATCGATAAGAGGGATGAAAGATTGGTCGAGGATGCGGCGCCCGGCTTGCTCTTGATCGAGCAAGCTGCGCATCACCACCGCGAGCAGGGCTCGTTGCTCGGTTTCGAACGCGATAAGCGCACCTACGACCGCCTTGAGCCGCGCCTCGAAATCGTCGCCCGCGATCATCACTTTGCGAAGGTTGCGCTCAAGCTCACAAAATGCGCCGTCGATCACCGCCGCGTAAAGGGCGTCTTTGCTTGCGAAATGATGGAGCAGAGAGGAGCGGCGAATCCCCGCTGCCTTGGCGATGTCTTCCAGGCGCGCGGCTTGACCCACTGCGGCAAAGGCCTCCGCCGCAGCCTCGAGCACGCGTGCGCGCGTGGCTTCGTCGGTGTCGGCGTTGCGAGGGCGACCCATGGCAATAATCTACTCGCGAGTCGGTTATTGCGCCAGGGGCCCGTGCTACGTAACCCTGTGCACCCACTTGAGCGGGACCCACCATCCGTATGCCGCAGCGCAACGAACTAGAAGTGCCGTTCACAGAGCTCGTGCTCGTCTGCAACAAATGCGAGGGCGCTCGCAAAGGGCCCAGCGCATCGGACATTCGCAAAGGCTTGAAGAAGAGACTCGGCAAGCCGAAGAGCCTGCGCGTGCTCGAGGTCGAGTGTCTCGCCCTGTGTCCCGACGACGGGGTCGCACTCTGCGTCGCGCGTGCCTCAGGCCAGGGCTTCGAAACACGCGTGATCCGTTCGACGCCAGATCTCGACGCGCTCGCCGCTGCGCTTGCACGCGAGCAGGGCGCTCGCTGAGCTCCTCCCTCGCATGAGCTGGCTGGAAAAGGCGCCATCCCCTGAGCATGCGGTCGATGCGACTCAGGACATGCACGAGCCCTGATCGTGCTGCTTAGGCTTTGAGTGCGACTATGCTGCGGCCCGATGCAGCCCATCGTGCGCTTGTGGCGCTACGCCCGCCCGTTTCGAAGCGACGTCACGCTCGCTACGATCTACTCCGCGCTGAACAAATTGTTCGATATCGCGCCAGAGGTGTTGATAGGTCTGCTCGTCGACACCGTGGTGAAGCGGGACACGTCATTTTTAGCCGGTCTCGGCGTGACGGACCCTATGCATCAGCTGGTCGCGCTCGCCGGCGCCACGGTCGTTATCTGGGTGCTCGAGTCGACCTTTGAGTATCTGTATTCACTGCGCTGGCGAAACCTCGCGCAAGCTGTGCAGAACGCGCTGCGCCTCGATGTCTACGAACACGTGCAGAAGCTGCCGCTCGCATATTTTGAAGACAAGAGCTCAGGACAACTCCTGTCGGTGATCAATGACGATATCAATCAGCTCGAGCGCTTTCTCAACGGAGGCGCCAACGACCTCATTCAGATCGTGGTGTCATCGCTGGTGATAGGCGCGATCTTCTTCGTGCTTACACCCGGGGTCGCGGTGGTGGCGCTGATTCCGGTGCCGCTGATTCTGCTCGGCGCCTTCTACTTTCAACGGAGGCTTGAGCCACGCTACGCCGAGGTACGCGAGCATGCTGCCCGACTCAACGGCACCGTGAACAACAACCTGGCGGGTATCGCCACGATCAAGGCCTACGTCGCCGAAGCGCACGAGCTTGACAATGTGCGCACCAAGAGCGCCGAATACCAAGCCGCGAACGCGGGAGCTATCCGCATCGCGTCGGCGATTACGCCCGTGATTCGCATGGCCGTGTTGTCGGGCTTTGTCGCGACGCTGCTCTACGGGGGCGTGCTGACCTTGCGCGGAACGCTCGCCGTCGGCGCTTACAGCGTGCTCGTGTTCCTGACCCAGCGTCTGCTTTGGCCGATGACGCGGCTCGCAGATATGGCCGACTTGTACCAGCGTGCGATGGCTTCGACGCGGCGGGCGCTCGATCTGCTCGAGACACCAATCCCGATTCGCGACGGTCAAGGCCAGTGGGATACACGCACGCTGCGCGGCGAGCTTGCGCTTGAAAACGTGGTGCTGCGTTACGGCGAGCAGCGCGCACTCGACGGCGTCACCCTGCGCGTGAACGCGGGCAGTACGGTGGCGCTCGTCGGCAGTACCGGCTCCGGCAAGAGCTCGCTCGTCAAGCTGCTCTTACGCTTCTATGAGCCTCAAGAGGGGCAAATCACGATCGATGGGGTGCCTATCCACACGTTGGCCTTGAGTGAGCTGCGGCGCGCGGTGGGTTTCGTGAGTCAGGACGTCTATCTGGTCGATGGCACAATCGCCGACAACATCAGCTACGGCAGCTTCGATGCGAGCCGCGAAGAGATCGTGCGTGCCGGACGCGCGGCAGAAGCCCACGAATTTATCGCGCGACTGCCTGAGGGTTACGACACGCGCGTGGGCGAGCGGGGGCAGCGGCTCTCGGGCGGGCAACGTCAGCGCATTGCGATCGCACGCGCGCTGCTTAAAGACCCGCCGATCCTCGTGCTCGACGAGGCCACGTCGGCTGTCGATAACGAAACAGAAGCTGCGATCAAGCGCTCGCTCGACACGATCACGAAGGGACGCACCACGCTGCTCGTCGCCCACCGGCTATCGACGATTCAAAAGGCGGACCGGATCTGCGTGATGGAAGCCGGACGCATCGTCGAGGAGGGCAGCCACGCTGAGCTCGTGCTTCGGGGTGAGCGTTACGCCGCCCTGTGGAGACTACAGACCGCTGCGACCTGACTGCGCCACGAGCTGCCAGCCCCTCGCGGACGCTCGATTGTCCATCTCGCGCCGCAGGGCAGCGCGGCCGCACTCAGCGCAGCTGTCGCCTGCGTGCGAGCAACGTGAAGGCAGCGAGCAGCAAGCCATAGGAGCCAAGTGAGTTCGTTGCACCTTCGCTGCCGCGGAGCGAAAGGCTGCACCCGCCACGGCTGCCTTCGTCTACGCTACCAGGGACGCTGGTAATCGGGTCGGTGTCAGTCTCGGTGTCCGGGCCGTCCCCCGCTGAGCCGTCGGCCACCGGCTCGACGGGCTCGACTGGCGACATGCTGGCAGCATCCGGACTGTCGCCCGCTCCCGCTGCGGCGTCGCCGCCGCTGCCCGCCCCGGCGTCGTCGCGCATAGTCCCGTCGTCAACTGGCCCGGCATCCACGACAGGAGAGTCAGGGGGCATGTCTGTGTCACCAGGGGAGGGCTCCGCAAACGCAAAGCGAGCCACGGACGGATCGTGGTCTGACAGTTGGTCTGCAAACTCTGCGTTGATGTGCACCACATCGAAGCCGACCAAGCGTGCGGCCATGGCTTGGCTCGTCAGAACGTGATTGAGCAACTGGGAGACGCCCTGATACACGTAGCCGTAGCGCTCGTTCTCCGGCAGCGTGTCGATCAGGTGACTAAGCTTGGCTCTGTCGACGAGCAGGGATACGGCATCGGAATGGCGAAAGTCGTTCAGGTCACCGAGCACTAGCACGTTTGCGTTGGCGTCGATCGCTAGGATCTGTTCGACGAACTGCGTCACAAGCTCTGCCTGCGCTCGGCGCTGCATTTCAGAGGAGCGCACGGGCGGCTGAAAGCGACCGAACGTGGGGTCATCGCCGCCTTTCGAATTCCAGTGATTTCCCACCACAAAGAGCGGCTCGCCCGCGAAGGAAAGCTCTGCCACGAGCGGCTTTCTGCTGTTGGCGAACGCGGTGTCGCTTGGCGCGATGCGCCCCGGGCTGGCCGAAAGCTGAGGCACCCCATTTTGATCGGTGACGGTGGTGGAGGTGGTCGCGCCACCCCCCGCGCGGTCGACGAACGAAAGACCCCGGTCGGTGCGAAACAGGATGCCGACCCGTATGTTACCACCTGGCTGGCCGCCGTCCTGGTCGTCTTCGGGGGCGATGTCCCGATACTCATAGCGGGGACCCGCCGCGTTGCTGATGGCTTGCGTCAGACGCGCGATGGTAAGGGTGGAGCGGGTCACACTATCGTTGGCAGCTCCGTTGTCGTCTTGCACTTCTTCGAGCACCAGCAGATCGGGACTGCCGAGATTTCCTACGACCACCTGCGCCATGGCATCAAAGCGTTGTTGTTCCGCGTCGCCGCCGAGGTTTTCGAGATTGAACGTGGCCACGTCGAGAGAGCGTGCCTTTGCAATCGGAAGGTCTATGGTCTCGCGTACTAGGCCACCCTTCACCACTGTCGGAAGAGTAGTGGCAAGCACTAAGAACTTACCAAAGGCATAGTCCACGACCCCGACAAGCTCCCCGTCAAACCTATCGCCTACATCAAGCTGGGGAAATGACTCGTAGCCAGTAAGCATGCTCGACACATGAAAGCGCTCAGGCTGGCGGTCGTCGCCATGGCCTACTTCACCAAGGAGAAGCCCACCGCGGGCGCTCAAGCGAGATCGTGCTCCCGGAATCGATACGGTGACTTCCTGGGAGGTCCTGAAGTCGTAGGTGGGGCCGCTGGCCACGGCGTCGTCGAACGCGATGCGCATGCCTTCGAGGCTTTCGTGAAAATCGAGACCGTTGTGGATGACATCGAAGGCGGCGCCGTTGGTCTCAACGTCTCGGTTTGCGTCGTCACCGCTGGTGTCAGCCTGGAGGCGCGTGAGGGGCGGCATACGACCGCTCATGCCGATGCGGACCGGCTCGGGCAGTGTTTCGCCGACGGCGACCACCAGCAGGTCGGATACGTTCGTGAGCTCCGTAATGGTCAGGTTATCGAATGCATTCGACGAGGGCGAGCAGCTCGCGCAGGCCGGACGGAACTCCGTGACGCGGCCGCTGACATACACGCGATCGCCTATGCGCACGTTGATGCCGATGGAAGCGTTGGCTGTGTACACAAACAGCCCTTCGGAAGTCGCCGGGTCGTCATCCGCCGTCGGATCCTGAAACCAGAAGCCTGTCGGGCTTAGCGCGGTAACGATACCTTCGAGCTTACTCACCTGCGCAGAGGCCAGCGGCGAGCGGTGCGCGGCCCCCTGAATGTCATGGATCCGTAGGGCGCCGGGCATACCGGGATCGTCCGTGATCGGCGTACCAGCGTCCGTCTCTGGCGCAGGCTGCGGCTCGACCGCGTCGCCGCACGGCACGAGCGGGCTTGAGCTGTTGCGCGGCGCAGGATCCGCGACCTCGAAATCGGCACTATTGTCGTTTGAGTCCTGGCATCCGCCACGTCGACGCAGCGCAGCCGTCTTGGCGGAGAGGGTCGGCAGAGGATTGCCTTCGCTCTGTGTCGAGCCTGCGCCGTAGCCCACGAGGTCGATGATGCGCGCGAGCGCTTCGGCCGCGCACGGTTGCGCGAGCGCCCCGCAGTCGAGTCCACTCGTGCCCTGGACGAGAGCGACGCGCCCAGCACTGGCGCTCATCGCGATCGGAGTGTCATCGCTCAGGTCGGCGGTCGGTAGCTCAACGGTCCCCGCGCTGCCCTGTGCAGCTTGAATCAAGAAGGATTGTCCAGGTGCGAGTAGGGCGTCCGGAAGCTCAGAAATGGTGGCTTTACTCGTGCCAAACGACTGTTTGCTCGGCGCATACTGGACTGAGAGCCCGGTCAAGGAAAGGGGGGCCGCCCCGGCATTGAAGAGCTCGATGAAGTCGTTTTTGAGGGTCGCTCCGCTATTTCCCCCGCCGCCGTATAGCTGCCGGATGACGAGCACATCCCCTGCTTCGAGCCCGAGCGTGGCGTTCGAGTTTGCGTCGCTCGCGATGGGATCGCTAAATGTGCAACCGGCCACACTTAGGATCACCGCACATGTAAACACCTTCACCAGACACCTCATATTTTGCATGGCGCTGCACAGCCCGTGCGGCAGCGCGTACGGGAAGCGGACCTTACGGTCTGCCGCTACCCGCGACGGTCTACTGCGCGTAGGTGGCGAGCCGGTGACGGATGTGCCGCGATATCCGAAGACGAGCGCTTGGTCACAGTCGTCGTCGCACGCAGCGAAAAGACGCCGCCGTGTAGCCATGTGCCTGCCATCGCAATGTGGCTTTGCGACGCTGGCGTATCCGTTAGGGCAGTCGCGAGACGAGCTGATGCCAAACACGGTGCCAAGGCGCACGCTGCCGCGTCGCAAGGTGTGCCAATGGGCAGGGTGGCCATAGGAGTGGACACTGCAAGCGACCAGCCCCAGAGTGCGCCAGTGATGTCTTAGGCTTAGACGCGCGCGTTGGCGAAGCCGCCATGCGCCGCCGTCGGGCGCCACGTTGCCTGTTCGTGACCGCTCAGGATGACCGGCTGTCGCGGCAGGTCAGCTTCCCGTCATCCAGCTGAGTCTCAGGGAGCACCCAGCGCGCCCGTAGCCAGAAGTCGCAACCAGCGGGATCTCACAACGACTCCAGGAAAGTAAGCAACAGTGCGCGCTCTTCTGCTGACAGGTCGCGAAAGGCTTCCTTAGCAGCCTCGCCGTCGCCCCCATGCCACAGAATAGCCTCCGCGAGTCCGCGCGCGCGTCCGTCATGAAGGAGCTGCAGATGACGGTTGACCCTCTCGATGCGGCCGATGCCCCATAAAGGCGGAGTTCGCCATTCGCGTGCGTCGGCTGCCCAGGTGGGTCGCTCGTCTGTAAGCTCGTCGCCCATGTCGTGCAGTAGGAGAGCGGTGTAAGGCCAGATCGTCTGCTGGGCGAGTTGCGGCACGTCTGAGTCGCCT
>JBBSJC010000082.1:0-19470 GCA_038257655.1 Polyangiales bacterium | reverse complement strand
CGCGACGATGCGTCCTTCGGGCGCCGGGATATCCGTGAAGTCCTGCACCGTCTCAAAGTTCGCGTCGGTGCACGGGAGAATGAGCTCATAGGGAAAGTAGCTGTAGGTGGAATCGACAAACTTGGCGCAGAATTCCTGCTCGAAATCTTCGAGGGGAAGCGTCTCGAACTGCTCCTTGATGCCTTCAGTTCCGAACGTTGCTACGGCGTCCTCTGCCGCCATCGCAGGAGCTTCGCGCGCGGCGCGCGGGACGTTCATGCAGAAGAAGCGGCACAGCCACCATGGCACGATCTGCCGACTGTGGTGAGGGTACTTGCGGAGCTCCTCCTTGGCGATCTCCCAGAAAATGCCGCGGCGTCCGAGCGGGGTGGAGCAACCGGTAAGCTGCCCGTTGCTGCGCAGGATGAGCGCGGTGGATCCTGTGTAGACCTCACGGTCGTTGACTAGGTGAGCGGCCTCGTCGAGCATGATGTCACCGCGCTTGCCACGCGGAGGTTTCGAGGGAACAGAGATGATTCGTGACAGGCCACCACGGGCCGAGTTCGACTCGAAGGCAAGCTCCGTACGCGAGTCAATCACGAGTTTCTTTTTGTAGGCCGAGGGCAGCTCGTCATACAGCTGACGAGCGGTGACGATCTTCTCGGTCGCGTCGGCCTGGTTGTACGAGACGAAGATGGACGTGTGCCCGTGTCTCAGGTGGCAGCGTGACAGCGCCTCCAGAGCGAACAGGAAAGAGAAGCCAACTTGGCGGCTCTTCGTCACCCAACGAAAGCGCTTGCGATTCTGGAGGAACGCGAGCTGGAAGCTCTCAAGTCGGACAGGCTGCCCCTCCCAGTGACAAAGCCCCTCGACGAAGCCGGCCTCGGTCGCGAGCCAGCTCGAGACATCGGTCTCACTCTTGCGCGGGATGATCAGCACTGGGTGCTACCGTCGCCGTAGCGGGCACGCACGTCCTGGAGGTTGCTCATGACGAGAGCAAGCGTCCAGGCATCGTAGAACTCACGAGGTCCCTTGGTTCTCTTGCGCCGATTGCACGACCGGCAGAGCGGGACGGCGTTGTGCATGAGAGCAAACCCATGCTCGAGCGCACGATGATGGTCGAGTTCCAGACGCTCAGCGGAGCCGCAAGCAGCGCAGCGTTGCTGGAACACTTCGAGCACGAGCCCCTCATACCCAATCGGCACATCCGCGGCGATGCCGCGACGACGCTCTCGGGCGATGCGTGTGTGGCGTCGCTTACGCTCTCGAACCACTGGCCGCTCAAGCTGACGTTGCTCGATCTTGCGACGCACGTCGCGACCGTGCGGACTTGTCCAATAGAGATTGCGCGCGTCGAAGACACGGCGGCGCGTGTCGGGATCGCTCAGAAGGTCACGCTCACCGCAGGTGGTGCAAAGGCCCTTTCGGCGATGCGGTCGATCTACACGCTGACACGATAGGCAGGCATCTGCGAACGATGACCACGGCCGCGGCTTCGGAGCCGGTAGCGTGCCCGATGTCTTTCTTCGCGCATAGCAGCGCCTGCACAGCTCGCGGCCAGCATGAGGGCAATCGGTCGCGTTGCAATCGACGCAGCTCGCCGCGTACAAGCTCCAACGACCGTTGCTTTTCAATGGCGCCGGCTGCCGGACCCGAAGCTCAGGGAGGGTTCCTTGCTTCTTGTGGCGCTCGTAGCAGGGCTTGCACAGGCCCCTCGCACAGTGGCCGTGCGCGGCCGAGGTGCAACTTGAGCAAGCGTCGCCATAGACGCTCCACTTTGCGGGCGGGAGTGATTCGCTCGTCGGATGATAGCGGTCCCGCTGATAGCAGTACGAGCACAACCCGCGGCCCTGATGCCGTCGCGCTGTTGAGTGGCACATCCCGCATGCGTCATGTGTCGTACTCCACCGCTTTACGGGAGGGAGCTCTGATGCTTCGTCCACGTTCATGCTCGTCGTTCTTTCTGCAGGGAGGTCCTGCTTTTCGCCTTGCATGTGCGCGCCGCAGAAGCGCTGCTGTGCCGCCCCCTCGAAAGGAACCAGGCGTCATGACCCACTACGCAAGCGAGATCGCGCTGCCTCCGAAGACCCTCACGCTCAGGGAGCAGCAGGCCCTCCTCAAGGCCTCCGGCGAGCATGCCGCCGGCTTTCGTGACCACGTGGTGTTCTCGGTGGCCCTCGGTACAGGCCTGCGCTGTCATGAGATCGCCGCCCTGAATGTTGGCGATGTGTTTCACCCCGACGGCACACCACGTCGCCGAGTGCTGCTCAAGGTCTACAAGCGCAGCGCGCAGCGCCCCGCGCGGCAGGAAGTCATCATGCCGGACGCACTCGTCGCGAAGCTCGCCAAGTTCTACAAGTACAAGAGCAAGAGGAAGGAGGCGCTCGAGGCCGACTCGCCGCTGTTTGTCAGCCAGCGCAAGGGGCGCATCGCGACCCGCAGTCTTCGGCACCTGTTCGCACGGTGGCAGAAGCGTGCGCACTTCGAACGGCCCCTCAACTTTCACGCGCTGAGGCACACGAGTTGCTCTGCCGTCTACCGCAGGCACAAGGACCCGCTCCTGGTGCAACGATTCGCACGCCACACGAGTTTTCGGTCCACGTCGATTTACCTTCACGCTGACGACGAAGAGATGCTGCAGGCACTCCGCGGCCAGCCGTGTTGAGTTAGGATCATTCTTGATCTGACCCGTACGAGGTTGGGCCGTTACACTCCCTGCCGCGGGTTGCAGAGGCCGGAGCACATGACTTGCCAGGATCAAGGTTGATCCGCTGGGCGCTTTCAGATCGATTCGGGCGCGACAGGGCTGCAGGTAGCTACTTGCAGGCAAAGCGAACACGGCGACCGCGGGTAGAGACGTGTTCAATGTTCGGTTTCCAAAATTGAGGTTCTCCCGAGGGCCGGTAGGGAGTGGTCCGCGGGCCCTGTAATCCCGCGAAAAGTCAACTACCCCCCGGGCCCGCCGCTCCCCCCGCCGGCCCCCCTGGCCTCGGGTGCTTGTTTTTACGGGGAAAGCGGCCATCTCTAACCTACTGAAATCGATCGGGATTTTCGCCTTATGGCCGGATTGTCCCGTGATTGCGCGGCGCAAGAGGCTGAGTTTTGTTCGGGTTTGAGTACGGGATGTCCGACTTGAGCAGAAAGCGGACATCATTCAGGAAATCAGAACCGGAGCGTTTTGGTGTTCGGTTTAGGCCTTGAGTGTTCGGTTTCGGGAGGAGCTCACGAAATTTGCCTCGGGGGGGAACCTCCCGAATCTCGCGAAACTCCTCCCCCCATCCTCGTCAGGACGTAAGTGATTCCTGAGCGACGATGACGTTCGAAACCACCTCACTTGCCATCGCAGTCAGGAGTCCTCCCACCAGCGCGTCGTCCTGGGTGTCGGCCTCAAGTGCTCCGACAGGGATGTTCTCGCCGCTTTCCCTCACGTCGCGCACTTGGATTCGCCGCACCGCATCACGGTGACGCACCTGCAGCGCTTCGAGAGAGATCGCGACGTTCACCTCTGATCGGGAGTCGGCTTCGCCGAGCATGAACTGCTTCAGGCGTAACGCCGTGTTCAAGTCGGCCACGCTGTCGCAACGGACGCGACCTTCCGCGAGAGCCTTCTCGAACTGTGCGATGTAAGTGTCGAGGATACGGAGCTGGTCCTCCTTCGTGAGAGAGACAGCGTCGGCACGCAGCTCCGAGAGCTTCTGGTCACTTCGAACACGAAGGTGGTCTGCTGCGGCCTTGCGGCGCCGGGCGGTATTGTGCGCCTTGGCGTAGTCTGAGATCGTGCTCAGGCTGCACCCATAGCGCAGCGCAAGCTCGCGGAAGGTGGGATACACGACCGTGATCTGACCGTCCTCCAGTTCGACGTGATCTCCATGCACAAGGAGGCGGTCGAGCTCCTCTACGTTGTAGGCGTGGGCATCACCCTTGCTCGGACGCCCAGTCTTGTTCTTCATTGCCTTCGATGTTGTCACTTCTCCCACTCTCCTTCCTGTTTGCTGTAGGCAAGCATTCGGACGCGCACACTCAGCACCCGGTCTGCTCCGACACCTTCGGTGCAGTGCCCGGTTCGATAGAATCCAACCGCACGTGATTCGCTCCCGCACTCTTTCACGCCGAGCGCGAGTAGCCTCGCGGCTTCGAGCACAGCCGTGCGCTCGCAGGAGGCTTCCGCGCCCTTACACAGCGTGTGAGCTGCGCGCCCCCAACGTGAGCGAGGATGAAGCTGCACGATGCTGAACTCCCCCTTGGTTCCGATCGCTTCCGCATTCATGCTCGACTCGCGAAACGCGAGCGCGGCCAGGAGGTACGGGTCAATGCCGTACACCTCCTCCGCGAAGAGAAAAGTGGAGGCCAGCTCCTCGGCGCGATGCTCAGCGCCCCCCGCCGCATTACGGAAGTGGGGCGCGTAGATTGGTACGCCACTGGGCGTGGACGCAATGGTGACCACCGCCAAAATGGCGGCAACAAGCGCTTGCATGAAAGGCTCCCTTCAGCTCTTGCGTGTGGACCACCACTCGCGGACGAGCTCGAGGAAGTCCTCGAACGTCATCGTCACGGTGGCTGGTTCGTTGTCGTTCTTGCAGACGGCGAGAGGCCACAGGCCCTTACCATCTGACGCGTCGGTCGCCTGCCGGAGGGCCGCGACGGGGTTGGTGCGCTTGCCACGTTTGCACTCGATCCAGAAGCACGGGGCGATGACGTCCGGAGCTTCGGACCCGTCACGAAACTGCATTCCGCGACGTACGTCGTCGCCGAACACCTCGCGAAGCTCGCGAGCCACGGTCCTCTCGTAGCTTACTCCCTTGCGCCTCGAAGATGCTCCGCTCACGGTACATCCGCGGCGCTGTCGACGAAACGCACCGGGATGTTGAGCAGCTCCGCGAAGCTCACTTCGATGCGCATGCCGGGCGTGAGCTCACGCCCGTAGACGCGCACCTCGTCGCAGCCACGCAGCATCTCCTGGCACAGGCGCATCGCGAGGTCGCGCTCGGTGTCCTCGTGAATGAACGCGGGCAGGAGCAACTGGGGGCAGATCGGAATGCAGCCCTCCTGCACGATCTCCCTGCAAATGCGCCGCAGGCTGTCTGCTGCGCCTGCACGGTCAGACGAAAATCGATGGCAGGTATAGACGCGAGGCATGCGAGCCCGCCCCCCTATGCGAGCGCGATGATCACGCATGCGGAGCAGCTCAGCGGCGCAGTAGTGCAACGCATCGACGACTTCCTCGAGTGCCTCGTCGAGGTTGTCGCGCGGGTCGTCAAGCTTCCATGGCCCGTAGTCCTCTTCTCCCTGCAAGAGGCGCCCGATCACGAGCTCGGCGATCTCCCGCTCCACCGGACCCAGCTCGTCGACGTCGAGCTCATTGCCGAAATTACCTTCCGCCTGCGTCTGCATTCGCTTGCTCCCCTCGCTTCATTCGTGAACACGGCGCGCTCGCCACCACGGCGCGCACCTGACGTTTTGCTGTTGCTGGCGCCTTACGCTGCGCGTGTCGCGAACAGGCGCGTGCTGAAGTTCTTCTCGACCACAGCCTCAAGCTCGGCCTTGAGCATGTTGAGCTTGGGCTTGCCCACCTTCGGGCCCAGGCTCTTCACGAGTGCGTCGAGCTGGCCGTTCTCGATGCCAGCAAGCTTCTCGAGAAGCTCCGCTTCGGATCTTCCGGTTGCGTTCGCGAGTAGCTGCAAGGTCTTACCGACCGGGAAGTCCCTGCGGGCAATCTGACCCAAGCGGTACTTCATACCAGCAAGCACCATCTCGCCTCGGGTCTCAAGCTGCGCTTTGAGAATGCTGTCGAGTTGGTCGCGGCGGCTGTAGAGAATCTTGGCGAGGACTGCGACCTCTTCGCGCTCCATCGCGACACGTTCGAGGTCGTTGAGATCCTCGCAGACCTCCACCCGATTGCCCAAAAGCGCTCGTGCGAACTCCGGGCACTGGCTTCTGTGGTCGCAGTACACGCAGTTCGCGTTCAATCGCGGCGGGAAGGTCGTGGCGGCACTCTCGGTCTGCTCGCCCAACGAGCTTGCGTAGGCCAGCGCCGCTTCGAGTTCTTCCTCGGTGCGCTCGGTGCGCATGTGGATGTTCTGGCGAAGCATGTGCAGCTCAAGCTCAAGCCGCTTGGCCCAAGGCCACAGCTGCTTCGCCGCGACGGCGTACAGACTCAGCTGCAAGCTTGCGTCGAGCTCGCGCTGGTCGGGCAGCATGCGGAAGGTCTTGTAGTCGCGGATGCAGATGCCGTCGCCGTCGATGCGATCTGCGCGGTCGATGTAGCCAAGAACCGTGAAGCGGCCGACTTGGATCTCGAAGGGCTGCTCGATGGCGAGCACGTTGCCTGGGTCCACCACGCCCTCGTCACGCACGAATGTGCGCAGGATGTCCCCGGCTTCGCGATACTCCTGAGCGCCGATCATCTCGTCTCGCGTCCACTGCTCTTGGAGAAGCTCGAGCGCGCGCTCCTCCGGCAGGGGGCCGACCTGCTCGGCTTGAACATGCTCACGCAGCAGTCTTTCGAGCACCTTGTGCACGAGGTTGCCAAAGCGCGCTGGCATGCCGGCTTCGTTTGGAAGCTTGTCGATGTATTGCAACTTGAAGCTCAGGGGACATTGCTCGTAGCGGTTGAGGCGCGAGTAGCTCAGGTGCTTGTTCTCAAAGTTGTTCACTTGTTTCTTGCTCCTTTTGTCGGGAATAGAGGCGGGGGCGGACAAATCGAAGACAGCGAAAGCGACGGCGAGCAGCACAGGCGCCACGACTTGCTCAGCGTGAGGTGATGCGTGGATTCACCGCGGCCCATGGCGCGGGTGATCAGAGCCTGTTGGGGGACTTCGTGGGCACTCAGGGGTGAAGAAAGCTCCGAGGTGCAAGGCGTACGCTTCGTCGTTTCCTGACTTATAAAAGGTCTGGGCGGGGTCACTTTTGTGACAGCGATTCTCGGATTTCTGCGTGGCTTGCTTCAGAAACGTTCAGTACGGATCGCGTGGGTGATCGAGCTGTCAATGCGCCGCTCTCGGCGCGGACTTCTTCTGACCTCAAACCGAGAACTTCCCCTTCACGCTTCTGACTTATAAAAGGTCTGGGCAGGGTCTCTTTCGTGACAGGGACTTTTTCGAGCCCACGTATCGCTGGCCTTGGCGAAGTCCCAATGGACGTCGAGCGCGGTTGGAAGTGCGCTCTCGCGCCGACGACGTTTCCTTGCTTTCAAAAGGTCTGGATGGGGTCCCTTCTGTGACAGCGATTTTTTCAAACCCTCGTGTCGCTTCGTGGAGCTGGTCCGAATGGATCGTGGGTGATCGATCTGCGTCATCGCGCTCGCTCCGGAATAGGCTTTGCTGCGGAACCACCTGGGAGGAAGCTCGGCAGGGAGTGCGCAGATGCCCATTGCACGATCAGCAAGGCCCTTCGGTTGGCGACCCGAAGGCCGCGTGGATCCATGCGTCGTCCGGGAACGACAAGGCCCGCTCGCTGCCTTGCTGGAGTTGAGTGGGTCGAAGACGGCACGGCGCCTTGAGGCGCCTTCTCCGGGAGGGGCCGACGGGTCAGTGCGCGAAGAGCGCTGCACGGGTCGCAGCCGGGAGGAACAGCCCAACGCGCAGGTCGCACACGTTATCGTTCCCCTGCTTCAAAAAGGTCCGGGTAGGGTCACTTTTGTGACACCGATTTCTTGGTTCGGTGTGTCGATTTTGCTCTGGCGTAGCCCGGCTTGATCATTCCCGATGATCGACTTGGGTTACGGGTCATCGACGCTCCATCGTCGGGGTTTCGACATGTACGCATGCCAGCGCGTAGGCGCGGGTCTACGGCTTTCCTGAGATGCCCCGTTGCGCGATCAGGAAGGCACCTTGGCGGCCTGAGGACTGGTTGGGCGATGACAAGCCCGTCCAGTGCTAGAAAGCCCGCTACGGCGCCCTGAGGCGCTTTCTGGATCTAGCCAGGAGGTACACGGGGCACCAGTAGCTCTCGAGCCCTCGCGCTCTCCCCAACGGTCACTGGCTTCCGGAGCGCCTCCGGCGCCGTCGTCGTGCGCCCCAAGGGGGTGTGAAAAAATAAGACGGACCGAAAGGCTTAAAGAGAATACTTCTCTTAAGGCTTTCGGTCCGTCTTATTTTTTCACACCCCCCACCGCGTAGCGCCCAAGGCGCGCTCCTCAGCCTTCCGAGCGCAGCCGCCATTAGCCTTATTCGATCACGCCGCACTCACATAGGCTAATGCACGCGCAGCGCGGACCTCGGAGCGGGCTGTGCCCGTGTCGTGCCGCGGGCGTGTCGTGGCCGGTGGCGCGGCTACGCGGCTTGCCACTGCAGGAGCGGCAGAAGGGCCTCGACGATGGCGGGTTCCGGAGCGCGGTCGCCCGACCTGTAGCGATGCACGGTGCGCTCGGAGCACTGGAGGTACTTCGCCGTGGCACGCGCACCACCGAGTCGCTTGACGGCAAGCTTGATGTCGTCGGCCGTGAGAGTCCGCGCGTTGACCGGTCGTCCAGGTTGAACGACCTGCACCTGGAATAGCCACGCTCTGCCGCCGGGGCGCACGGCGCCCACGTGAAGCGCCCAACCAGGTCGAGTGCGATGGACCGTGCGAAGGCGGCCATGGGCCTGCGCCAGCTCGTCCTGGCACTGCTGTTCGCCTCGGGCGCGCCCGGTTTGATCGAGCCCGGCGAATTTGGACTCGTGCTCCGCGCACATCACGTTTGGCCATGGGTCGCCGATGGTGATGATGGCGTCGACCCCAGCCATGTGGTTGAGGCCCTTGATGGCTCCGTAGTGGCCCCAGAGGATCGGGCCTGAGTGTGCCTTGAGTGCGGGTCCGAACTCAGCTTGAAACCGCTTGAGCAGTTCGGGCGGTGGAGAGAGATGGTTCCAAGCCCGCTTTGCGTCTTCGTCCGAAGGCCGGTGCGCGAGGCGCAGTGCGAGCTCGATGGCGCGCATCGTGATAATCGCCAGGGGGCGCTCGGGGCCGCGTTCGTGCGCCCACTCGAGGGCGGCGTGAATCGCGTGCACCAAGGAGTCGCATAGTATGGGGAGCTCGCCGTCGAACCAGCCGGAGCGGTTGGCTCCCGGCACCATTCGCCACGTACGCTCGATGCGCGCGCCATCCTTGGCGTCGTACCGATGAATCACCGGCTCATAGCCGAGGAACGGTGTGAGCAGCGGAATGTTTGACGAGGCGTTCGCATCGAGAAGGATCGTCTTACCCTGCCTGCGAAGCGCATGGATGTAGCTCTCGCGCGCCTGGTAGAGGACCATCGACCCCGCATCGCTTCCTGTCTCCTCGAGCCACATGGCGGCTCCTGGCAGGGCGCTGGTAAGGGCGCGGTGAAGCGCTCCCAGGATCCTCGCCGCGTGCCCGATTCGCGCAGCGTGCGTGACGCTCATCACGGCGAGGTGGCGTCCGATGGGTCGAAGGGGAAGTTGCCCGCGGCCGCGAGCCTCTTCTGGCGCGATGGCGGCGGCAGCAAGCTCGCCCGGGTCGCGCGTCTCAAGACCCGTTTGCGCTTGCGCGTAGTGGATGTCGGCTGCGCTGACATGGTGTCCATAATCACGCAGGATCTCGACGGGCGGTCGTGGCGGGCCCGGAACTTCGCAGTGATGCCATGCGCGAAGGGCCTCGAGCGCGGGCCGCATTGCGCATTCAAAGCGCACCGCGAAGTCGTGCAGCGAATCGATCGCAACCTTAAGCTCAGCGGGTGTGATGACATGCTTCTCAAACACAGACGGTGGCTCGTCGGCGTAGAGCGTCCCCGTCGAGCCTGCTTCTTCAGCGAGGGCCTCGATTCTCGAGTGCGTTCCGATCGTGATAAGCGCGTCCTCGGGTCCATCGAAACCGAGACGGGCGCGGCAGGTCTCGAAGCGCTCGCAGCGCTCCGTGTCGCGCCCGCGGCATAGCTCCCACTGCATGGAGAGCCCACCCTGAACGAGATGGCTTGCCTTCTCGTGGTGGATGCACTCAGGCGTGCCGTCATCCTGCAGTACAGTCAGCGGGCTGAAGAGCCTCTTGGCGGCGATCCCCTTGGCGGCAAGGTCTCGCTGGTACTGCCTCGCAAGTTCGTGCTTGTCTACGGAGTATGCGGTCTTGGATCGGAGCGGCGCTCTGCCGCTTGCGCTCCGAGTCACACCTTGCGCTCTGGACGCACCCTCGTCGATCGCGGCGGCCGTCTTGCCGACACCGACACCCACCTCGTAGGCGGTGACGCCGTCGCCGTCCTTGGACATCTGCTCACGAATCAGCGCGCTCACTTCGGCTCCGCAGGGGGCATTGTCAGGTGCGCCCGGCGCGTTGTAGCGCTCGAAGTCCTCCTTGGAGCGGATGCCAAGGGACTCCTCGAGGGCGAGCGCGACGGTGCGCCATTCCTTGAGGAGGCCCTGGTAGCCGCTCACTGGGTTGCCGAGGCGCATGCGATCGAGGGTGGTCTTCGCGCTCTGCTCACGGTCTGCGGTGCGGTCATCGGCTGCTGTCTCAATGGAGATTGCGCGGCAGATGGCAACGAGGCGGCTTGCTGGAGCCCCCTTCTCAAGAAGCGCACCCGCGAGGTGCATGAACATGCGGTGCCACTCATGTGGCTCCTTTCGACAGGCGGCGGCGATCACTTTCGCGCGAAAGCACCACGGTTCCCCCACATCAGGAAGTTGCAGTGCGCCAAGCTCCGCGCGCTGGATGCGTGCGCTCTTGCGGGAAGTCGGGGGCAACTCCGGGGCATCCCCCTTCGGGGGAAGCATGGGGAGCTTGAACGGGACGACATCATCGAGGAGCATGATGCTGGGTCGGTAATCAATCGGCTTGCCCTCGTGGAGCCGGCGCACTTTCGGCATGCGCCAGAGGCGCCCGACTTCCTTGGTTGTGGACTTGTCCCATTCGACCCCCGCCTCGCGAATCAAGTTCATCCACCACTTGTAGTAGTCGAGTGCTCCCACGATGGGAATCGGGGTCTCGAGCGGCTGGAGGATGTGAATACCCTTGAGCGTCGTGTGGAAGATGGCTCCTTGGAGAATCGGAGCTTCACGCCACCGGTCAATGATCGGCCGGGCAAGCTTCTCTTCCTCGCCCGCTGGCCAAGGGAGATGATTCACCGTGTCGTAGTCAGCGCAGAACACGGTCACGTGAAGCGGATACGGGTAGAGCCGATAGCCGGCCTGATTGACGCGATGGATCTTCTTCTGACCTTCTGCGGCGTACATGGTCATGTAGGCATCGCAGTCGTACTCTTTCTCAAGTGCCTTGCGGAGCTCCATGACTTTCATGCATCTATACGCGCCAGGAGTGTCAGGGGCGTTCCAGCCCGTGACCTCCTTCTTGGCGCATACAGATACGAGTGTCATGCGGCGCTCCGCCAGATCGTGGCAATAGGTTGTCGGCAGCGAGCGGATGTTTCCGCCGCGTGTGTCTGACGAGTTGATGCGCGCCAGTAAGGGCGGCGCGAAGAGCGAACGATTCGCAGGGAGGTGGACCGCTTGCTACGGCGCCTTCTCCCCAAGCTCGGCGCGATATCGAACGCGCGCCCAGCGGGCGCTTGTCTCGTTAGAAAGTAAGGTCTGGAAGTACTTCTGCTTCTGCTCGTCGCTCTTCGGCTTCCAAGCAGGCAGCGCGAAGTCAGATGGCGGCTCCTCGCCGAAGCGGTCTCGATACTTGTGCAGGATCCAGCCCGGATTCAGTCCGTGCCGCGTGGCGACGCCGCAGAGGCGCTTCCAGTGCGCGATGCGCAGCTCGGGGCTCTGCTCGTTGACCTCGACAAGCTCGCCTTCCGCCTCGGTCGGAGCCTCGCGCTCGGCAGCGAGCGCCTCGCCACACTCGGGGCAGGTGCGCGTCTGGATGGGTAGAATCGCATTGCAACCTGGGCACTCGCGCACGGGCGGCGGGGTGCTCGGGCCCTTTTCGCGCTTGGGTTTGGGCTTGAGCGAGTATTCGCGATCCTCCTGCGGCAGACCGTGCTCGAGCACGCACCCGGCGTGATCAAGAATGATCGCGGGCTGCCCTTGATACGGGCGCAGGATGCGGCCTGCCTGCTGCAGATAAAGCCCGAGCGACTTGGTTGGGCGTGCGAGGATGGCGCACTTCACGCGCGGGATGTCGAGACCTTCAGCAAGGCAGTTCACGGATGAGACGACCTGAGTGTCGCCGGAGGCGAGGCGCTCCAGGATGGCGTCACGTACGGGCGTCTCCGTATTGCCGTCCAGGTGCTCGACTGGGATGCCCGCATCGCGAAAGCGCTCGGTGATGTGCTGCGAGTGCGCGACGCTGGTGGCGAACACGATGGTGGCCACGCCGTCGGCGTGCTTACGCCAGTGCTCGACCAAGTTGCCGATGAGCGGCAAGCGATCCATCGCCTCGCTGAGCTCGCGCTCGTCGTAGTCGCCGCGACGCACCTTGACCTGCGACAAGTCAGGACGTTGATCAGGAGGCACCGTGAAGCAGCGGGGCTCGACAAGCGCGCTCTGCGCGATCAGCTCCTTGATCGTCGCGACTTGAACAAGATCAGAGTAGATGTCGCCAAGTGGCTGGCCGTCAGCACGAAAGGGTGTGGCCGTCAGGCCGAGCTTGATGGCGCGAGCGTAGTGGGCGAGCACTGCTCTTACGGACGCGCTGAGCGAGCGATGACACTCGTCGATGATCACGAGGTCGGCATGCGGCAAGCGCCGGTAGCGAAGCGTGTCGATGCTTGCGATCTGGATGGAGGCTCCTGGACGCCAGCGAGGGTCGCTGCCCATGATGACGCCCATGTCCTTCGAATCGATGCCGGCTGAGCGAAACCGGTCGAAGGCCTGGTTGATGAGTTCGCGCCGATGCGCGAGAAACAGCACCCGAAGGCCGGCTTCCTGAGCGCATTTCACGACAGCCGCCGCGATAGTCGCTTTACCTGCTCCAGTAGGCGCGCACAACAGCGGTGCAAACGTTCCCTTCCGCAGCACTTGTGCGAGAGCGCGGAGCGCCTCCATCTGGTAGTCGCGAAGGGTAAAGATGCCCAGTGCCGCCGAGCACGTGCTCAGCAGCAGGATGAACGTTTCCATCATGGTGGTCTTCCTCTTTGCTATGCGACCTTGTAGGAGTGCCCGATCAAGGCCTCGGGGAGATCCTCGCCACCGCGTACGTAGGGCTGGATCCAGATCAAGCGGCGCTCGACGCGCCCCTCTCCAAAGACCTGATGCTTCCAGTGGCCGCGGACGACGGTGCGGTAGGTAAGACTCGAGCCAGTGCCAGGAGCACGTAACAGATGTTCCCGCAGTACAGGGTCGACGCGCACGCTCGAACCAACGAGAAATACTCGCTCGCGTCGTAGGCGGGCCACCCGCTCTCGCACGCTTGTCCGAGCCTTCTTGAGGTTGCGCCCATCAGACAGTCGTTTGATCTCTTCAGCGTGCACGTGCCGGATATCGGCGTGGGCGGAGCTGAGGTACAGGCACGTGTTGAGCACGAACTGAACCAGCAACTTTCGCGACTGCTCGGTGCTCACTTCGCAGCCCAGGAAAAGCCCGCGCTGTTCGACCAGGCTTCGGTAACGCGCTGCAGGTTCCGCGTCCTGCTCATCAAGGCCTCTGCCTTCAAGAAGTGAGATGGGAAAGCAGAGGTCTAGGTACTCCATAGGCGTGGAGGATTTTTCGTTCGCTACGCAGCGAACGAGGATCATCAAATGGCGCCCAGGAATATGCGCGCCTGGCTTGTGGCTTGAGTCGCACTCCGCGACGTAGATTGCGCGTGCTTCATGGAATCCGGTAATCGGATCGCTCAAGGAGAGCAGCCCTTTGGGGAGCTCGATCGCGAAGGTATGGAACGGAAGGCGAACGTCCGTGGAAGTGAGTCCGCGCAGCTCTGTGGTCATCAGCCGCAGCGCAAGCCCTTCCCCCACGCTGAACCAGTTCGCCTGGTCGGCGACGTGACCAAGCCGATGCTGCATGAAGTACCAGGTCTGGGTCCAGCAGGTGTCGCCCAGTGACAGCGGATGTGGAACCACGATCTGAGCATCGCCGGCTGGCGCACTGAGACCGGGTCGACAGAAGGCAAGACCTTCCGTGCACGGAATGAAGCGCGCTACGTTGCCTCCGCCGGCCAAGAGCGCGACCTGCTCGAAGAGCGTCACGTCGCGAACGCACGGCGGGCAGCCGTTTCTCATTCGCTTGTGAATGCGGTTCAAGAGGCTGTTGGACTCGGCATAGCGAGGGGGAACGAACACTCGGGTGGATGGCGGGACGTTTGTCATGTTCAGCTCCTCTCCTGCCTTCTGCGCTCAAACCTCGTCACCTCCGCACCCGGGAACACGGCGCACACTGCGGCGATGGTCGCCGCGTCTCTGAACGTCACCTCGTTGCGCTCCGCCCCGGTGTAGGCGGGCACGAGCCACACCTCGCCCGTTGCTTCGGTGCGCACACAGAGTTCAACGCGGCGCTCCTCAAGTGCGTTGATCTGCTCCTCGGTGGTCGGACGCGTGAATGCCTGCGCGCCCGTCTGCGATGTGGTCGCCACGGACGTTCGAGGCGGGAGAGGGGCCGCCTTCGGCCGCTCCTCTGCGCGCACGACGTCGCCGAACAGGTCCTTCGACACCGTAGCTGTCACGGGAGGCGTCATCGGCGTGGTCGGTGGAGTCGACACGCCTCGCGCCGGGTTCTTGCGAACGTACTCGGTGCACATGAACGTGTCGGGTCGAACGCACCCGCCGCCGCTCACGAAGCTGACGCAGGTGCGTGAGCCCGGGGCGGGCGCGTAGTGCGGGCACTGGATCTCGCTTGGCCTATTCGGCATGGCGAGGCTCCTCGGCCTGCTTCTCGGCCTTCAGCTGAACGAAGCGTTTTAGCAGTGCGTCGGCGAGCAGTTTGGCTGCTTCGGCTCGGCGCGATGGTTTGGGGGGCGATGATGGATTTGGCTGCACATAAACAAAAGGTTCGGGTACCCCTCTTTCTGTGACAGCCCTTTCTGCGTTCCCTCGTCGCTTTCGCTGCTGAACACCCCCCCGCACTCGAAGTGCTTCCCCTCGTGTGTTGGCGGTTGTTTCCGGTCCCCCTAAACCGTCTGCCAAGCGCGTGCTTGTCGACGCTCATCGCGGTGACCGAGTGAAGGGGTGCCCTGTCGCTGCTTGCGTCGGCTGAGCGATGCGTCAATTGCGCACGCGCCGCGGCGCCCTCTTCGACCTCGGCGCTCTTGCCGAGACCGCAGTCCCCTTTTATCAGGAGCACGCCGGGCGGCGCCGTGCGGATCAACTCCCGAAGTGCGGCGAGCGTTTCTTGAAGGGGTCGCTTGCGCGCCAGCTTCTCGGTGCGCCAACGCTCGAGGTCTGCTTGGGTCTGAATCAGCGCGAGATCGTCGAGTACGAGCGCCACGTCGCGCCACTTCTCGCGCAGCCGAGCTAGTTGCCCGATGTGACAGGCGGCTTGTCCCCGAACAGAGACAGCACACGCGCCCCCCGCATCGGACTCTGATGCTTGGTCCTACGTCCGAAGGCGTGACGGCCCATGCCATTTGCCGCAACAAAGGTCGCATCGTCGCTCGCAAAGGGGTCCGCCACGCGGCCATCATGTGTGGGTGAAGTGCACATCACGATGGCCGCGAGCAACTCCTCCCGAACGACGGGCGCATGCCACTGGACTTGGTCGTCTCTGTCGACCCAATCGAAACTTGGCACGTCGATTCTTGGTAGATGATGGCTATCGCGAATCCCGAGCAACACGGCAGTCTTCCCTGCGTCTTTGGTTCCTTCACGGACATGATGCATCCGTGCAACCTCCCCCACACCACCGACGAGGCCCAGCAGCATCGAGTAGTTGTCCTCATCGACTCCAGGTTCTAGGAGCAGGCACAACGCGCCCCCTTCGTCGAGGCAGCGAATGCAGTGGTACAGAGCGTCGCCGACTGCCCGCACAACTTCAGTAGTCTGCAGACGCGGTGGTCGGGTCATGATTGTGTGCGGTCGTTGCCGCTCAAGGTCGCGCAGGTAAGCGAGCATCCCGCAGTCTTGCCAGATCATGGTCTTGGCTTCCGGGCTGCGGCGCTCACATTGATAGAGCATCTCCTCTCCGCCGCCGTCAACGGCGAGGGCGATGTCCATTATGACATGGTGCGCGGTGGACGGTTCGCACGCCGCTCCGTTGCGGTTCCCCTGATCGTTGCTTCGTTTCACTGTTGATTTGCCCATTGTCCAACCTCCACGCGATAACGAACGCGCGCCCATTGCGCGCTCGGCTCTGACGACATCAATGACTCGAGTTAATTCTTGCGCTGCGCGTCTGTGTGCGGCACCCACCGGCCAACGCTGGTTCCTGCAGGTGGTGGCTCGCCGAAGCGCTCTTCGTAGCGCTCCTGGACCCAGCTCGGGGGGTAGCCCTCACGCTTGGCGAGGCGCCTGAGCCGAGTAAGCTCGGCGAGCTTTTGCGTGAGGCTGCCCTCGTAGACCTTGATGAGACTGCCATCGACGTGCTCTGGCGCTTCAAACGGCGCCTCGACTCCGCACGCCGGGCACATGCGCGAGGGGAACGACATGACCGCGTAGCATTGGCGCAGACACGCGCGGCCCGGGCGGCTGCTCGCTCGCGACGGCTCGTCAGACTTCTTGATCGCACCCGCCAGCTCCTGTCTGCAAGAACCACAAAACGTCCGCCCGCGGCCTTTGCGGCGAGCGACGAAAGGAGGAAGTTAGACAGGGCATTCGGCTTGTAGATCAGGCGCAGGAAGCTGTCAATGCGTTCAGTGTCAGATTTCGAGAAGTCTGCTGTCCATGGGCTGCGCCCAGGCGATGTTGAGGTTGGTTTTTCCACATAGTCTATAAGTCCAACCTGTTCGCCTCTTGTGACAGGTGATTCTGCAAATCGACGAGTTCCTTCAGATCCAGGGAAAATGTGGGGCGAACACATCTCGTGCGATAGAAGCGGACCAGATTGGGGTGTTACTTGTCGCTCCACGCGTCGAAAGAATCCAGAGATAACCAGCGTATAGCGATGCTGCGATGCAAAGACGCTTGCGCACCCTTGATCACCGCATGTGCGTTCAGTATAGAGCAACCATGGAGTCGCCGATCCGCTGCCAAAGCCCCTCAACGAAAGAGGCGGTGGCGCGCGACCCCGAGCTGCAGGGCTCGGCAAACCAGGCACGATTTGCAGCGTGGGCACTTTCCGATGGGGCGAGAAGAAGCTTCACCCCCAAGAGAAGGTTGCCACGCGGTCGGTCCGTGCCATGCATGACGTCTCTCGCTCCTCGGTCCACTCTATCGACATAAACTATCTCCTAAGCCAGTCGTAATCAGTCGGCCATATCGCGCGACGTGTGTCGCATTTCAATCACACAAGCCACCGCAGGACGCGGCGGGGAGATCCCATCTCTGCATCTCTTGCGGAGCGGTCCTGAGCGGCCGTGGTGACGACGTGCGTGCTCGCGCGAGCGCGGTTGAAGGTTATAGCCAACAGGAGAGTTTATGGTGAGTCGTAGCGGCCCGAGTGTCATTCAGTTCAGCGTCCTTGATTCCGTATCACACCCCCTGCTTCAGCGGCTTGCGGAGCAGCTCGACTTGACCCCGTTGGTGGATGGGTCGAACCAAGTCGCGCCAGCGCTCTATGAAGTCGCCACGCGCGACGACTGCGACGCCTCGCTGCGCGAGACCCTCGATGGGATCGCAGCCCTCGCTTCGGACCATGGCTCGGAGGTTCTGCTCGCGGCCGGCCTCGACCGCGATGTGGACCTCGCGGGCAGCTCCGGCACGACCTCCGGTGTTGATTTGGCCGTGCTCACCTACCTGGAGCACCCGGAAGTGTTCCGCGACGCGCGCGCCCAGGTACGGGCGGTCAACCACCGCATGTTCGCGGTGTACGTGTGCTCACGGGCGGTGCACCTTACCTCCGCGGTGCTCAAGGAGCGCTTGCCGTGGCTTGAGAAGCGCGTCTCGTCGTGGCTGCGAGAGCATGGGCGCCCGTCAGCCTGCCGAGCCATCGTGACGGAGACGGGAACCCAGCTTGTGGTGGACATCGTGGTGCAGGGCACGCCAAGCCTCTGCATGACCGTTGCCGGTGGCGAAGTGCTCGCGTCCAGAAAGCGGCAGGACACACTGGTCTTCGACCGAAGTGGAGGGTGCGTCTCGATCCACGCGCGCCATCAACGCGAGGTCGAGTTCTATCGCGCCCTTGCCGGCGAGCTGGTCTGCGGCGACCCTCAGGGCGTTCGCGCCAAGCACGTCTTTCAACTTCGGCGACTCCTGCGCCCTCAGGAGTGGGAGTGCGGCCGCCACCCAGTACCTGGTCTGTTGCGTGTAGTGCTAAGAGGCATCGAGGTCGAATCAGGGTCGCGCCGTACGCGCTGGCGAGGCGCTGCCGATCTTGCCACCGGTCGCGGGGTCGAGGGAATGCTGGAACGTGCTGAGCGCTGCACGCGTGTGGAGTTTGAGCTGCACTCGGCCCATCGCGCCTACCCGTGCGCGGTCGAGGTCCTGCCTCCGAACCGCATCTGCCTGGATCAGCGCGCGATTGGGAGCCTGGCGACGTCGTATCTCAAGGCTCGAGGGATGTTTGTCGCAGCATGACTACGCCCTTCGCCGCCTATTTTGCGCTCTTGCGCGGTGACGTACGGCACACGCTCGCGTCTACCGCGGAGGCCGAACTCGAGCCAGAGGTTCTCACGGGTCTCTTGCAGGCTGGGCTCCTGACTCGAGGCCCAGACGCCACGTACTACCCGTGCATCAACGCCGGGAGCGCCTGCCCGCGGCGGGTGATCGCGTACCGCGGGCCGCGTCCCGATTTGTACTGCGCACGCGCCGTGCCACCGGATCAACACTTCTGCTGCAGCGCGGAGAACCTCACCCTCGACCAGGTTCGCACCTACGTGGCCGATGAGGAGCGCCTGGTCGCGAGACTCACCTCCTGGGTCGGTGCCAGCGAGGCCGTGGATTGCGCCGCGTACGAGGATGACCCTCTGGTTCGGATCGGATACTTGCGTTCGCCCGGCCATACTGTACGCGTCTTCCTTGCACGGCGCGCGGCCACGCCCCTAGCTCGAGCGCGCCTCTCCGACCTGGAGACTGCGGGGCGAACCCTGGTGATCGCTCTGATGCGCGATGAGGGTGTGAGCAGCGAGTTCGAGGAGCGATACGGTGGTCGCAGCAGCGTGCGCGTGGTGTTCCTCGAGGACTACATCCGGATCGCTGGCGGCACGCTAGAGCTCGCGCCCGTCGACCTGGCTACCAGCAGCGAGCACGTACTGCGTGTGCCAGAGGCCAAGCCGCTCCCACCCCTGCGCGTTCTCACCCACCGCGGCGAGGTCACCATCACGCACCAAGCTGCCGAGGCGCTTCGCACCCGTACCGACTTGCACCTGTTCGTCGACTTCACCGTGACCGCGCGGGGCGGTGGGGCGAAGGGTTACAAGCTGGTTCTGGCGCCCGACGGCAGTCCAATGCGGCGCGACCATACATGATCAGTTTGTAACTCTCGGCGCGGAGGCCATTTTTGCTTTTCGAGGCCGGCCTGGCGTGATGGACCAACCTCGGAGTTGGTCGAGAATGGAAGGACTCCTGCGCCAGTTGGGATCCTTTCCGAAGTGGTT
>JBBSJC010000081.1:0-19765 GCA_038257655.1 Polyangiales bacterium | reverse complement strand
CGCCGGTGCGGCGCACGACAGCCCGCGCTGCGGCCGCGAGTGGTCGGCCGCTGCGTGATGCCTGTGCTGTGCGGCGGGCTTCCCCCGAAGCGACGCCGCTATCCCTCCCCGGACGTTCCAGCCAGACGGCGCACGCGCACTGCGTGCCGCCGCCCCGGCGGGGCCGACCCCTTTGGCTATCGCGCGCCGCCGTTTCGACCTCCGACCGTCTGAGCATCCCCGAGTGACAGGGAGCGTCCGTGTCGCCAGTCGCAAGGCTAGCCGCGCTGACGCTCGCCACAGGGTATGTGCGGGGTATGCGCGCCGCGATAGGCAGCGTGCACCGCTCGAACTTCTGCTTGGAGTTTGTCGTGATGTTGCACAGCAACCGTCAGGCGGGCGTCGCCCGACTGCTAGCCATCTGTCTGGCCGGCGGCGTGATGCCGATGAACGCACCCGCATGGGCGCAAGAAGTCGAGATGCCGACGAACGCGCCCGCATGGGCGCAAGATGCGGCTGGTAGCGAGCGGGAAGTCTCCCTCCCGGAGCTCCTGGCGTTCGCAGAGCGCCACGCACCGACCGTCGTGGTCGCGCTGCAACGGGCGCGGTACAGCGACGCCGCCAGGGCCGGCGCAGAGCCGTGGTTTCGCGACAATCCGAACCTCCAGCTCGGAGTCGGTCCGCGCTTCAACGGCGCACGCGATCGAGACTTCGATTTTGTCGCGTCGGTGGGACAGCCCCTGGAGATCGCCGGAGAGCGCGGCCTGCGACTCAAGGCTGCCGAGCGAGTGGGAGAACGCTTCGACGCAGAAACGGACCTGATCCGCTGGGCGCTGCGGAACGAGGTCGTGCTCGCCTACCGGTCTGCGGCAGTGGCTCGAGAGCGGGTGGCGTTAACGGACAGACTCGTACGCTTTGCCAACGAGCTGCTTTCGGTTGCGCAAAAGCGGCTGGCGGCTGGGGACGCAAATATCATCGATGTGCGGATCGCCCAGACCGAGGTCGCCCAAACCCGGCAGACGAAGCTTGCCGCAGCGCGCGATTTGCGGATTGCACGCCTTCGACTGGCGGAAGTCACCGGCTGGCCGATCGACGCTCCGCCACAGGTAGTTGCCGGGCTTTATCCGCCACGGTCGGTGCCGTCGCTTTCGGCCGTACTGGCAAGCGCCGAAGAACGTCATCCCGAGCTTCTGGTGCGCCGCGCCGTACGTGACGAGGCGCAGGCGCGGGTTGAGCTCGCGGACAGGGAAGCCTGGCCGACGCCGGTGCTCGGGGTGCAAGTTGCGCGTGAAGGATCGGCAGGCAGTCCCGCCAACTACATCGTGCTTGGCACGCTCGGGGTCCCCCTAAACCTATGGCAGCGCAATCAAGGAGAGCGCGCACAGCGCCGCGTTGATCAAGACGTAGCGCGGACTGAAGAAAGCGTCGCCACACGCGCGCTACATGCTCGGATTGCGCGCGCCCATGCGGAGCTCAGTGCAGCGTCCGAAGCGCTCGAGCTCTTCACTTCCAGCGTATCGCCAGCGCTCGAGGAGAGTCTTACGTTGCTACAGCGCGGGTTCGATGCCGGAGAGCTGCCGCTGTTGACCGTCGCTGCCGCCCGTGAGCGCTTTTTGAGTACCCAGCACCAGACGCTGATCGCTTACTCCGACTATTACCGAGCCCTCGCGGACCTCGAGTCCGCTGTCGGGGCGGAGCTACCGATAATCAGCGCCGATCCGCGGCAAGAGGCGCGATGAGGAGCGCCCCGTCAACCATTCATCCACAGCCGCGGGCCAGCGCCCAGGAGCTTATGCCAATGAAAATCGTATTCGTCGCTCTCATCCTTTCCATCAGCACGCTTTTCGCAGTCGCCTGCGAGCAAGAGTCCTCGTCTAAGGAGAGCACCAGCAGCACAGCAGCGAGCGCAGACACCGTGCGTTCAGACACCGTCAGCGCTGATAGCAAGCACGCGCCCGCACAGGTTGCCCCCGGATCCCATGAAGACTGGTGCGGCGAGCATCAGGTGCCGGAGTCGCTGTGCACCCGCTGTAACCCTAAGCTTATTGCCGCATTCAAGGCGACCAACGACTGGTGCAAGGAGCATGGCCTGCCGGAGTCGCAGTGCCTGATCTGCAATCCTGAGCTGAAGATCGAGCGGCCACCCCAACGCAAAGGGCAGTAATATGCACTCGAATCTTACTATCCTCGCGTTCGTTCTGCTTGCCGCGCTCACGGGCTGTCCTGCTGGCGAAACCGCTACGCCTTCCCAGGTGGCGCAGCCAACGGCAGCTCCTGCAGACGGCGTCATGTGCGCGGAGCATGGCGTGCTCGAAGCGGTGTGCACCAAGTGCGACCCGGCCCTTATTCCTGTGTTCAAGGCCCAGGGGGATTGGTGCCAAGAGCACGGCTTCCCGGAATCTTTTTGTCCGATCTGTCATCCCGAGCGCGGCGGACGTCCGGCGGCAGATGTTGCGGCAGATGTTGCGGCAGATGGCGAGGGGCCGGCGGACGGTACCAAGGTCCGCTTCCGCACCCAAGAGACTGCGCGACTGGCCGGCCTCGAGCTCGAAAAAGCGATCGAACGCCCGACAACGCGCGAGGTAACCGCCACCGCACGGGTCGTCTACGACGCGACGCGGATGGCGCAGGTAAACCCGCGCATGCCCGGTGTGGTGCGGGCGATTCGCGCGGATGTCGGTGCGCTGGTGCGAGCGGGTGCACCGCTAGCTGTGATCGAAAGCGCAGGAGTTGGAGAAGAGCAATCACGCCTGCAATCGGCGCGCATGCGGCTGCAGGTCGCCGAGGCCAACTACCAGCGGGTGGAGTCGCTGCGCACGGATGGTATCTCTTCAGAACGCGACCTGCTCACGGCGCGACGGGAGCGCGAAGATGCGCGCGCCGAGGTACGGGGAGCGCAAGCAGCGCTCGGTATGGTTGGCGCAGCCGCAGATGGCAGTGCCCGCTACACGCTGACCGCTCCCCTCGCTGGCGTTGTCACCCAGAGAAACGCCACAATCGGCCGCCTCGTCGATCGGGACGACATCGTGTTTGAGGTCGTCGACCCCTCGGCGATGTGGGTTGAGCTCGACGTGCCTGAGTCGGATCTCTCCCTGGTGTCCGTCGGCCAAGAGGTGACGATCACGTTCGATGGCCTCGCTGGACGCGAGCTCACCGGCACCCTGTCTTACGTTGCACCGTCGATCGATAAGCAAACGCGAACTGCCATCGCGCGCGTTCCCATGGAGAACCCAGACGGCGCGCTGCGCGCCAACCTGTTTGGACGCGCCAGGATTCGTGTGACGGATCCCCGCGCGGCAGTGCTCGTACCCCGCGCCGCAGTGCAGCGCGCCCGCGGTGTGAGCCTAGTCTTCGTGCGCATGGCGGAAGACCTGTACGAAGCGCGTCGCGTTACGCTGGGGGCCGGGCTCACAACCGGGTCCGCGGCCGGTACAGGCGCCGCGCAGGATGGCCTCGTCAGCGTCACAGGCAGGATCAAGGCCGGAGATACCGTGGTGACCGAGGGAAGCTTCCTGCTCAAGACCGAAACCCTGAAGGAGAGCATCGGCGCTGGCTGCTGCGAGGTCGACTGATGCTTACGCGCGTTCTCGATTGGTCGCTGCAGCATCGCCTGATCGTGATTCTCGCGTGGGTGGGCATCGCGGTGGCAGGCGTTTTCTCCGCGCTACGACTTCCTCTTGACGCCTTTCCCGACACGACACCGGTGCAGGTCCAGATCAACACCGTCGCGCCCGCCCTGGCACCGCTCGAGATCGAACGACAGATCACGACACCGGTCGAGTGGTCGATTTCGGGGCTGCCGTCGTTGAACGAGGTCCGCTCCGTATCGCGCTTCGGCTTCTCGCAGGTCACGGTCACCTTTGACGACGGCACGGACATCTACCTCGCACGTCAGGTGGTCGCCGAACGGCTGAACGGGATCGCGTTGCCCGCAGGCATTGAGCGGCCGCGCATGGGTCCTGTCGCCACCGGACTGGGGGAGGTGTTCCACTATCTGGTGACTGGCCCAGGTGCCTCTCTCGCTTCACTGCGCACGGTGCAGGATTGGATCATCAAACCGCAACTGCGCTCGGTTCCTGGCGTGGCCGAGGTCAACTCCTGGGGAGGAGACGAGCGACAAGTCCAAGTCATGATCGACCCGACCCAGCTGCAACGTTTCGATCTGTCCCTGGCTGAGCTTGCCCAGGCGATCGAGGCGAACAATGGCAATGTCGGCGGAGGCACGCTCGACCGCGCGGGGGAGTCGAGCTTGATCCAAGGCATCGGCCTGGTCACCTCCGCCGAAGACGTAGCCGAGATGGTCGTAGCGACCCGCAATGGCATCCCAGTCCGTGTTCGTGATGTGGCACGCGTCGTCGACGGTCGCGAGATCCGGCGCGGCGCCGTGACAGCGGACGGGCGGGGAGAAGCCGTGCTCGGCCTCGGGTTCATGTTGATGGGCGAGAACAGCCGAGAAGTCACCGAGCGCCTCAAGCTGCAATTGCAGGAGGTGAGGCGAACCCTGCCACCCGGGATCCGCGTGGAGACCGTCTACGACCGCACCAGCCTCGTCGATCGCGTGCTGCATACGGTGAAAGTCAACTTGTTCGAAGGCGCGCTGCTGGTGGTAGCCGTGCTGCTTTTGTTCCTGGGCAACGTGCGCGCCGGCCTGCTCGTCGCCCTGGCCATCCCTCTGTCGATGTTATTCGCCACGAGCTTGATGCTGCGAGCGGGCATCGCCGGAAGCCTGATGAGCCTGGGCGCCATCGATTTTGGCCTGATCGTCGACAGCTCGATCATCCAAGTTGAAAACGTAACCAGACACTCCCACGAGGCGCACGCAGGCAAGACTTGGCTCGAGGTGGTGAGGGACGCGGTGGTCGAAGTGCGTAAACCCACCATCTACGGCGAGCTTATCATCGCGATCGTTTACCTTCCGATCCTTACGCTTGAAGGCGTCGAAGGAAAGCTGTTCCGGCCGATGGCCTGGACCGTCATTTTTGCCCTGGCCGGCTCCATGCTGCTCTCACTGACGCTGTTGCCAGTGCTCGCCAGCCTCGGACTATCGCGCAAGGTGGCTGACCGTGAAAACAGGATGGTTCGCTTTCTGAAGCGGCGGTATCGCAGCGCTTTGCACCGGGCACTCGCTAACCCGGGGCTCGTCCTTGCCATCTCCGTTCTGCTCTTCGCCAATGCCGGCTTTCTTGCCACGCGCCTGGGGTCTGAGTTTGTGCCGCGCCTGTGGGAAGGTTCGATCGTCATCAACAAAGTGCAGCTGGCGGGAGTGTCCGTTGCAGAGTCGGTCCGCGCCAGCACTCAGATCGAGCGCGCGCTGCTCGAAAAGTATCCGAACGAAATCGAACGGGTCTGGACGCGCACGGGTGCTGCCGAAATCGCCACCGACCCGATGGGACTCGAGCTCGCGGACATATTCGTGATGCTGACACCTCCCGACGAGTGGAAGCACGCGCGCACGCAGCAAGAGCTCGTCTCGCACATCTCCGAGCAGCTCTCGTCCCTACCCGGCATGCGACTCATCTACTCGCAGCCGATCGAGATGCGCGTCAACGAAATGGTAGCCGGCATCCGCTCCGATCTGGGCGTGCGTCTGTTTGGTGATGACCTCGATACACTCAAGGCAAAGGGACGAGAGATCGAAGCCGTGCTGAAGCGCATCCCGGGCGCAGCCGACGTTCTCTCGGAGCAAATCACCGGCCAGCCCGTAATTGAGATCGAGGTCGACCGCGTGGCCGTCGCACGTCATGGCATTCCGGTACACGAAGTGCTCGCCAGCGTGCAGTCGCTCGGCAGCCGCCAGGTCGGGCTCGTCTACGAGGGGGAAAGGCGCTTTCCGATCGCGCTACGGATCGACGATGCCTATCGCACGGACGAACAGGCGCTCGGCCGCATGCTCGTGGCGGCGAGCAATGGCGATCGCATTCCCCTGCACCGGTTGGCGACAATAAAGACCGTCGAAGGCCCCTCGGCCATCCAACATGAATGGAGCAAACGTCGCATCGTGGTGCAGGCGAATGTGCGCGGGCGCGACCTTTCAAGCTTCGTCAACGAGGCGCGCATAGCGATCGAACGGGAGGTTGAGCTGCCACCCGGTTACTTCGTGCGCTTCGGAGGCCAGTTTGAGCATCTGGAGCGCGCGCGCACCCGACTGATGATCGTCGTACCCGTTGCCCTTGCACTCATCCTGATCCTGCTCCTGTTCACCTATCGCAGGTGGCAGGATGCAGCGCGCGTGTTCACGGGCGTCCCATTCGCGGCGGTCGGCGGCGTGCTGGCACTTTGGCTTCGCGAGATGCCGTTTACGATCTCGGCAGGCGTCGGGTTCGTGGTGCTCAGTGGCGTAGCGGTGCTTGCGGACATGGTGCTCGTGTCCACCATCCGTCAGCGGCTGGCAGCGGGTATACCGCTCCGCGCTGCCATCGAACACGCGGCCGAAACGCGGCTGCGGCCCGTGCTCATGACGGCACTGGTGGCCGCGCTCGGATTCTTGCCGATGGCGCTCAACACCGGCTTTGGCGCGGAGGTGCAGCGGCCCTTGGCCACCGTCGTGATCGGCGGCTTACTGTCCTCGACCTTACTCACCTTGTTCGTACTTCCAGTCCTGTACAGCCTGATGGGGTCACCCTCGTCGCCTGCGTCGCCCCCGAACAACGCGGCAGGAACACCTGAGCTTCTCCTTGCGCCACCTACTGGAACAGACGCACCGGCCTTGCGATGACCGCAACCAGCACACGCCGTCGCCTCCTGTTCGCAGCGGTTGCGCTGCTCGTGCTGCAAGCGCTTGCGGTGCTCGTGTATCGAAGCGTCGAGAACGGGCGCGGCGCTTCGTCCGAGGCCCCGTTTCGTCACGAAGTGATCAAGGGCGGTCCCATCTTGCCCGAGATCAGCCTGGTCCGATCCAACGGTACCCAACTGCCTGCGCGCGACCTGCGTGGGCAACGGGTGCTGCTGCACTTCTGGGCGACCTGGTGCCCTCCCTGTCGAGAGGAGCTCCCTGCGCTGCTGCGGCTCGGCCAGGAGCACCGCCATCTGCGGGTCATCGCGGTCGCGGTCGACAGGGATTGGGCGACGCTGCGGCGGTTCTTCGGCGGAACCATCCCCCCCGACGTCGTACGAGACCCGAGCGGGCTGCTCGTGAAGCACTACCGAGTCGGTGGTCTTCCGGATACCTACCTGCTCGATCGCAGCGGCGCGGCCAAGGTACGGTTCGCTGGCGCGCGCGATTGGCGCAATCCCTCCGCGCGTGAGCTTCTCGCCTCCCAACAGTAAGCTTTACCCATGATTCGCATTAGCAGCATGCGAGCGGGCTGCTGCTTGCTTCCTACGAATGGTGCGATCTGCGCACTGGCCTTAAATTCCCAGCCGGTACAGCGTCGAGCAGCGCGAGCTCGTGCAGCCCTCGGTCAACTTCTTGCAATGCGTTTTTCAGTGCCCGCTCACCCTGCACCCGCACCTCCTCTGCCCGCAGGGCGGCCTGTTCTGCCGTCCCCGCAATCTCCTGCAAAGTGCGCTTGAGCGCGCTCTCCACCCCGCGGCGGCTTTCCAGCACACGATCGTCCACATCACGAAAAAAGCGCTGCGTGTTCACAGTCAGCAATTGCCGTCCGAGCGCGCATGCTCTGCGCTTAGCCGCTTGGCGGACGAGCTCTTCCCTGCGAAATGAGTCCGCAATCCGGGTGGCGATAGATTGTGAGGAGAAGCGCATCAGGCTTGCAAAGACAAAACGGCTGCGTGCGCGCAGTCCAGCTTCGGGCACAAGCGCCGCTGGCAGCGCGCCCGCGGCAAGCTCACTTGAAGCGCGCGTACGCTCCAAAAACGTATTGGCATGGCCCACGAAGCGCTCGGTCGCCGCTACGAACTCAGCCTCCGCACGCGGCTTCTGCGCTGCCATCCACGTGCCAAACATGTGCTCCGCAAGCTCACGCGCTTGGTCGCAAGCGCGCTCACGCACCTTACTTTTCGACGTACCCTTTGCTAACGCGTCCAACGTAGCGTCAAGCTGTCGTTCGAGCTCAAGCGCGCTCGCTTTGAGCAACTCCGCGCGTTCTCTGCCAAAGCGCAGGGCAAAACGCTGCTGCTCGGCGTCGAACAAATGGGAGACCTCGACCCAAGCCAGCTCCGCCTCCTGCGCGCAGCGGCGCAGCTCCTGCAGGCGACGCTCGGACTCTGCGGCCGGTCGCGTCAGCGCATCGCGTTGCTCGCTCAGCTGGCGATGAAGTCGCGCGGCCAAGGCCTCGACCCCGCGCTCCGAGGCTCGCTCGACAATCGCTGGGGAAGTCAGCTCCGCAAGCCCGCGCAGATGGGCGATAAGCTGCGGCCATTGCCGTTCCGCACCGCGCTGCTCAAAGCGCTCGAGCGCACTCACTTCATAGAGCGGTGCATGAAAGCCGGGCATGCGCTGCGCGACGATCGACTCCGTAAAGGCACGCGCCTCCTCACACTCCTGCTCGGAAATACGATCGACCTTGTTCAGGACCAACAGCACATCAGCCACCCGCTGTCTGACGGTTTCGAGCAGCATGAGCTCGTCTGCTGAAATCGGAGGGTCTCCTCCCAGCACCACGATCGCGGCGTCGATCTGCGGCACGAAGTCGTGGGTTTCCTGGGTATTGCCGGAGAAGACCGAGCTGATGCCAGGGGTATCCACTAAACACAAGCCAGGCTCGAGAAGAGCACTTGGACAGTAGACCTCGACGCCGGTGACACCCTTGCGGTTTTGCGGGTTGTACGCTTCCGCTACGTAATCGCGCAGCTCGGCTAGCTGAATCTCGCGCCACGCGTCCGCAGCCAGCCGTACGCGCGCGCGCGGCACCCCGTAGCGCAGCACCGTGACGACCGACGTGACTGGCGCAACGCCCCTCGGCAGGATGTCCTGTTCGAGCAAGGCATTGATCAGCGTCGATTTGCCGCGTTTGAATTGTCCTAGGCACGCCACGAAGAAGCGCCCGGCCGACAGGCGTTCGGATAGCTCCAGCGCGTCTTTGGCGATGCTGATCGCGCCCGCCTGTGAAGCCACGCGGGCGATCGCGCTAAGCTTAACCAGCGTAGTGAGCTCACCCATGATCGTCAGCTTTTGCGCCGGACGCTGCAGACGCCGCGGGCGGAGAGCTCGGCGGCAGGTGCTTACTTAGCTCACGCAGCTGCCGGGCGCGCGATAAACGGGTCCCACCTTTCCCGATCGTCATACGTTGCGATGGGTAGATGCTGCGATGTCCGGACATGAGATACGCAAATACGCACACGATCGCGACATGGGGGAAAGCGCTCGCTCCGAGCAGCTCGACCGCCATGATCGAGAGCGCAAGCGGCGTGTTCGATGCACTCGCGAACACAGCCGCAAGCCCCACGCCTGCCGCCAGCGCAAGCGGCAGATCGAGCACGCCTGCCAAGAGATTGCCGAGGGCCGCGCCAACGAAGAAAAGCGGGGTGACTTCACCGCCAAGGAAACCCGCGCCCAAGGTGACCGCGGTGAAAAGCAGCTTGGCGGCGAATGCGTAACTTGGCAGTGCGGGGTCCGAAAACGAACGCAGGATGGTTGGGATACCGAGGCCGAGGTAGTCGCTCGTGCCGAGCACCCGCCACATCAACACGATTAAGGCGCCGCCCAGTGCCATGCGCAGCGCTGGCTTTGAAATGCGTCGCTCGCCTTCCCTTTTTAGCCAGTGGGTAAGCTCGATGAAAGCGACCGTGACCAGGGCCACCACTGCTGCAAATACGATCCACTTGAGCAGCAGCAGCGGCGTAAGGCCAAGCGACGCCGCGCCTGGATACACGGTATGACCGATACCCCAGGCGCGCGTGGTCATGTCACCGACGATCGAAGCCGTCAGCGCGGGCACGAGCGCTTGGTATTCCAGGTGCCCGAGCACGATGAACTCCAGACCGAACACGGCCCCTGCGACAGGCGTACCGAACACGGATCCAAAGCCGCCGGCCACGCCTGCGGCGAGCAGTTGTCGACGCACCTGAGGCTTCAAACGCAGCCGGTGCGCCAGCCAATCACTCAGGCTCGCCCCCATCTGCACCGCCGTGCCTTCTCGACCCGCGCTGCCGCCGAACAGGTGCGTGATCACCGTTCCGATCATCACCATGGGTGCCATGCGCAAGGGAATCTCCGGCCCCTCGTCGTGGATGGTGTCGATCACCAGATTGTTGCCTGCCTTGATCGATTGCCCATAACGATCGTAAAGCCAGCCGACCCCAAGACCGGCTAGCGGCAGCGCGTACACGATCTGCTCGTGACCCTCGCGAAAATTGGTCGCCAGATCGAGCAGGTACAGAAACAGCGCCGATGCTGAGCCGGAGATCACGCCGACGACGACGCCCAATGCGACCCATTGCACCAGAGCCGTGATTCGTTGACGACGTGTCATGACTTGTCTCGCGCGCGTCGTGTGTTCTCGCGCTGAGCTGCGCTAATCATCGCGTGCCTGTTTCATCATCGAGCACTGAAGCACATCGACTAGCGCGTGCCGAACGAAATGTACGACTGCGTTGGCGACAGCCTTCTGAGCACGATCGGCTTAGCTTACGGTCCAGCCAGGTCCGTGGGACAGGTGCCGCGGAACGCATGCCGGATTCCATACCAATCCTGGTAGAACACGTGGGGCTCCCCTTCGGAATCGACTACGAGCTTGGGTTGGGCCCTCTTGTCCGCGATCTGAATCGCAGACCACTTCTTGTTTTCGTAGGTCTGGAGCAAAATGCCCTCGGGCGCGCTATGGGCGATCCAGGGTTGGTCGTTGTTGCTTATCGCAAGCGCAGGCAGCACGACCGAGAAGCCCTCAAACCGTGGGTTGTCCTGGGACCATACCACTTGCTCGGTGAGCTTATCGGAAGTGACGCGCGCCACAATCAGCTGGGCGCGAGTACTATCCGACTGGAACGCGAGGAGCAAATCGCCAGCTTTGGTAGACGCTACGCTCACGTCCATACCATTCGTCAAGGGGCTACGGGGAAAGCTCTCCCCGTTCCGCGTCACGCGAAAGAGGTTGTAGTAGTCATCGCCGTGGACCCAGGTAAGGGTGTCATTTACGTATAACATCGCTTGCTGAAAAGAACGCTCGCGCGTCACCAGGTACTCTTTCCATGTACCAGCTTGGCGGGTTAAGTAGCGTAGATCGACGACCGCCTCATCGTAGTAGCTGACATGCGGCACATTGGCTTTGTCGATCACGATCTGCGGCGGCCCCGCGCCCTCTGAGCCTCCGATGACCTCTAGCGTCCAGGTGCCGCTTGCGTTCGTGCCGTACGTCGCCTGACTACCGTTAATGGCGCCACCGATCAGGTGCGCGTGCCCCGCCGAGTCCACCGCCATCGCGACGTAGGAGAACCAGGCATCGTCGATGGCTTCGCTAGTCCAGCCGGACGTTGACCTTACGCTGTGCAATGTCTCGAAAGACGTCGAGATCATGTGCAGCTGCCCCTGCCCGTCCGCTGCAACGGCAAAGTGACCTAGCGCTTCCTCCGCGGCGACCTCGATGACCCAGCCCGGCGTCTTGGCGGGTACGCACGTTGCCGGCAGTTTCTCGTCGGGATTCCCCCAGGGATTGGGACTGCTGGGTGATTCGCAGCCAATCTCGGCAAACAGGCTCGCGGCGTCAACGCCTGGACACACGCAACGGCCCCAACCTTTGCCCCAGCGCGCATCAGAGGTCGACCCGCAAAGCAGACCCGGCTCGCAGTCGTCGTGCAGCTGACACAGCTCACCGGGAACGCCGGCCCGCGCACCGTCCGCAATCGGCCAGGCACGACAATCAAGGCCGGTGACCCCCGCGCAGCAGGCAGCAGCCTTGAACTCTGGTGCAACCCAGGTAACGCAGGCGCCTGAGGCGTGACCCAGCGACACGCCCCCGCTCTTCACGCAGATGCCGCGCGCGCCGCGCTCGGGCTTGAGGCATGAGCCGACGAACGGACAGCCCAGGTCGTCGTCACATTCGAACACAGGCGCCGCATTCGCGCAGTCAACCGTGGCTGGCGGTTGGCTGATAGCGTCGGCCGCAGTGGGGCTCGCGGGCAGCTCCCCTGCCGGCGGCATCGGCAACAAACAGGCCGCGTGCTGAGCCGGGACAGGCGGAAGTGACGGCGTACCCGCATCGAGCTCGCCCGCGTCAAGCTGCCCTGCGTCAGGTCCACCGCGGCTGACGACCGGTTTGTCTCCCCGCGCGACAGGACTTTTGATGGGCCGAGCTGTTCCCCCATCGTCTGCGCTCGACGGGGATGCCCCCGTCGCGATCGGCTCGTCCGGCTCATCGCGCGGCAACTGAGGTTGGTAACACGCAGCGAGCAGCGACAGGGCGAGGCAACACGCGCCAAGCTTTGGCGTCACACCGCGCACCAAGGTCGGACCGCCGCGCGCGGAATCAGGGGGGGAAGCAACCATCACTAACACCTAGCACCAAGGGATATCGAGGGCATCGAGGTCAGGGCAAACGCACAGGCCAACGCCACTATAGCGCCGCTCCTTGCATACTAGACCGAGCTCACAGTCCTCGTGACGTGCACAGAGCTGACCGGGTGTACTGCTTTGTTGGTAAGGCCACACACGGCAATCAAAACCTGGTAACCCGTCGCAGCAGGCTCGCGCGTGCGCCAGATCGCTGCGGTGCGTCACGCAGCGGCCGTCATCAAAGCTCATCGCGGGATAAACCTCTGCTTGCCTGTCGCCGCACACACCTATGCCCGGCTGGTCGAGCAGGATGCAGCGGGAGCCGGGTCCGCAATCTAACACCTGCGTACAAGTCGCGGAGTCAGCCGCTTCTTCACAGCTTATATCTCGGTAACGGTCGAATACGGGTCGGCCACGGGCATCAGTTAAGATCTGAGGAGCTAAGGGCAGCGGACTTGGCGCGGCGATGGCGCAGCTCGCGTGGCGCACGGGCGAGACGGGGGGCGGCAAGCCAGCGTCAGGCGTGCCGGCGGAACCCCCGTCCAGAACGCCGGCATCGCGCCCGCCCGTGGCCTGACCCGAATCGGCCGAAATCCCGCGTTTTCCGGCATCGGGGGGTATGCGCACAGGCACGTCGCTCAGGTCGAAGCTACACCCCAGTGCGAGCGCCCAACAGAGACTCGGTGCCGTCAGCGAGAACGGAAAAGGTCGCAATTAAGATCTCCCGTAGTCGGCCTGGGTGGAGGTTGCGCCTACTGCGCCTACTGCGCCTACTGCGCCTTCTGCCACAGTAAGATAACCCAATAATCGGGTAGCTGCTCCTGCCGGCTTGCACGGTGCTCGAGCGGCTGTGCAGCCGGTCAGTCTGCGGCATCCGGCGCTCTGCTCAATGGGGCGTGCAGGCTGAGAGCACGCGGGGCACGCTTGCGAGGCCTGAGCCATTCCACGATCAAACGCGGGTGAAGTAAGCACCAGGGCGAACGCACCAAGTTCATGACTTCGACAAAGGCTCGCGTCACACGCGGTCGCTCGAGCGCAGAAGCCAGCACGCGTGCGAGCAGACGGTGACGCACAGTCAATGACCAGGGCAGACGCGCTGCGTGGCCGCTCGCACGCGCGTGCTCGGTTTTCGCGCTCGCACGCGCGTGCTCGACATCTGCCGAGCTCGACAGCTGCCAGGAAACCTTATTGGCGCGCGCGAGCGCACGCTGAAAGCTACGTGTAAAACCAACGCGAGGCGCTGCGCCCGCGGGCTGCGCACTTAGACACTTTCTAAGGGTTACCGCTGCCAGCGCGGCGATTGCCATCCCTTGCGAGTACACTGGATTGAAGGCGCATGCCGCATCCCCGAGCACGATGAAGCCTTCGATGGGCGCTGTGCCTTGCTCGTAGTGTACAAGTCTGTTTTCAGTACGGCGAAAGTTTGCGACCTCTCCCAGGGGCTCTGCGTGTTGAAGGACGTCGTGAAGCGCGCGACTTGGCAAGGTGCGCGCGAACGCGAGCATGCCCGCAAAATCTGTCGGTGGATAGTCTCGCTCCACCCCGACCACCGTGGCGATGAAGCGGTCACCTTCGATCCGATAGAGGCCACCTGCGCGGCCCGCACCCGAAGGCTCACGCACCAGCAGAAGCGCTGCGTCCGGCCAGCGGTGTTGTGGTAGGGAGACCAGACAACTCGCATAACCTGCGTACGGCTGCACGATGCTGACGGGAGGGGGTGCCTTGCCGAGCGCGCCTAACCATTCACTTGCCCGAGATGCGCGTCCCATCGCGTCGACTACTAAATCGGCGCTCACAAGCTCATCGGAATCTGCGTCAGCATGCAACCTGCGCGTACGCAGGCCGATAACCTTACGCCCATCGGAGTCGAGCGTAAGGCCCTGAGCCTGTGCCCCGAAGCGCAAGGTTACATTGGGAATCTGCATTACCCGTTGACGAATCTGCTGCTCTATCAGGCCTCGACTCGACGAGTAACTGTATACGCCGGTCTCGATGCGCGGCGCGCAACGTCCACCACTTGCATGCCAACGCACATCCTCGGGCCAGCGCACGCGCAGCGCGCCCGCGCCGAGCAGCTCAGCACCGATACCCGGCAACAGTCCCTCGAGCCAGATGCGCCCCTGCGCGAGCAGTACATGGGGATGGGCTGCCTGCGGCACGCCACGCCGCGGACACGATCCCGCAGGCTGCTCGTCACGTTCGACGATCAGCACTTCGTCAAAGTATCGGGCCAACACGCTTCCGGCGAGCAGGCCGGAAATACTGCCACCGGCCACGACGGCGCGGGTAACTGGTTGCACCGAGCAAGGCTTATCCATGCAATCTCACATGCGCAGCGGAAAAACGGAGGGGAGCTGCGCGGGCGCGGTCTAGCCGTCTTACTGCGCACAGTCCAGCCCATTGGAGGGTTAATGTGCGTTGCTGAGCTCGGCTCGCCCTTCCATACTGCGCTCGCCTCTCTACCCCCACCCTGAGGCGTTGCCCTGGAGCGCGCATGTCCGCTGTCTTGAGTACCGAACCTTCCGTGCCAGGTGTCGAGCTGCGCTATGTGCAGGTCCGTGGCGTGCGTCTGCACGTAGCTATCGCCGGCACGGGCCCCTTGGTGCTGCTGATGCACGGCTTTCCGGGCTATTGGGGCTCGTGGCGCAGGCAGATTCCCGTGCTCGTGCGCGCTGGCTACCGCGTGGTCGCGCCGGACATGCGCGGGTACAACCTGTCCGACAGCCCGGCTTCGACACGCAGTTACAGCATCAGCGAGCTGACAGCAGACATGGCCGAGCTTATCTCGGTGCTCGGCGAAGAGAGCGCGACCGTGGTCGCCCATGACTGGGGTGCCGCGATCGCATGGGAGCTCGCCTCTGCCTACCCGCACAGGGTAGCACGCCTAGTCACCCTTAACATTCCACATCCCGAGCGGTTGATTCGCGCCTTCTTACGGCCTGCCCAACTTAGAAAGAGTTGGTATGTATTCTTCTTTCAACTGCCCTGGCTTCCTGAGCGTTTGCTGATGCGCCGTAATGCCGGGTTGCTCCGCCGGATCTTCCTGCGCGACATGCCAGCTGATGATATCGACTTAGTCGCGCGCGCCTCGCAACGCGGGCTAGCAGGCCCGATTGCGTACTATCGCGCGAATATGCGCGACTTACTGCTTGGGCGTTTGCCAAAGCGCAAGCCTGTCCGCGTGCCGGTGCTCGTGTTGTGGGGCGAGCACGATCGCTTCTTGTGCAACGATCTCGCCTTACCATCTCCTAACTGGGCACCCGATGCGCGCCTGGTGCGCGTGCCCGAGGGCTCCCATTGGGTGCACCAGGATGCCGCCGAGCGCGTCAATCGCGAGCTGCTCGCGTTCCTCGGCGCACCCAACGCAAGCGTACAGCAGGCTGCGCAGGTCTGACTCTGCCCTGTCACGCAACGCGCTGTTGCCGCGGCGCGTTATACGGCGCGGCGCTTGTCTGATCGGCGCCAAACCGCGAACATTCTGCGTGCCCCTTGCGCAGGCGTGGCGCGAGCGGAGCGCGTCAACTCAGCGCGTCGACAACTGGACCGGGCGCTGCGCAAACGTCACAGCTCGTACTAAAGCTCCGCACCAGTACGCCCCAATGCGCACAAACGTCTCACTGCTAGACAGCTGGCCCTTCGCGATCCACCGAGTTTTTGCGTGCCAAGCTTGCGGCACGATACCTGCATCGGGACGTCTCGCCTAAGTCGAAGGAGGCCACTCCCAATGATCACATTACTGCACGGCGCCGCGTCCGATACCTGTTGGGAGAACGTCAGCAGCAAGACGCCCTGCCCCAAGTGTGGGGGCGAAAGCGGTTGTCGTCTGCACGTCGAAGACTCGTTCGTGCTCTGCATCTCGATGCATTCCGATTGGCCGCTGACGACCGGCGGTTGGCTGCACCGCGACGCTGTCGCTGTCCGCACGCGCCGCGATTCGAGCGGCGTCTACGCAAGCTACGACGTCAATGGTTCTCGTAAGGCACTCGCCTCGCGCTCCTCTGCACGTCAGCTCGTCGCAGGCAAGTGACAGTGCCCTCAGTGCCCTCGCGCGTGCCCTCGCGCGTGGAGGAAGAAGCGGTCGCACGCAGTCCGGCGATCGATGCCGCAGCCTCGTGGGACAAACTCGAGTTTCTACGTGGCGCGATCCTCGGCTTACCCCAGCTCATCGATCACGCCCGCGCGTTGTCGAGCGCCCACGGTTTACCGAGCACGCGTGGTCGCTCGAACTTGGTCGTCAACCGCCTGCGCGACACCCGTCTGCAACTGCAGCAGGCATACGCGATCCTGTCCAAGGGGGAGCGCAGGGTCCGCGAGCCAACTCCGGCCGAGGAGTGGCTGCTCGACAATGCGCACGTGATCGAAGACCAACTACGGGAGGTCTCCATCGACCTGCCCCGCGGTTACTTGACGATGTTGCCGCGTCTTGTGGGCGGTGCCCTGCGTGGTGCACCCCGCGTGTATGCCCTGTGCCTGGACTACCTGCGACACACCGATGCGCGTGTCGAAGCGGAGAGTCTGGTCGCCTACGTCGCGAGCTATCAGAGCGTCCACCCACTCTCCATAGGCGAGCTGTGGGCCGTGCCGATCATGTTGCGCATCGGTCTGTTGATGCGGGTTGCAACCGTGGCCACCGAAGCCGCGCAGGACCAATCGGCTTACGACGCCACCCAGCTTGCAAAGGAGCTAACCACTGCGCGTGAGCCGCTGGAGCTTTTGGGGCGGATAAGCCAAGCGCAGACCTCCACCTCGTTTCTCGTGGAGCTCAGGCGTGCCGTGCTCGAGCAGGAGACGGACAGCGGTGCAGTGCTCGCGTGGATCGAGGAGCGCTCCCGCGCCCTCGGTAGCAGCGCCGAAGAGATGGGTCGTGTTCACCATCTGCGCCGAGCCGAAGACCAGCTGACGGTTGGCAACGCGATCACCAGCATGCGCACAATCAGTGCGTATGAGTGGGCGAATTTTTTCGAGCGTACAAGCCTTGTCGAGGAGATTTTACTCCAAGACCCGGACCGGGTGTACGCGCAGTCTGATGCGCCGACCCGCGACCGCATGCGTCATACAGTCGAGCGCATCGCCCGTCGCAATGGGCTCGACGAGCGTGAGGTAGCGCGTGCAGCGCTGGGTCTTGCGCAGGCTGCAAAAGCGCAAGCGGCTGAGACTCAGGCCGCTAGCCATCCAGCGCTTTGTCATGTCGGCTATTATTTGGTCGACCGTGGGCGGTTAGCACTCGAGCGAAAGCTCCAGGCACGTCCTCCCTATCGCGACGGGATGCTGCGCGCGCTCGAGGCCCACGGCAGTATTTACTACTTCGGGGGGGTATCGATCGGCACCCTGCTGCTTGCGGGCCTTACCTTTCAGGCACTCACGCTGCTTGGCGTAGGCGGCTTGACGCGCATCTTCATCCTCGCGCTGCTGTTGATCGCTGTCAGCGAGGTTGCCCTCGGCCTTGTGAACAGCTTGGTGATGGCGCTGGTGCCACCGCGAGTCCTGTGCAAGCTCGCCTTCAAGCAAGGCATCCCGAAGGAGCACACGACCTTAGTCGTAGTACCCACCTTGCTCGATAGCGAGGAAGCGGTCGCTCGGCTGCTCGCGGATTTGGAGATCCGTGCGCTTGCCAACATGGAGCAACACCTCCACTTCGCGTTGCTGACCGACTTCTCCGATGCAGACCAAGAGCGACTGCCGCAAGACGAGCCACTGCTCGCCCAGGCGCTTGCCGGTATCGAAACACTCAATGAGCGCCATCCGCGTGGGAACACGCCGCGTTTCATGCTGCTGCACAGAAAGCGCGTCTACAACGAAGCGGAGCACTGCTTCATGGGTTGGGAGCGCAAGCGCGGCAAGCTCGAGGAGCTCAATCGACTCCTGCTCGGAGCTGGCGACACCACCTTCGAAATTGTAACCGGCGCGCCCGAGCTCCTGTCCGAGGTGCGCTACGTCATCACCCTGGACTCCGACACCGAGCTGCCGCGCGGCACGGCGCGCAAGCTCGTGGCGGCGATGGCACATCCTCTCAATCGTCCGCGTTTCGATGCGCGCGAAGGGCGGGTGGTCGCAGGTTACGCGATCATACAGCCGCGCGTTGGCGTGATGCCGACCAGCTCCCGTCGTTCGCGCTTTTCACGGATCTGCGGGGGGGCGCCCGGCATCGACCCCTACACGAGCGCGGTGTCAGACGTATACCAAGACCTGTTTGGCGAGGGCTCCTTCGTCGGCAAGGGAATCTATGACGTGCGCGCCTTCAGTCAGGCGTTGCACGGTCTTGTGCCCGAAAACACGCTGCTCAGCCACGACCTGTTCGAGGGTCTGTTCGCGCGTGCTGCCCTGGCCTCGGACATCGAGGTGCTCGATGACCAGCCCGCCTCGTACACGGTCGACGCCAAGCGCCAACACCGCTGGATTCGGGGCGACTTTCAGCTCCTGCCCTGGCTGCTCGGCTTGATGAGCAATCGCGCTCGCCTGCCCTGGTTCTCTCGCTGGAAGATCGTCGACAACATGCGTCGCGCGCTGCTCGGGCCGAGCCTCGTCTTGGCCTTGCTCAGCGCCGTTCTGCTCGCGCCCGAGGCCGCCATGCTGGTCGTGGGCTGGATGTTGGCAGTCACGCTCAGCTCGGTGTTCGTGCGCCTATTTGCAAACCTGGTGCGCAAGCAGGACGAACGGTCGCTGTTGCGCTGGCCCCTGGTCTGGGGCGACCTAAAAACGAACAGCCAGCGCGCAGCCCTCAACCTTACTTTTATGCTCGATACGGCGCTGCTCTCGCTCGATGCGGTAGGGCGCACGCTCTATCGCCTAACGGTGTCGCGCAAACACCTTCTGCAGTGGACGTCCACGGGGCAGACCACAGTCCAGTCGCGCGTCAAAGGTGTGCGCGTCCAGCGGCGGCTTTGGGCTGGTGCACTGCTCGCAGTCGCGCTCGCGGCCTTCACGGCCCTGCTCGCGCCAGGGGCACTGCCCTTTGTGCTGCCTCTCGCGCTGCTCTGGGCCTCTTCTCCTTTGCTCGCCTCTTGGCTCAGCCGCGACCTTCCTGGCCGCTTTGACAAGGCCTCGCTGTCGGAGCGCGATAGAGCCTACGCCCGTCGTATCGCACGTAAGACCTGGCGCTTCTTCGAAACTTTTGTCAGCGCCGAAGAGAACTGGTTACCGCCGGACAATTATCAAGAAGACCCACGCGGCGTGGTCGCGCACCGCACTTCGCCCACGAATATCGGGCTGTATTTACTTTCGTGCCTGTCTGCCCGCGACCTTGGCTATCTGACTCTAAGGGAGCTGTTCGATCGTATTTCAGCCACACTCGATACCATCGAGCGGCTCGAGACCTATCGCGGCCACCTGCTCAACTGGTACGAAACGACCACGTTGCGGCCGCTGCCGCCCAAGTACGTGTCGATGGTCGATAGCGGCAAT
>JBBSJC010000080.1:0-19805 GCA_038257655.1 Polyangiales bacterium | reverse complement strand
TCGACGAAGTACACGCCGAAGTAACCATGGGGCGTCATCAACCCTAGAAATGCGCCGCCGCCGCCGATCAGAACGAGCGCACTGACCGCCCACACCCAGCCGGGTATGTTGATGCCGGCGACCGCGGGCATCTTACGCTTTTTCTTCTTCGTGACGGGGGGCGCAATCGGGCCCTCGTCGCCGCCGAGCAGCTCGTCTTCGACGCTGCGGGAATCAAAGCCGCCGCCCGCGCGCTGCGGAATCGGCATCGGCATCGGCCTAGGCGCAGGAGCTGCACCCGGTGCACCCAGCCCAAAATCGAGCTCGCCAAAGTCGGCGGTGCCTGTGTTGCCAGCGCCAAAGCCGGACGCCTGTTCGACAGCAACGGACGAGCCCAGCTCGAACATGCTGTCAAGCTCCATCGTCTGGCCGCGCGAGCTTCCGATATCGCCAAAGCCCGATGAGTCTCCGAGAGTCGGCGCAGGAAATCCCTTGCCCGGCCCTCCCATCGACGAAAGATCGTCAGACGACAGATCGAGCGTCGAGCCGAAAGGCGCGGGGCGTCTAGCGGCATCCGTGCCCGATCCGAGCGTCGACAAGTCGATCAAGCTGCCAGGATCAGCAAAGCCTCCACCACCGGACGGAGGCAGATCAAGACTTTGATCGAGGGCGTCCAGCGGCGAGCGGTCGCCAAAGGTCTTGTTCGCGGTTTGGCCGAAGCTCGCGCCAAAGCCGTGATCGAGATCAAGGCCGCTTCCCTCGCCAAAGCCACTGCTTCCGGGCAGATCGAAGCCGTCGTCCAGATTCAGGCCGAAGTCTGCATCGGCATTCTTGGCTTGCGGCAAGTCCGCCGGCGCGGGCAAATCGACCCCGCCGAGCGATAACCCAAGCCCCATCTCGGTGCCCGACGTCTCCTGAAAGCCCTTGATTTGCGGCAAATCCGCAGGCGCCGGCAGATCGAGCGAGTCCTTGGGCATTGTGTTGGGTGGGGAGAGCGGACCGATGCCCATGGCGGTGCCCTGCGCGGGCTTACCCTTCGTGCCCTTGGCGATCGGTAAATCGCGCGGCGCTGGCAGGTCAATTTCGCCCAACAGTAAGGGTTCCGACGTGGCTGGCTTCGCTGCGCGTACTTTGGGTAGGTCGGCGGGGGCAGGCAGTGCGGAGTTGTCGATGACGAACGGACCGGCGTCCAGGCCTTGGGCGCGGGCTGCTGGCAAATCGAGCGAATCCTTGGCTAGCTTGCTCGCGGGCATCACGCCGAGGCCTAGTTTCGTGGCCTGGGGTGCCGGTTTACCAACGCTTCCGCGATCGGCGACCGTGACCTTGGGCGCACCAAAAGTCGCTTTGGCACCCGCGACCACGTCGCCTGGGGATTTGATTCGCGGCGCCGGCAAATCCTCAAAACCCGGCGAATCAGCGGCCCTGAGGCCGAGCTCATCGAGATCGCCTAGCGCGCCACCAGTTTCGCCCCCCGCGCCGAAGAACGAATCGGGACCGATGGCAAGACTGTCTTTTGGAAACGCGTTGGTACGCGCTGCCGCCTTAGCTTCCGCAGAGAGGGCACTCGTCCTTTGGAAACCAGCAAAACCGGTCGCTGCGGCTTTGGGTGCGGGCAAATCGATGTCGTCACTCAGCGCAGGGCCAGGTGGCTCGCTGAGCACGGGGGCGATGCGCGGCTTGGTGGGCGCTCCGCGGGGCGCAGGCAGGTCGGACAGATCGTTGGTCAAATCATCCGTCAGGCTGGGCGCGATGCGCGGTGCGGCTGCGGGCTTGAATGGGCTCTTGTAAGCGGGCAAATCTGCTTCGACCTTGGCTGCGGGCAGATCGAGATCGTCGAATGCGGGCGTAAGCTTGGGGGCGAAGGGATTCGAAGCACCAGCCTTGGCCGCAGGGGCCTTCGGCGCAGGTAGATCGAGATCGTCGAATGCCGGCGCAAGCAGCGGTGCTTGCGGCTTGGGCGCAGCGGCCTTGGGCGCCGGCAGGTCAGACAGGTCGAGCGCAGCCGGTTGCGCTGGCTGGGGCGCCCCGGGGACGTCCAGGGTCGGCATGCCAAGCCCAACCTGCGTGCCCTTGTGCTTCTTGGCAGTCGGGGCCTTTGGCGCCGGTAAATCCAAGTCGAGTAACGAGGCCGATTTGGGAGCGGGTACGTCGATTCCACCGTCGCCTCCATCGGGAGGTTTGACGTGCACCGATGCGCCGCACGCCGGACAGCGCATCTTGAGACCGCTCGCTGGGATTCGGCGTGGATCGACTTCGTAGGGAGCGTTGCACGCTTCGCAGTTAACCTTGACCATGCCGCTACAAGGGTATCATGGCCCACCCAGCGACATCAGCAGCTACGTCACTGCCGCAGCGCCGGAATGTTGAGACGCGTGTTTCGACGCGGAGTAACTGGTCGCCCGCGCAGGAAAGTTGACCTGCAGTGCGACACGCTCGTACGATCGGCGGACGCGCTCGGTGTTGTACGTGTGTATCCCATGCTTCCATCGCTCAGGGCTTTGAGGCGCAGAGCGCTTGCGCGGGGGCTAAAGCGTCGGGGAGGTTGCCGTGAAAAAGACCGTCACCCTTGATATCGCAGGCGCGTCTTATCGGATGAATGTCGATGTCGACGAGGCGCATCTGCAGCGCCTGTCGGAGCTCGTCAATGAACGGGTCGCTGCACTGGGGCCGCGCGCGGCGCAGAAAGCTACTCCAACGCAGCTATTGGCGATGGCTGCTCTGAGCCTGGCGGATGACCTGCTCGCCCTCGACTCACGTTGTCGCGACATAGAGGACACCACGCGGCGCGTCGTTGCGAGCGCGATTGCACGCATCGATCGCAGGCTCGAGGCCGACATGGCCGCACCTGTGGACGCATAGGATCCATGGCCGATTCTTATCCTTCGGACTTCTCCGAGGCGGAGATCGACAGCTTGCGACGCGCGGCAAAAGAAGCGCTGCGTCAGCGTTTTGCAGCTTTGAGACGAGCGCTGAATGCTGAAGCGCGCAGCGAACGCAGCGCTTCAATGTCGAAGCTTCTGCTCGAGCTGCCTGAGTTTGCAAAGGCGCGGGTGCTGAGCGCCTATGCGCCGCTCAAGTTCGAGATCGACCCGGCCGTGGCGCTCCGAGCGGGGCGAGCAGACGGTAAGGTCGTCGGCTTGCCGCGGGCGATTCCGGGCACGCGCGACCTGATGCTTCATGCTTACGCACCCGAAGACGAGCTGGTCGAGTCTGGTTTCGCTGTGCGTGAGCCGCTAGTGACTGCGCCTGTGATTGAGCCCGACGAAGTTGACCTGGTGCTCGTGCCGGGGCTTGGCTTTGATCTACGTGGCAACCGTCTGGGGTATGGGCAGGGCTTTTACGACCGGTATCTGCCGCGTCTGACGAAGGCGCTGCGCGTGGGGCTCGGTTTTGAGCTTTCCATGCTGGTCGAGGTGCCCGCGTCCGAGCACGACGTGCCGGTCGATCTGATCGTCACCGATCGGCGCGTGATACGCTGCGAGCGCTGATGTGTCTGCGCGCATCCTGATCATCGACGATGACGCCGGCTATCGCGGCGCGCTTGCTCGCCTGCTCGGGCGCGCCGGCCACGAAGTCTTGACCTTGGCCACCGGCGAAGAGGCGCGCGCCTCCTCGGTTTCGATCGCACCGGACGTGGTGGTAATCGATCAGCGTTTACCCGATGCGCATGGGCTCGATCTGCTCGACGAGCTCAAGCTGATGCTGAAAAGCAGCACCTTCGTCGTCGTCACGGCCTATCCCGAAGTCAGCGTGGCCGTCGATGCCATGCGGCGCGGCGCGTTCGACTATTTCGGCAAGGGCGCCGATCCCCAAGAGGGCACGATGCGCATCGAGCGGGCAGCGGACCTGTCATCGCTCAAGCGGCGCGTGGCCGATGCCCAGGCCGAAACGGGTGCGTCGAGCGCGGAGCTTATCGGCACAAGTCCGGCCATGGAGCGACTGCGCGCGCGGCTGAATGCGTTGGCAGCGTCCGATGACACGACCGCGCTGATCACGGGTGAAACGGGCGTCGGGAAGGGGCTGGTCGCACGCGCGGTCTACACAAGCTCGCGCCGCGCGGCGGAGCCCTTCGTCAATGTGGACTGCACGACTATTCCTGCGACGTTGGTCGAGAGCGAGCTGTTCGGCCATGAACGGGGTGCCTTCAGCGGCGCTACGGGCATGAAGCCTGGCCGGGTCGAGTCTGCCGGTCGTGGCACGCTGTTTCTCGACGAAATCGGCGAGCTTGACCTGTCGGTGCAGGCCAAGCTTTTGCGGCTGCTCGAAGAGCGCGAGTACACGCGCATCGGCAGCACGCGTCCACGCAAGCTTCAGGCACGCATCATCACCGCCACCAATCGCGACCTGGTGCGCGCGGTCGAAGAAGGCCGCTTTCGAGCCGACCTGCGCTTTCGGCTCGAGGTGTTCGTGCTCGAGGTGCCGCCCCTGCGCGAACGAGCCGAGGACGTGCTCCTGATCGCGGAGCATTACGCTGCAGAACGCGCGCGCTCCCTTGGACGCAGCTCAGTCGAGCTCACGGCCGAGGTGCGTCAGGCCCTGCTCAGCTACCCGTTTCCCGGCAATGTGCGCGAGCTGCGCAATATGATCGAACAAGCGCTACTGCTCGCATCGGACGACATGCTCACGCTCGAGGAGTTTCCGGTGCTCGCGCGCTTTCGAGCAGGCTGGCAGCCGCCACCGACGCCGGTGCGCCCAAGCGTGCGTCCCCCCGCGCCGTTTCCGAGCGTCCCGCCCGCCACGCAATCGACGCCGGCCCCTGCACGTGCTTCCTTTGCACCTGCTTTCGCCAGCACGCCGCCTGCGCTCTCGGTGCGCGTAGCAGGGCCCGCCTCGCTGGCCGTGATTCGCGAGCGCTACGCCGAGCAAGAGCGCACGAAGCTAATCGACGCCCTGGAGCAGGCAGGCGGCAACGTGGCGTTGGCGGCACGGCAGGTGGGCCTTTCGCGCTTTCAAATGCTGCGGCGCTTGGCGAAGCACGGCCTGCGTTAGCGTTCAGATCAGGTCGGTAGCGTGTGATTTGAGCACGAAATCGCACGTTGCCGCACGTATTCGCCCGGTTGAGAGACCGCGCTTGGCAGAAGCCTGCCAAGCTACTATCGGCACGCTGGTAAGGAAAAAGGCTAATGATTAAGAGTCCGACCCGTCGCGCGCAGTCCCCGTACGGCAACTGGCCCGGCTCTTGAATAGGTCCCTGACATGGAATGCCAGAAGACGGGGGGTCGTATGGCGCACAGGACTAATCGCTTGTCATGGACGAACGCGGATGCCCAGGCGGCGCTCGCGCGTTTCGAAAGCGTGGTGCGCCTCAGTGCTCGCAGGCTCGCGCCCGTTGCCCGCTTGGGGCAAGCGCTAGACGAGGAAGACCTTTGCGCAGAAGGGCGGATCGCGGTGCTCGAAGCCTTGAGCACATACGATGGCTTTGGCATCGATGAGCGCACCTGGGTCCGCACGCGCATACGGCAGCGCATGATCGATGCGATCCGAAAGCTCGACGTGCGCAGCCGGGATGAAGTGCGCCTGGCCGTGCGCCACGCGGGGGGGCTTGCGGTGGACCAGGACGAAGAGGATCGCGGCCGCCTGCTTGCAGCGCGCCGCCTGGTGTCGTTCGATTCGGCAGCGCCCGAACATGAGCCGCTCGCCGCGCGCTTGTCCGACTCCCAGATGCCCGCAGCCGACGACGTGGCTGAGCACAACGCACAGCACGTGCGCCTGCTCGGTGCCCTAGCGGACCTGCCCCCGCGCCAACGGATCGCAGTTGAGCTGTGTCTGTTCGAAGGCCTGCCTTTACGCGAAATCGGCTCGCGCATGGGCATCAGCGAGTCGCGGGCCTGTCAGTTGCAAAAGCGAGCCGTCCAGCACCTGCAGAAGGTCATTCAGACCACGGTCGCACTCGACGCTGCTTAGGCCACGTAAGCCAGGTAGCCAGGTAGACGGCCATGCGCGGTGCAGGCGCTGGACCCGTTCGCGCCTCAGGCTCGCTCGTCGCCAAAGGCGTTCTCGACGGCGGCATCTTCAGCGCCTTCGAGGGCGGCACCTTCCCGATCGATTTCGACGACATCTTCGAGCACGTTGTGCGCTTGAATACTCAGACCCTCAGGTGTGCTGGGCCCGCGCATGAAGCTTATCACTGCGCGCGCTTGGGTGACGGTTGCGCCCGCACCGCGTAGTGCGGCTTCGTCCGCTTCTTCGACGGACCTGACGGACCCAAAATGTTTGAGCAGGCGATCGCGCGTCTTCTTGCCGATGCCAGGCACTTCGTCGAGCCTGCTCGCGATGCGGTTTTTCTTACTGAGCTTGAGCCTTAGTGCGTTGCTTGCGCGGTGGGCTTCATCGCGTGCGACCGCGAGCATCGAGAGCGCACGGTGACTTTCGCGTAGCTCGATCGGATTCTTTTGGCCGGGCAAGTAGATGCGATCGACTAGCTTGTCGCCGAGCACGTTGGACTTTTCTTTGGCGAGCGCGGCGACGGGCACGTCTTCGACCTTCAGATCGGATAGGGCACGCAGCGCCACGTTGAGCTGGCCGCGCCCCCCGTCGACCACGAGCAAATCGGGCAGCTCCCAGCCCACTTCGCCGGCTTTGCCGCGGCGAAAACGTCGTGAGAGCACTTCGTACATCGCGTTGTAGTCGTCGCCCCCTGATACGCGTTTGACGTGGAAGCTGCGGTAACGCTTGCGGTCCGGCTGCCCATTTTCGAGCGCCACGACACAGGAGACAGTCTCGCTACCGCCGGTGTGAGAGATGTCGACGCATTCGATGCGCCGGGGCAGACGCGGCAGCCTGAGCTTGGTCTGTACGGCCAACAGACGTGCATCGAGATCTTCGCGTACGCGGGACTTCTCGCGGAAGGCGTGGCTCGCATTATCACGCGCCATTTGTACGAGCTCTGCGCGCGGCCCCCGCTTGGGTGCGAGCACCTTCACCGTGCGATCCCGTAGGGTCGACAACAGCTGGGCCAAGCCGTCCATCGCTTCGACTTCGAGCGGTAACAACACCTCTTCTGGCACAAAGCTGCCCGGGCCGTAGTACTCCCCCACGAACTGCGCGATCAGCTCGTCATCCGGGGCGCTTGCATCCTTGAGCGCAAAGGTGCGCACATTGGTGAGCTTGCCTGCGCGCACTTGCAAGACGGCGACTTCGGCTTGATCGGCGCGACGAAACATCCCCATCACGTCTTGATCCGATGACAAAGCCACCGCGACGCGGTTCTTCTCGCGCACGCGATCGATGGCGCGCAGCTGATCGCGGTGTTCTGCTGCGCGCTCGTAGGCCATGTCGGTGGCCGCCTCTTTCATTCGGCCTTCGATCAGCGTGACGAGCTCATCGTGACGCCCATCGAGAAACATTGCGACATCCGCCACTTGCTCGCCGTAGCGCGCGCGGTCGACGTCCATTACACAAGGCGCAAGGCAGCGCTTGATCTGATACTGCAGGCAGGGTCTGGCGCGGGCGCCGAGCTCAGTGTCGGTGCAAGTCCGCAGCTGAAAGTGGCGATTGGCCAACCTGAGTGTTGCGCGCGCGGAGCTGGCCGAATGGTAAGGGCCGAAATACAAGGCGCCGTCGGCCTTGGGCTTGCGTACGACCTCGAGACGCGGCCACGCCGTCTTGGGATCGAGCTTGAGCGACAAAAACTCTTTGTCGTCGCGCAGCTTCACGTTGTAGCGAGGCTGGTGCTGCTTGATCAGCGTGTTTTCGAGCAGCGCTGCTTCTTTTTCGGTGCCGACGACCAGCGTCTCGATATCCGCGAGCTCGTGGGACAACCGCGAGATGAAGTAACGCGAGTCGCTGTTTCCGGCCTGAAAGTAGCTGCGTACACGGCTCTTCAGACTGCGGGCTTTACCCACGTACAACACCTCGCCAGCAGGACCCTTGAACAGGTACACGCCGGGCGAGCTGGGCAACGAATCCAGCTTGTGCTCGAGGTCTGGCGACACGTCATCACTGTAGCGCTCGGATCGGGCCATTGCGACGCCTGCTCAGGCGCGGGCCGGCACGTGCGCACGTCATTCGGGCTCGCTACTCGCTACGCCTTTGAGGCGCACGGTGAAGCAGGCACCGCCGTGAGCGCTGTTGGCCGCCTGAATCGCACTGCCGTAGCGATGGACAAGCGCAAGACACACGGCCAAGCCGAGCCCCGTGCCCTTGCCCGAAGGCTTGGTGGTCACGAAGGGTTCGAACAACTTGTCGCGCACGCTTTCGGGAATGCCGGGGCCCGTATCCGTGACCTTGAGTAGAACGTCGCCTTGATCGCGCCCGTCGCGTTCGACCTGGACCAGGATGTGACCTTCGCCCGCGATAGCATCGGTGGCGTTGAGCAACAGGTTCAGCACGATCTGCGAAAGCTCGTCGGCCGAGCCGCGCACGAGCACGACGTCATGCTCGAAGCGCCGCTCGATATTGATGCGACGCAAATCGCTCTGCGGAACAAGCAGCTTGACTGCGTGCTCCACGACCTCGACGAGATCGGCTTGTGCATCGGGCGCGGCGGCCTCGGGTTGGTTTCGTGAATAATCGAGCAGCTCGCGAATGATGCGATGGATGCGTTCGGTCTCGCTGCGGATGCGCTGCAAGAACTCTGTCTGCTCGGCTTCCGGGAGACCACCCATTTGCAGAATCTCGACTAGACCCAGGATGGCGGCCAAGGGATTGCCGATTTCATGGGCAATGCCGGCCGCTAGACGACCTACGCTCGCGAGCTTTTCGCTGCGCACGAGTTGGTCCTGGGTGGCGCGCAGCTCCGTCGTTGCACGCTCGAGATCGACTAGGCGCGCTTCCAGGGCGCTGCGCTCGGTGCGTAGCTCGCGGGCCATACGATTGAACCGCACGGCCAGACTCGCCACCTCCGCCGCTCCGCCAACGGGGACTTCATGATTCAGTTTGCCCGAGCCCAGGCGCTCCGCGGCCCGGGTAAGATTCTCCACGGGCCTGACGATCAGACGGGTCAGGGCCACGTACGCTATCAACAGGATAAAAGCGCCGGTGAGAAACAAGTACAGACGCAACAGCTCGCCGAGCAGCCCGGAAGCGTTCATGTCGCTCGGTACGCTCCACAAGGCGAGCCGATCACCGTTGGCAAACGAAGCGACGGCGTCGGGGGCACCGCGCGTCTGACCGAAACGCATGGCTACACCGTCAGGCGGCGAGAGCGAAAGGCCGACCACGCCTGCGCGTCCGACCAAACGTGCGATCGATTCGGGCGAGGGGCTGATGCCCTGGGAGGCGTCAACGGCGACCGCCAGCGCTTCGGCCGTGGCCTCGATGCGCTTGCCGCGTTCGATCTCCTGGGCGCGCCTTGTCACCTGCATCACGACGATGCCCAGGCCGGTAAACGACACGAGGAACGCGGCGCTCAGGGCAATCAGAATTTGGGCGCGCAGCCCCAGCCCGTAGCGGCGCTCCATGCGTGAAAGGGTACAACGCGCTCAGGCTGCGCGTCTCGAATCGCGCAAGTCGCAGGCGATCGCAGCGACGGTGGCTGCGTAATCGATGCGCACCGGACGGGAGGGAACGGGCGGAGGCAGACCGCGCAGGCGAGCGGACAGCACTGCCCGGCTCAAGGCATCGACCGACAACAGCTCGATACCTAGGGAAGGGTAACGGTCGTCGCGCCGTCTGCCCCAGACGATGCGCGCAACGCGTGCTTCCAAATCGAGGTGAAAGCTCGAACCGGGCACGCGGAACGAAACGATCAACGGCGTGCCGATCGGCGCGGGCGCCATCGCTTTCACGCCCATCCCTCGGCTCGACAGGTCGAAGCATTCGCGCGCCAGCAGTGTGAAGCCTTGCTCGTCGATCACCTGACATGGAATGCGCACGCGACGCCGCAGCGCGAGACGATCCTTCGCCGTCTGCAAGACTTGTTGCATCGAGTGGCCCCCTCCTGTGTGTTTCCACAGCGTATCGGGCAACGTGATGAGGCCGAAAAAATCAGCGCAGGATGTGCCGGCAGGTAGGTGGCAGCTAGCCGGTCGGTCTGTGAGTGCGCTCCTCCCGAGCGTCACGCGCGACCGACAAGCTTGAGCACGGAGGCCCTACGCCATGAGTCTGTTCGCTCAATTGTCAGAGCATGATTTCGGTGAGTTACATATGCGTCGCGATAGCGCGAGTGGCCTGATGGCCATCGTCGCCATCCACGACACGCGCCTTGGCCCATCACTCGGTGGCTGTCGCTGTCTTGAGTACGACAACGACGCCGATGCGATTCGCGACGCGCTGCGCTTGGCGCGCGGCATGACGTACAAAGCGGCGCTCGCAGGCGTGCCCCATGGTGGCGGCAAAAGCGTGATCATGCGCCCGCGCACGGCCTTCGATCGCTCGCTCTTGTTTCGTGCCTTCGCGCGCTTTGTCGACGACCTGGGCGGTCGCTACATCAGCGCTGAGGACAGCGGCACGAGCCTCGAGGACATGGAGGTCATGCGGGGCGTGACGCGCTTTGTCACCGGTGTCGATCAGCGCAACGGCGGCAGCGGCGATCCCTCGCCGTTTACGGCGCTCGGTGTGCGACGCGGCATCGAAGCTTGCGTGCGTTTCGCATTGGGTAAAGACAGCCTTGAGGGCGTGCATGTGGCGGTACAGGGCGTAGGTCACGTCGGTCTGCATCTGTGTCGCGAGCTCCACGCAAAAGGGGCGATACTGAGCGTGGCCGATGTCGATCCGCTCAAGGCTGAGCGCGCCCAGCGTGAGTTCGGGGCCAAGGTCGTCGCGCTCGAAGCGATTTTCGAGACGCCTTGCGACGTGTTCGCGCCATGCGCGCTCGGCAGCTCGCTGAGCGATCACACCATTCCGCGCTTACGTTGTCGCATCGTCGCTGGCGCCGCGAACAATCAGCTTGCGGAAGAACGTCATGGTGAAGACCTGCGCCAGCGCGGGATTGTCTACGCGCCCGACTACGCGATCAACGCCGGCGGCCTTATCAACGTGGCCCAAGAGGTCGCAGGCTACGACGAGACCAGCGTCACGGAGCGCACCTTACGCATCTACGATACGATCCTCGAGATCCTGCAGCGCGCCTCGCGGGCCGAATGCGCCACCAGCCGGATCGCAGATGCAATGGTCGAGGAGCGCCTCGCGGCAGCGGCCAAAAAGCCCGCGTGGGCACGTGCGGCCAACGATACCTGACTGACTGCTTTACGGTTCGTTGGGGTCGCCGCCTGTGACCCAGGTGCGAATGAACATCAGCGGGATGAGTGTCGTAAACATCACGTCGATTTCGATCCCGCCGGTGATCTCGGTCAGATCCTGTCCGCTCAGGTCGCGTCGGGCGCTCACGAACAGGTTGAGGCCGAAGCCATACCAGTGGTGATAGTTGTACCCGCGATAACCCCAGCTGAGCGTGCCGATGCCCACGGGAGCATCAGGTCCGCGGTTGCGCGCGGCGTAGCCGACGAGGCCTGTTAGTCCGAAAGGAAAATCGCCGGGCATCGGGATCAGAAGCCCAGCACCGACCGCGGCTTCGGCCGTTTGAAAGTCCACGGTGCGTAGCTCGAAGCCAGGACCTATCCGGAAAGAGCGCGGCTTGGGTTTGCCCCACATCAGCTCGCCACGCAGGCCCGTGCCGAAGATGACGGAGTCGCCGACCTCGACTTTACGCTTGCCAACTTCCAGCGTGTTGCGCACGGATAGCTGGGCATCGGCGCGCGCAGGCCGAGCGTGCGCAAGTGCCGCTACGAGCATCACGCAGGCGAGCGCGGCACTGGCGAGCGCGCGAGATCGAACGGTACAAACCTGCTTGAGGGGCGCCACGGGAGCGGAGGTTGTACACGGGACCCCGTGGCGGGTCCATGGCTTGCGCCTGCATTTTCGTCAGCCGTCTGAACCTGTACGGACGGCGTCTCAAGCCGTTCGGTGCTCTAGGGAGTGAGCGTAGCGCAGCCGCAGTCCCGCGCTGCGCACAGCGGCTCGCCGATGCCCAGCGCACACACTGCTTTGCCGAATAGCCCCTCGAACACCTCGCGGTTGACCGGCTTACCGTCACGCAAACTGCGGATTTGAGCCGGGACAGCGAGTGATGGCGTCAGTAATGCCTTGTTCATCTCCTCTTCAGTCACCTGCAGTAACGCCGCTGCGAGCGCCAGATCCACCTGGCCATTGTAGAGCTCGACGGTCTGGTAGGGCGCGTTTTCAATGCTCAGGTTGACACCGACAGAGATGGCGGCAGCAACATAGCCCTTACGATCAGATTCGATCAAAGCATCAAGCTTGTTTTGTGTCGGAAAGACTGCCCTTACCACATCTGCGTCCACGCCGGCTGGCGTGTTCGCGACCACGGAGCTTAGGACCTCATCTTTGATCGGTTCGAAGCCGTTCGCATAGTGACAGCCGCCCATGCACGACAGGCCCGGTGTCGCTATGCCATTCGGCGCACGACCATCGGCGACCAACTCAAAGGGAGCTGCATCGAGGCGTTTACCTGCCCCGTCAACGACCATGTACGCAGAGAGTCCATTGGGCAGCGCGTAGATGACCTCTTGACCGGCATGGGTGAAGTCGAGGGGGTGCTCGAAGATGTTCTGAAGCCCAGAGCTCTGGCTGAAGTCGTAGCTCAGCCAAAACGTACCGATGTTTCCGATCCGATCGTGGCGTTCGAACATGCGATTCTGTTTGGCGAACATGGAGCCGCTCACCCCGGCTCGCGCGATGCGTCTCTGCGCGATATCGGCCGCAATATCCACGTCGACTTGCGTGCCCAGTGCGGCGAGCGTGTCTGGAAAGTTCAGTAGCTGATAGTAGAGCGGCGCCCTGACTACCTTGGCCGTGAACCACTCCATGAACACAAACGGTACCACCGTGCCCGTCGCTGCGCGCAATGCTGCTGCCGAAGCTTCGTCGCGTGAGAACCGTCGGGAATCCTGATTGTATTCAACCTGGTAAGGATAGTCCGCGACGATCGCTTCCCAAAGCTCGGGAGTCCAGCGGTAGTCCCGTAGGTTGATGCGATAGACATTCGGTGCAGCGGCCAACTGTACTGGTGCGACCAACAGCGCTCCGCGCGAGAGCGAGTTGACGAGAAGGTTCATCGTGCTTTGGTGCACAGCGATATCTGCGTTGCGCAAGCCAGCGTTGCCGAGGTGACTCAGAACCAAGTAGCGAATGTCAGTGCGCTCGACCGGGTTCAGGATCTTGCGCACGTCTTCGCGCATCGCGGTGATCATCGCGTCAAAGCTCACGTACGGCGGAGGCTTGTCCGGGGGGGTAGGCTGCACCGCGCCGCCGTCGATGCCGGGAGTAGGCTCGATCGGAACACCAGCTTCGTTCGTCGCCTCCCCAGCGCCCGTATCGCGCCCGTCGTCACCGGAAGCGTTTTCTGAGTCGTCCTCGATGTCGGCAGGCCTGCGATCCTCAGACCCGGATCGCGCCGTCGAACAAGCTGCCGCCAAAATCAGGAGCGTAAGGCACAAGCTGCGCTGCATGTTGTCCTCCAACTCGGCGCAAAGGAGCAACCCGCGTGCCATGGTCTTGGGTCACGGAATCGCTCGCTTTTGCACCCGTCCTGTTGGCCCAAGCCACCAGCTCCCCTGTTGCATTGAGGGCCGCGCACATGCAGCGACACGGCAGCAACGATCTCATCGCGAGCGTGTAGAATCGGCGCTGTGACCCACACCGTCGCTGCGATCTGCGCCCTAGGTTTTGGTTTTATCGCGGCTTGCGATCGCAGCTCGCCCTCGGAGCCGACCGCAGCACAACAAGGCCACGCGACCGAGCTACAAAATGCGCCTAACAAAGCGCCGGATAAGGTGCCTCCGCTGTCCGCGCGGCTCGCCTATCCTGCGGCGAAGCGAGTGGTCGCGATTGGCGATCTGCATGGTGACCTGAGTGCGGCGAAAAAGGCCCTGCGGCTAGCGGGCGCGATTGACGCCAAGGACGCGTGGATAGGCGGTGCGCTCGTCGTCGTGCAAACCGGTGACGTCATCGACCGTGGTGACGAGGACCGGGCCGTGCTCGACTTTCTGAGCAAACTGCAAGACGAAGCAAACCGCGCAGGCGGCGCGCTGATCTTGTTGTCAGGCAACCATGAGTTGATGAACGTCGCGCGCGACTTTCGCTACGTGACGCCCGGCGGCTTTGCGGAGTTTGCGGACGAGCAGGGGCGCGGCGCCGCCTTTCAGCCCGGTGGACCCTACGCGCGCCTGCTTGCCGAGCGGCCGATCGTGGCCCGTGTGGGGGATACGCTGTTCGTGCACGGGGGTATCCTGACTAAACACGCTCGATACGGCCTAGATCGCATGAGCGACGAGCTGCGCGCGTGGATGCTCGGCACGCGTGAAGAGCCGCCTGAGATCGTCATGGCTGGTGACGGCCCGGTGTGGACGCGCGCGTATTCAGATGCGACGCAGGCGGCCGACTGCGAAGGGCTTGCCCAGGTGCTGGCTGCCCTCGACAGTAAGCGCATGGTCGTCGGACACACGCCGCAGCGCTCGGGCATCACATCCGCTTGTGACGAACGAGTGTGGCGGATCGATGTCGGCCTGGCGAAGTTTTACGGCGGGCCGCTGCAGGTACTCGAGATCGAAGATGGTAAGGTATCGGCGCTCCGCGAGGGCCCGTGATAGGTCCGCAAACGCGTCCAAAAGCGCTGCTTCACCAGAAGCTCAGCTCAGCTCAGCTCAGCGTGCTGCGCAGCGCGAGCGTGACTATCGAAAGCATCGCCATCACGCCGGCCGGCATCAGCTTCTTGCTCTTAATGAAGCGCATGCCGAAGAACACACTGAGGAAGCCAAGCAGGCCCAGGCTGACCAGCGGCGGCCAACTCAGCACGAGTGACAACGCGAGCGGTACCGCAAACGCAAGCGACATGAAAAGCGACATCTTGCTCTTGCCTTTGACAAAGCCGAGAAGCCCGCCTGCGACGAGCAACACGATGTAAACCCAAAGAATACTGTCCGCGCTGTTTGACATGACCGCCTTGGTATGGGGCGGTGTGTAGCGGCATTCTCGCCCGATGCACATCCGAATGGGCCTTTTCCAATGCCTGTCCATGCGGCATTCTTTTAGCCCTACGACCCGAGGGACATTTCAAACGATGGAAGCCCGCCTTTCAGCGATACAAAGAGGGCTGTTCTTACTGCTGGCGGCGTCGGTCGCGGTTGCGGTATTGGCGAGACCCGCGCCCGAAAACAGGCGCTACGTACGTGCACTCGAAGAAGTCTCGCGCTTTCGAACAGCGTTTGATCAACAGGCCCTCGAGCATTCGCTGCGTGAACAGGCCTCTACGCAAGGTCAGGTTTCCCTGCAGCCGCTCAACGAGCCCACCCGGAACAAACGCGGGCCCAAGCTGAAAGTGGCTCAGAAGGCCGCGCCGGTGGCCGCGCTGGCCTCCGTGAGCCTGTCCACGTTGTCCCAAGTGGCGGCGCACGCTCGGCCCGAGAGCAGTGTGGCGATCGGCATGGCGGACCTCGAGGCGCTCGACTCTTCTCTCAGCTGGCGGCTCGCACGCAGCCAGCGTCCGGGCGAGTTCACGGTGAGCTCGGTCGAGCTTTTGCCAGCGCAAGTCACGACCGCGGACGTCACGCTCGAGCGCGAGGTCGCGGAGCTTCGTACCGCAAGCCTCGATGCGCGCGCGGCCTTGGAGGCAGCCGAGAGTCGGATCGGCATTCTCGAATACCGCGTCGAAGCGCAGACCAAACACCGATCGAAGGCGCTCTACAAGAGCAGACTCGCGCTCGAAGAAGCTCAGCTTACGCTGCAACAGAAGACCCAGGAACGTAGCGACGTGCAACAGCGCTACGACCAGGCCGCGCAGCGGGCCGAGCGTCCGCGCAAGCTTTCGAGCGCGACGAATCTCTCGCAGATGCCGTCCGTCGCGATAGCGAGGGTCAAGTACACGTACGACGCCGAAGAGAGCACGCTCGACATTCCCATCCCGCTGACGCGCCGCGACGTGAGGATAGCGCCCCTAAGGATCACGCAATTTCCCGCTTTGCGCGCCGCGTCACTCTGGAGTGTCGTTAAAGACCAGCGCGCCGAACAGGCGATGACGACCATTCGCGGCCGCTTCAACTGGCACTTTGCCAGCTTCACCGTGCTCGGCCTCGAGCTCGAGGGGACGCTGCTGCTCGCGCTCCTACCTTGTATCTTGCCCGCTCTGCTCGCGCTGCTGCTGATGCGCATCCGGCGCGCCGAGGTGAGCTACAGCCCGTTCGGCGCGAAGGTGCCGCGCTCGCTGCCGATGGTGGGCTTCAAGAATCGCTTCCTCGATTTTGTTGTGATCATTCTCTTGCCGCTGTTTGCGGTGGGGATGGCCGCTGTTTCTCTCGTCCTGAACGACCGCGTTCCGATCATCCCCGCGCTGACCGCGGTGGCGTGCGTCACGCTGGGGGTCTACGCCTTTGCGGAGGTGCGCGCGCTACGGGAGCAGACCCAATCGATCGTGCGCCACAGCTATCCGCCTCAGGCAGGCCCAGGCGAATAATTCTCGGCCTCCGACTGTACCTAGCGCATCCTGTGCGTTTGCTAGCCAAGGCGACGGGTTCGCGGGGCTCGAAGCAGGCGGTCGTGCGCGGGAAACGCTAGGCTGGGCCGCATGCGTACCTGCCTGCTCTTCCTTACTATCTTCGGCGGTCTTGTCAGTTGCAGCGCGGACAGCGCCAAGAACAACGCCACGCTGTCCGATGCTGCGGTCGAGGCCGGCACGCCCACGATGGACGTGCTCTACGTGCTGCGCACCGACTTTGCCCCCGGTCGGGAGTTTGACAGTTACCAGCTCGAGACGGGTAAGCCCGGCGAGATCTTGCGCACGAATGAGTGCGACACCGAGCAGAGCTTGGTGAAACGGGTCAAGCTAGACAGTAAGGGGAACCCGGTCGATGGCAGTGCGCGTCCGGACTTTGGCAACGGCGTTCTGCTTGACCGCCAACCGCCCAGCTCGCTGCCGCTCGAATCACGCATGCTGCTTTGCAAAGACGGCGAGTTCGTCGGCGCGTTGTTCAAAACGGTCGTGCTTGCAGGCACGGATGCCGGCGCACCGGGGGCCGCGGTCAGCGTCTCCTTTGGAAATGGGGACAGCGCCGGCGCGAGCAACTCAAAGGACGTGGACGTCGTGTTCAGCATCGCCCGGGATCGCAGCGTCACCTGCGATGGTCCGAAGCCACCCGCGTGCATCGCCGTCGAGTGCAACCCCGCCCCTGTGCTGCACGTGCCCCACGACGAGCGTTGTCAGGCGGGCGAGATCTGCGACCCCGGGCTGGGGTGCGTCGTCCAGTAGAAGCGCCCAGTCCTGGACGAGATTGCCTAGAAGGTGCGCCTTACCGCGGGGCGGGCCCGTCCTACCCCCGATGCGGGCACGGGTGGCCTGAGTGTGCTGCACCGCATGGCGTCTGCGCGCTGCTACGCTTCGGGCCGTGCCACCGATCATTTCCGTCTCCAACCTGGTCAAAACCTACGCCTCGGGCTTTCAGGCGCTCAAGAATGTCAGCCTCGACATTGAACGCGGAGAAATCTTCGCGCTGCTTGGGCCCAACGGTGCGGGCAAGACCACGCTGATCAACATCATCTGCGGGACCGTCAACCCGACCAGCGGCGTCGTCTTGGCCGATGGGCATGACATCATCCGCGACTTTCGCGCCGCGCGCTCCAAGATAGGTCTCGTGCCCCAGGAGCTTGCTAGCGACGCGTTCGAAAGCGTGTGGGCCACCGTCAAGTTCAGCCGCGGGCTCTTCGGCAAGCCGGCCAATCCTGCGTACCTCGAAAAGGTGCTTCGTGATCTGTCGCTTTGGGACAAGAAAGACAGCACGATTCTGACGCTGTCCGGCGGGATGAAGCGCCGCGTGATGATCGCCAAGGCGCTGTCCCATGAGCCTCAGATCCTGTTCCTCGACGAGCCGACCGCGGGTGTCGATGTCGAGCTGCGGCGGGACATGTGGCAGATGGTTCGATTGCTGCGAGAGAGCGGTGTCACGATCATTCTGACCACCCACTACATCGAGGAAGCCGAGGAGATGGCTGACCGGATCGGCGTGATCAACAAGGGGGAGATCATTCTCGTCGAGCATAAGACAGCCCTCATGCAGAAATTGGGCAAAAAGCAACTGACGATACAACTCAAGACTGCCCTCGAGCGGATGCCGCCAGAGCTGGATAAGAGTAAGGTTGAGCTTTCCGCCGACGGTAATGACTTGGTCTACACCTTCGATGCTCGGAGCGAGGAGACTGGCATCGCGAGCCTACTGCGAAAGCTAAGCGAGCTCAGCATCGAGTTCAAAGATCTAAGGACCAGCGAGAGCTCGCTCGAGGAGATCTTCGTCAATCTGGTGAGGGCCGAGCGATGAACATCCATTCCATACGGGCCATCTACCAGTTCGAGCTCGCGCGCACCTGGCGTACGCTCGTGCAGAGCATCGTTTCGCCGGTGTTGTCGACGTCGCTTTACTTCGTGGTGTTCGGCTCCGCGATCGGCAGCCGCATGGCCGAGATCGACGGCGTCAGTTACGGGGCTTTCATCGTCCCCGGCTTGATCATGCTGTCGATTTTGACCGAGAGTATTAGCAACGCTTCTTTCGGTATCTATATGCCGAAGTATTCGGGCACGATCTACGAAGTCCTGTCGGCGCCGATTTCCGCGCTTGAGATCGTGATAGGCTACGTGGGCGCCGCAGCGACCAAGTCGATCATCTTAGGCTTGCTGATCCTCGCCACAGCCCGCGTGTTCGTAGCCTTCGAGATCGCGCACCCCGTCTGGATGGTGGGCTTCCTGGTGCTCACATCCGTCACCTTCAGCCTGTTCGGTTTCATCGTCGGCATCTGGGCCGATGGCTGGGAGAAGCTTCAGGTGATCCCGATCATGATCATCACGCCCATGACCTTCTTGGGCGGAAGCTTCTACTCGATAAGCATGCTGCCGCCGGTTTGGCAGAAGATTACCCTGTTCAATCCAGTGGTATATCTGATCTACGGCTTCCGCTGGAGCTTCTACGGGATTGCAGACGTGAGTGTAGGAGTAAGCCTAGGGATGACCTTAGGTTTCATGCTGCTGTGTCTGCTCGCGATTGGCTGGATCTTCCAGACAGGTTACCGTCTGAAGGCATGATCGTATCTTAAGGTTCTAGTGGCTTGTCTGCGTCCAGCTTGGCTATCTCACCGCGCGGGCGCATCACAGCGTAGAGACCGATCACCAAGGCGATGATGGCGCCGGCGATGCTGAGCTCGCGCAGGCCTGCCCCGAATAGCAGCGCGATGTTGACGAGGATGCCCGTCAGCGGCACGAGCATCGGCACTTCGAAACCGCCCCGGGGCTCTGCCGCGCGCCGCTGCAGCACGAGCAAGCTTGCGTTGACGATCGTGAAGACGGCGAGCAAGAGCACGCTCGTCGCTTTGGCGAGCGAAGAGATATCGCCAGAGCAAACCAGAATGAGCACGATCACGGTAAGCACCGCGATCGAAGCATCGGGCGTGCGACGGGTCGGATGAACGCGGGACAGCTTTTGCGGGAGCAGCCCCTGCTTGGCCATGCCGTAAACCAGGCGCGAGCCCATGATGAAGTTCAAAAGGGCGGTGTTGGTCACCGCGAATAAAGGCAACGGCCGTGTACGCCTCGGGCCTTAGCCAGGGAGCGGCGCGCAAGGCGACATCGACCAAAGGACGCGGCGACATCGCCAGCTCTGCGCTGGGCATGACTGAGATCGCCGTGATGCTCACCGCGATGTACACGACCGTGGTGATCGCTAAGGCCGCGATCAGCGCAAGCGGCAGGGTGAGATTCCCCCGGTTTCCTGGACAGGAATCGTGAGGCAATATGGGTCAACAAGACATGTCCAAGAAGAAGCAAGTACGCAAGCGTCGCATCTTCACGCCTGAGTATCGGGCTGAAGTGGTTCGGCTATGCCAGCAGCCCG
>JBBSJC010000079.1:0-20081 GCA_038257655.1 Polyangiales bacterium | reverse complement strand
CTCCGCCCACTTCCACGGCAATGGCCACAAATTCGATGGAGCATCGATACACATCCAATTTCTGAAAACTGAGCATACCAAGGTATCGGCCAAGGCCGACCGAAGTTGCTCCCGTCGCCGTCGCCGTCGCCGTCAAGGCTCGCGACCAGGACAACGCTCACGCCCACGTGGAGAAACGTCCTGGCAGCCCTAGTGATCACCTACTTCTGGGGACCTGTACTTAGCGCACCGAAGGGCTTTCCAGGTCTTCCAGCAGGCGTAAGGGTCTTCGTGGTCCTTGTAAACCCCCGGCGCAAAGAACGCGCTCAGTTTTCGGGAAAGGCGCTCCAGCCCAGGGTCCAGTCCGTGCCTCCTGGTGCAAAGGCGCCCGGGTACGCCGCCGTGGTGTCAAAGAAAGGCGGCCGTGGGTCACCCGTAAGCTCGCTTGGCGTGATGCCCACGTCGGCAGTAACTGGCCCGTCTGCGCGAGGCATGAAGTTGGGCGCGCGCGTGTCGAACGGCGCGCGCAGCTGTGGGTCGATGACCACGTTGTGCAGGCTTGTCGCGGTCAGCTCGATGGCCTCGTCGATGTTGTCGGTAAGGTCGGGTGCAGGGTCGGCGTCGTCGGCGGTGTCATCGGCGCCGGTCGGAAAGGTACTTCTCGCGTTGCCGCGAAAGAACACGCTGTGCGCGATCGACAGCCTGCCGGTCCTCAGGTTCTGGGCTGTGGTACTGCCAGCGATATCGATCGCGCCGGCGCTGAAGCCGAGCACGATGAAGTTGTGTAAGGTTCCCAAGCTGCCGCCCCGCAGTCGACCACCCACCTTGCCCACGGCCGCGCCGTTGGTGCCCACGAGGGTCACGTTGAACAGGCGCGGGTTGGGAGCGAGGGCGGGCTCCTCCGCGCTGCCACCAGCTTCAAAGCCGAGGTCGGCCGCATCGGGGTACTGTTGCGCCACGATGAACTGGCCACGGCCTTGCCAGCCATCGTCCCAGTCGAGACTATCGTCGCTCGCGCCGCTTACCACCGCGTGTCGCAGGTCGACTGTGCCGCCGAAGATCTCGACTCCGTCATCGCCGCTCCTGTGCAACTGCAGGTAGTCAAGCTCGCTGCCGTGGCCGCAGGCATACAGCTGGAGCGCGTTGCTCTCGTTGCCCATGCCGCCGCCTGCGTTGAAGCTTGCGAACTCGATCCGCACGTAGCGCAGCGTCCCGCAGTCGTGTGCATCGTCTGCGAGCGACGCGCCTGCGTCACCCTTACCGGGTTCGGCAGGGCGCGGGCCGTAGGCGAGAAAGGCGTCCAGATCGACACCAGACACCGTGGCCGGGAAGCCCTCGACGCGCCGCGTTCCGCCGGTGCTGGCCGCGCCAAGCAGCGTGATGCCACCCCAGTCGTCTCGTGCGCGTGCGCCGACAGGGTTGGCGCTGGTGAACACGATCGGATCCTGCTGGGTGCCCTCAGCCTCAATGCGGCCGTTACGCGTGACCACCAGAAATCCGCGTGCCGCCGCACTTGCTTCGCCGCGAATCAGCGTACCCGCATCGATCCGCAGCACCTGCGGTAGCTGCGGCGTTTTGGAATGCACAAGCACGATGCCGTTGAGCACGTAGATGCTGTCGCAGGTCCAGTGTGTGAGGTTGTTTGCCAGCACACCGGGCGGAACATCGACGATGGCTCGCTCGTCCAGCGGGGGGCAGGCCGAGGCCCCTGCGTCCACCACGGGCGGCTCGGGTTCAGTTTCGGCGTCTGCGGCGACGAACGCATCGGACGCGGTCGCAGCCTCGGGGCTCGCGTCAGGCGCGGCATCCATGTTGGCCGCAGCATCCATGTTGGCTGCAGCGTCTGAGCCTTCGATCGGGTGCTTGCCTGCATCGAGTTCAGCAGAGCGAGATCCGTCGCCGCAGGCGGCTACACCAAGCGCACCGAACGCCATCAGTAGCAACCATTGAACACAAACACGCATCACTCACCTTACTCTTCTGGAAATGCGGTCCACGCGCGTGCTTCGTCGCTCACTTCGCCTCGCGTCCAGTCCAACGCGCGCTCGGCTGTGGATTGAATCTTGGGGAGCGCCCCCGCATAAAACGCCGGCTCCCACAGCTCTGCCCAGCCCGGGGGCGCCATGTCGGCGAGGTTGCCTCCGTCGACGAAGCCATCGGCGCTCACATCAGGGCGCAGAGGCGTGGCAGCGTAGGGGTCACGCAGCGTGAAGCCGGCAGTCGGAAAGCGATTCTGCAGACTTGGGTTACGAAAGCTCTCGTCTTCGGAGAAGCCTCCATCGTCGTCTTCGCCATCGCCGCGCTCGACACCGACGCCGGGCAGCCCCTGGTTCTTTCGCGGCGCCGAGTCGGCGAAGATCGTGTTGGTGACCAGAGTGTCTGTACCCACGAGCCCGGCGGTGGAGGCACCGATCACGTCGATCCACGCGCCGGCAAAGCCGTACACGAGCGCGTTGCGCAGCGTTAGTCGACTGCCCGCTTGCAGCTGCACACCTGTTTCAAAACCGTTCGGATCCACCGCGCCCTGGGGCAAACCGCGCACGTTCGCGCCGAGCAACGTGGCGTTGAAGATCACGGGCGCCGAGGCGGGCGGCGTGACTTCGTCTGCCTCGGACCGCGAGCCCTTGAGCGCCGCACCGGCACCGTAAAAAGTCTGCACGATGGCAAACTGGATGAAGCCGGTATAGCCAGCGGCCCACTCGATCCCGTCGGCGCTCGCGGCGCTGACGAGCACGCGCTTGAGAGGCGCGCTGCCGCCGATGAGACCGATGCCGTCGGTAGAGGCATGCACCTGGACGTGCTCGATCTGGCTGCGCCGCCCGCAACCAGCAAGCGTCAGGGCGGCCCCTGGAAAGTCGTACTCGTTGGTGGATCCGCCGGCGAACTCGATGCGCACGTAGCGCAGCACGCCGCAATCGTGCTCGTCGTCATTTCCACCGAAGAACGCGCGCGGATCCCCCGGAGGCAACCCGAGCGTCGCCCCGTTGGTGAGAGCAGTTTGGGCGCGGCCGAGCAGCAGCAGACCACGCCACGTTCCGGGCTTGGCAGGGTGCGTCGCGGCCGTGAACACGATCGGCGCTTCGCTCGTTCCGTTCGCCTCGATGCGTGCGTTCTGCCCGATCAACAAGAAGGCCCCCTGTCGGGCCCGCACGACCACGCCGGGGTCGATGCGAAGCGTTCCGGAGGTGACCACCACGTAGCCGTCGATTTCGTAATCATGGGCGCAACTGAAGTGCGCACCGGCGTCGAGCTGCAAGTTCGTAAGCAGCTTCAGCTCACGCGCGCTGGCGTCTGGACACGGCATGGAGTCATCCACTCCCGCATCGAATGGCGCGTCGCCTGCTGCGTCGCGGGTGCCCGTGCTTGCGTCGCGGGCTACGCCTGCGTTTGCATCCCCCGCACCGTTCGCCGGCCCTTGATCTTGACCTTCGCCTACGCGTAACACGTCTTTGCTCGGACGCAGCGATGTGCACGCTACTAGCAGCAAAGCGCTGATCGCGAGCCACCCCGGATGGCAGGCCGAGAACGCTCTCCTCGGGTGTTGAGCGGTGGCCGCAGCCTGGGAACTAGCTTGCATGGTCTTAGAACCCCACCGTGCAGCCAAGACCGAGCAGGCCCGGACCGCCGTCACACCGCACACTGCGCGCAACAGGCGCGTGCAGCATGTCTTTCGAGGGAGCCAGTACGAGCACGAGCACGCCAGTGACCAGAGCGCTTGCGCCCACGCCGTAGAGCACGCCTGCGGCCAGCTGAAACCTGGATACTTGTCTTCGCTCGTCAGCGCAGATGGCGCCGCGCGTGTTTCCCGAGCCGTCGCAGGTGCCGCGATTCCAGCGTTGAGCGAGCTTTTCGCGTCGCGCATGGGCAAGTCCGGCCGCCGCGATGGCAGCGGCGCCCGCGCTAAACGCCACGGCGCTGCCGACATAGTAAGGTCGCGGATGCGGCAGCGGACGGGGAGCGGTGTAAGGCGACGCGCGATCGGTCGCTGCGTCGCGTGCGACGGGCACTCGCGTCTGCACGGGCAGGGCATCGGGCTGCTGATCGCTCCCGCGTTGCCAGAGGCGATTTCCGTGCTCATCCAGGAGCGCAAGCGAGTACTCGAGCACCCGCGCCGATCGCAGCGCTTGGAGCGGCAACAGCAGCCCATCTGCAGGCGGCCGCACGAATTCGACGAAGCTTTCGCCTTGGTAAGTTTCGCCTTGCGCCCTGCGTACTCTCAGGCGCACGCGCGCCGCCATGCCGGCCGGATCGCTGACGCTTACCAGAGCGGCCGTGCGATCCGCGCTCACACTCACAACAGCCGCGAGACCGCTCGCCTGGGTCGACCAGAAGCCGCGTGCTTCGAGGTACGGACTTCGCGTCTGAGCGGGTTCTTCGCGCGCGAGCCGAAACTCAGGGCGAAGGGCTAGCAGCTGCGTGAACGCCCGCCGAGCCGCGACGTGATCGCCGAGCGCGGCATGGGCGCGCGCAAGTAGCTCGTACAACCGCGCAAGCTCGCGCTGGTCGTGCGCTCCGCTCTCGATCGTCTCCGCGGTCAGACGTCGCGCTACGTCGAAGGCTCCTTGCGCGAAAGCATGTTCGGCCGTGGGCGCCGCCTGCGCCGAAGTCGCAAGCAACAGACACAAGCTCGAGGACGCCCATTGCCAACGCCAACGCCAGATCAGCCTGAGTATGTTCATCTCAGTCGAGCGCAATGTGACGGCGGGTGCTCTCGCCGGCGGCCAATGTGATCTGATACGTCGTCTCCAGGTCCTGCTCTGGATTGCGCAGCAGCAGCGTATGCGTGGTCGCGGGCAGCTCCACCTCGAGCGGCGTAATACCGAGCCGCCGCCCGTTGAGGCTCACAATCGCGTACGGCGTGCTGTCGAGCGCGAGCCGGGCAAGCTTGCCCGGTAAGGCGTTGACTTGCGGATTGGGGGGCGGCACGGCGTCCGCCCGCGCCTCGACGGGCTGTTCGCTCGCGTCCTCTGTCGCCGGCACGACACGCAGCGGGTAGGTCTTGCGCTTGGTGTTAAGTCTACCGTTTGCCTGCGCGGCTGGCGCCAGCGTCGGTAAGGGGCCGATCCTTCGGCTTTGCATCTCGTCTGCATATGTGTCGTGGTCGCGATAATCATCGGGTGTGCGCGCGCCTTTCGGGGCAGGTGCGTCCGCGCGTTCTGTGCTCAGCTCCGCGAGCGGGGTGGCGCGCCCCTGCGGGATCTCGGCTGCCGCCGCCGCTTGCCCCACGCTGTTCGACGCTACATCGAGCGCTGTTCTGCCAGTCTCTCCGCCCTCTCCGCCCTCTCGGAGTGCTCCGAAGGCGTCGTAGAACGCGAGCACGGCGGCGATTAGCGCCACCCCTAGGATCGCTGCTAGTTTGGGGCGCCGCTGTTGAACGATCGCCATGCTTGGGCGTGACAACACCGGCGGGGGCTGCATGTCCGAGCCCGACCACATCGCGGGTGGCGGTGCGCGCGGCGGGTCGACCTGAGCATGCAGCGATACGTGCGCAAGACAGCTGCGCAGGACCTCGGCACGCTCCTCTCTTTTTTCGGCAAACAGCGCCTGCAGCGACACCGAAACCAGCGTACGCGAGCTTGTGGTGGTGCATGACACGAGCCATGCGTCGAGCTCCTCTTTGAAGGCGAGCGCGGTCGCAAACCGTTTGTCCGGATCCCTCTGCAGCGCGCGCTGCAGGATCTGGGCGAGCTCCTCGGGCACGTGCGAGTTAACTTCACTGAGCAATGGAATGTCGTCGAGCATGGCAGCACGGAGAGTCGCCACATCGTCCGGCCCCTGAAACAAGCGCTCGCCCGCAAGGCACTCCCAGAGCGTGACACCCATGCTCCACAGGTCAGCGCGCCTATCGACGACCTGGCTCCGCGCCTGCTCGGGTGCGATGTAAGAGAGCTTGCCCTTAATCAAGCCCATGCGCGTGTTCGACTCCGCGGCCCTCCCTTTGGCGATGCCGAAGTCGAGCAGCTTCACCTGACCATCGTACGTGACGAATATGTTGTGGGGGGATACGTCGCGATGCACGATCTCGAGCGGCGTGCCCTCGTAGTCTCTCGCCTCATGGGCATAGTGCAGCCCATCGAGCGCGTCTGAAATGATGCGCGCAGCGACTTCGGGCACCATCGGCGTAGTTTTTGCGCGCAGCCGATGAAGCACGCGGTTGAGGGGCTGCCCGTCGAGGTACTCCATGGCGAGGAAGTGCTGGCCCAGGTAGCAGCCTACCTTGTTGGTCTGCACCACATTGGAATGATGCAGGCGGGCCGCGAGTCTGGCCTCCTGCAGGAACATGGCGACGTGCTCTTGATCATCGTTCAAGTGTGCGTGCAGTCGTTTGATCACCAGCAGCTTGCGAAAGCCACTCGGCCCTTGCGAAAGCGCCAGGAACACCTCGGCCATGCCCCCTTGCCCGAGCTTGGCCACGATCACGTACTCGTCAAAGTGCTCGAGCGCGACGGGAGACAACGTGAGTGTTCCACGCGTCGCGGGAGTCACCTCCGAGCGCTGCGCAGCCTGTCTGCTCATGGACCTATCCTTGGGAGTGGGATGCTCCGGTTATTCTGCTGCCAGGGCAGGGGTGCAACGGCGTGACCTCATCCGTTGCGAACAGTTCACGGGAGGTGCGATGTGTTGCCCGCGCATTGCCACCGAAATGCCATCAACTCACGAGCGTGGCATCCACGAGCAATCGCATCAGCTCGACCTCTGCCGGTCGTCGTGAGCCCAAGGCGCTACCAAGCGTGCGCGGAGACGACATGGACGCCTCGTCACCGGCGCCTTCTTCCTTATGAGCACGTGTTCATCGAGCGGGAAGGTGCCGACTGCACGTTGGATAAGCTTCCACCCCGATGAACGCGCTGTGCTCGACGCCGCGTTTGCGGCGCTGCGCAACGTCGATCCAGATCTTATCGTCGGCTGGAAGTCAGCACGAAAGACTTAAGTTCCAGCGCTCGCTAAGTCGAGCGCGCAAGTGGGTCAACGGTCGACGCTACGCGCTTGCGGCACAATCGCGCATCGCATTTTCGACTAGAAGGGCTGCGGCACCAAGCCGGCTCGGCAAAAGGCCCAACCCGGAGGGATGAGCCTTCTGCCAGGTCAGGGCAGCCGGCAAGTCACGAAATACCTTGACCATCGAGGACTGCCCAGCGAGAGACAGAACCGTGGTGAGCCCTGCGCGCGCGGAGCTCGCCACAAAGCCCTGATCGCTGATTACGCACGCTGCCCAGCGCACGTTCTTGTACGTGTCGCGGACGAGCGTCGCCGCCTCCCGCAGACCGTTCTCTTCGAGGTAGGTGCCACTACCCACGGTCAAGCAGCCGACGCCCTGTGGATGACGGCGCATGATCGCCATGTGGCCCTCGCGTGCCGCCTGCAGTGACGACACCGTCACCTGCCGTCGCCAGCATAGGAGCAGCACGTGCTCGTAAGTAGCCACACAGTGAGCTTGATCAGCAGACACCACATTGATTTCTATCGCGCTTGCCAGCGCGTTTGACGTCATGGCGATTACGATACCGCAAGCGAGCGCGCGCCGTCGTGAGCGCTGGCACCGTTGTGTTCGCTGCCACACCATCCAGGCATGGCACGCCCGCGCAAGAGCGTTGAGGGCTACCTTTACTCGGCATGAAGGATCCGCTTTGGTGCTACGGCGGGCTACCTGTGTGTACTGGACCGTGTGTTCTTGTGTGCTTTGTGTGTTTGGCCACCCCTTGGGCCGGGATTGTGGCGCAGTTTACTAGACCAGCCCTTGTACAGTTTACTAGACCACCCCTTGTACTAGGCACCCCTTGTGCTAGACAGGCAGTTTACTAGACAGACAGTTTACTAGACCACCCCTTGTACAGTTTACTAGACAGGTTACTAGACCACCCCTACTAGGCCACCCCTCAGGCTGGGATCGCCCCAGGATCGCCCCTCAGGCGGGATCGCTGCACCTCGCCGAGAAGTAGCGACGTGCCGTCCGCGGTCTCGCCGCAAATATTGCGTCCCGTCTGCACCCCGCGCGCCGATTTCCGGGCCCCGCGGGACTTGCCACAATCGCGCGATCGGGAAGTCGCGACCGTAAGACGCACCGCGGCACCGCGAAGCCCCGTGCCTCGCAGTGCCCGCATTAACTATCCCGACTCGCCAACGGCAGCGCGTGACGCTACCCCCCGCGGAATCCCGCCCAGAGCCCGTTGTCGGCGGGCGCCACCCGGACGCCTGCGTAGCGCGCGTAAAACCACGTGCCGCACGGCCACTCGATATCGCGATTCCCATTGCGAAAGCCTTCGAACGCGACACGGTATGCTTGGCGCCAGGCGAGCAGCTGCTTCTTTGCCGCCCTCATCACTGAGGCCTTGGCAGCGCGCAACGCCGGCACGATCACATCCCGGCGACCCTTCCTTGTCTTGGGGGCGTCGAACGCGTTGACCGCCAACAGTTCCTCGCGTGTCTTGAAGCGCCCACCACGTGCGAGCACCTCTTTGCGCGCTTCCCGCTGCTTCTCCTGCGCCCGCCGTTCGATCGCCTCGACCACCGCCCGTCCTCGATCCTCGAGCGCGGGCGGAAGGCAAAAGCGCAGTGTGGCCGTTTCCGGATAAGCGTCCGGCAAACACTCAGGTCGCCTAATCGTGATCGTGCGCTTGGTAAGCATGTCCCGCGGTCTCGAGACGAAGCCCGTCCATTGGCTTACGTTGTGCACGAGTCCGGCGGCTACCGGATTCGCGATCGCGTACGCAGCCGATTCGATGAAAGCCTCCTCGGAGACCAATAGGACGCGCCCCGTTTGCTCGCTCGCGTTCCACACCGGTCCTTCCATCGGCAAGCCATCTACACCACGGATGTCTTTGATGCAGCGCGCGATCAGCGCGTGCACGTCCGCCGTGAAATCCACACGCGTGCCGAGGGCGTCAGTCACCGTGTCATGATAGTGGTTGTGCATCACCGTGAGCTGGTGAAGTTCAATACTCCACTTGTCAGCGCAGAACGCGAAGCAGTACAGCAGGGCGTCGGTAACCTTACGATCTGACTTGAGCAAGAACTTGCGCCCCGTGCAGCGCCGGCTTAGCTCCCAAGTCGTCGAAGGTATGACGGGCGATGCGCTTCCCATGGGACGGCGGGCTGCATGGGTCACGCCGGCATGCACTCTCCTGTTTTCGCGCAGTTAGATTCCTCCGGATGACGAAACCGCCACCATCGCCTGGCGGTCGCCACTGAGCCCTCGCAACTCTCAAGTGTCAGGCCACTTCCCGCACTGCGAGAGAAATGACAAGGACGAGGCCTCTGCAACTGCGCGCCTTCGAAGATGGCCGCCTTCGAAGATGACCACCCCGCGGAGCCGCGCGCCCCGCGGAGCCGGCGGAGCCGCCCCCCCCGAAGATGACCACCCCGCGGAGCCGGCCCCCGCGGAGCCGGCCCCTTCGAAGATGACCGCCTTCGACGATGACCGCCTTCGACGATGACCACCCCGCGCGTCTGAACGGCTGGTCCGCCCTGGGGCAACGCGCAAGCGCTGTAGGTGCGCCAGTTTGGTCGCTATCGCGTGCGAGTGGAGGCGCTGCGGCCCGAGGGTTCGCAACGTCCCGCGCGACAGACGTCGCAAGATTCGCCGTAGCAGTCCGCGTCTTCACATGCGGCGCCTTGGCCGAGGCACTCGTCTTCAAGCGTGATGGCGACGAACAGGTTGCGATTGCCCACGATGGTAAGGAATGCTCGCTGCACGACCAAGACGTCGCCGTCTCGGTCGAACGCGGTGATGCGGATGTCAACGTCGTCGCCGTGTCTAAACAGCGGGAAGCTAGGAAGCTGGAATGGCCAGCTGGCATCGTCATGGAGCTCGCCCGAGTCGTTCGGGTAGAAGACGGTTAGCGCTCGCTTCCACTCCGCGCCGGGCGAAGCAACCTCCACGTTGGCTTCGATCGCCTCCAGCAACCTGCGCACTTCCGGGGCGGTGTCGAGTTGGAGGAGAAAGCCACCACTCGCAGCGATGGGCCCAGGATCCTGATGCGGCGCACCGGCGCACGCAGCACTCAGCAGCAGCCAGCAAACCAAACGAGAAAGGGAGACATGCGGGGAGACGGTCATGGTGGACTGTGGAACTAGCACGGCAGCGAAGGCCCACAAAAGCTGTCCGGTGCGATTGCTGCGTACCCTTACTATGATGGCCCGCGCATGATGCTCGGAACCAGGTCGGCCGCCGGCGAACATGTGCCTATCGCGATACCGGCATGGACGCGACCCACACTTTGCCCCGCGCTTACGGTCTACTCTTGGCTCGGGCCAAAGCGCTCTACTTTTCCGGTGTCGACGCTGAGCACGGCCACGCTGCCGTCGGCCAGTACCGTGATGCCGCGACCGATGCTGATCGCGCCCACGTTGCCAGTGGACGTAGGGTAGGGTAGCTGGGGCGTTTCACTGGGGGCGCGCGAACAGCGCCTGTTGCGTCGTCTCGGCCCGGGGCTAGAAGCTCCGCGGCCGGGCGCTTCAGCGCTGTTCGTCGACATCGTTCTGCTGCAACGCTCCCGCACGCATGAACACCACATGGAAGCGCACCGAGCCGAGCGTGCGCACGTGATGGGGGGTGTCCGGCTCGATGACGCCGAGCACGCCGGGCTTGAGCACGAAGCTCCCCCGATCACACGTGTACTCGAGCCTGCCGGTCTCCACCACGATCTGGGCCCACACGCCGGGTTTCGTGCGGTGGTCGCGTAGCAGCGCTTCGGGCACGCTGCTCTCGGAGAAAGCGGGAGTCTCTTTGTAGGCTACGAGCCCGGCCGGCAGGATGGCCATTTCGCAGAATAGACAGTCAAGCTCGCTGCCAAGCATGTCGCGTCTCCCCACGTCGGTCGTGACCCACTCGCGCAGCTCCCAGGGCGGTGCATGACGGACGTGCTGGGTGTGGCCGCAGGACAGCTCGGCGACCCAAGCACATTCCTCATCCTGATGAAAGCCGACTATCTTGGTGTGCATACCGTTGCATGAGTCATGTCATGTCGCCGCGTGCGAGTCGCTCTCCAACGCGCGTGCGGACCTCGATGATGGCTCAGGTGGCTGCGAGGAACTAGACCATGTCGCGCCACCTCGAACGCTACCGTGCAAGACCACAGACGCACGAATGCCCCGCAGGGCTCATGGCCACACGGATTTGCCACATGAGCGAAGTGCAGGACCGCTGCTAGGATCGGTCGGGACAGGAGGGAACTCGCCATGCACGCTCGGTCAGCGTTGATCGCTCTGGTTTGCACGCTCATCCCGACCTCCGGGCTCACGCAGGAGTCGAAGCAGACCACGGACGTGGCCATTCTGGCGCACGTGCTCAAGCCGCAGAAGCTGGACGCGACACCCGAGCGTATCCGGGCACTCAAGCTGCCAGCGGGCTTTCGCATCTCCGTTTATGCCGACGGGCTCGGCAAGCCACGCATGCTCGCGGTGGCCGACGACGGAACGGTGTACGTCACGCGCCGCGAGCCGGGTGACATCTGGATGCTCAAGGACGAAGACCGAGACGGCCGCGCGGAGGTCAAGCAGCGACTCCTCGAACGGAGGGACCTGCACGGCATCGCGCTTTCCGGCGACCAAGTGTTTCTGGCCACGTCCAAGGAGGTCCTCCAGGCAACGCGGAAGAAGGACGGCAGGTTCGGGCCCGTGAAGACGCTGGCCACCGACCTGCCTGCCGGCGGCCAGCACAACAACCGCACCCTGAGCGTCGGACCCGACGGCAAGCTGTACGTGAGCATCGGCAGTACGTGCAACGCCTGCGACGAGACCACGCCCGAGAGCGCTACGCTGGTGCAGTTTCATCAGGATGGTTCGGGCCGTCGCATCTACGCCAAGGGCCTGAGAAATACCATCGGCTTCGCATGGCACCCGCGCACGCGCGCCTTGTGGGGCATGGATCACGGCATCGACTGGCTCGGCGACAATGTTCAGAAGGAAGAGCTGAACCTGATCGAAGACGGTAAGCAATACGGCTGGCCTTACGTGTTCGCGGACGCTAAGGCCAATCCTGCCCGCGAGCCGCCAGGCGGCCTCAGCCACGCCCAGTGGGCGCAGCGCTCGCAGAACCCCGTGTTGATGCACACCGCGCACAGCGCCCCGATGCAAATGGCGTTCTACACGGGCCAGCAGTTTCCAAAAGCCTACCAGGACGGCGCCTTCCTGGCGCTGCACGGCTCCTGGAACCGCAAGCCTCCGAGCGGCTACGAGGTGGCTTTCATTCGCTTCGACGAAGCCGGCAAGCCGACTGCGTTCGAGCCCTTCCTGTCGGGGTTCCTCGAAGCGACTGGAACGGGCGAGTTCGCCCACTTCGGACGACCATGCGGCATCGCACTGACTCCAGATGGCAGCTTGCTGGTCAGCGACGACGCCAACGGCATGATCTATCGCGTCGAGTACCAGGCGCCGACCAGTTCTCAGCGTCCCTGAACCTGTGAACGCTCAGCTACGCAGCAGGCGGATAAGCGCCTCAAACCCCTAGTCGCCCTGAAACGCCCGATGTTTACACCCCTTCCATGGCGTAGAGCACCAGGTTGATGCGGGGCTTGGGGATCTGGGCAGCCAGCCTCTCCATCAGCTCGAGCGGCTTGAAGCGAAGATGCGTCGGGCCGTCACACCAAGTCGTCTTCGGCTCAAGGAGATAGCGGCCCACTGCGATCCCGGCCTTTAGTGCCCCACGCGCGGTTGGGGCGGCCCCCGCTCGCCCTTTAACGCGCCCTGGAACGCGTTCTCCAACTCGCGCGCCGTCGGTCGCTCCGCCGGGTCGGTAGCGAGGCAGGCGTCGACTAGCCGGCAGACCAAGGCGTCTCCATTTCGCCACGTGTCCGCGAGCTTCGGCACGGCGTCCGGCTGGCTGCCCTGAAGGAGGGCGGAGATTGCGGGGCGCTCAAACGGACGATCCCCCGTGAGCAATTGCCAAGTCAGAATGCCCAGAGCGTAGGCGTCCGAGGCCGCCGACGCATGCCCGGCACCGCGCACGAGCTCCGGTGCCATGTATGCCGGCGTTCCCACGATCACGCCCGCCCGCGTGAGAGGGCCGCCAGTTGCTGGATCCTCGCTCGCAACTCCCTCAACTCCCTCGCTGCCGCCCACTGCGACGGTGTCCACGTCCCCGCCGTGATCGGACGCTCCATCGTTGCCGCCCACTACGACGGTGTCCACGTCCCCGCCGTCGGACAAGATCGAAGCTGCCGCGGACGACTCCTCGCCTGCTTCCACCGCACCCCGGTCGTCTGACCTACCCCGGTCGTCTGACCTACCCAGCCTCGACACACCAAAATCTGCAATCTTGACGTTGATCGTGGGTCCAGGTCTCTCGGTCAGAAGGAGGTTTGCAGGCTTGAGGTCACGATGGATGATTCCGGCGGCGTGGAGCGTGGACAACCCTGCCGCCACCTGGGAGAGCACCTCGAGAGCCCAGTCGACGTCGCCGTAACGTGCAGCGAGCTCCGCCAGCGTGCGACCGCGTACCAGCTCCATGACGACGTAAACTAGGCCGTGCCCTGAAACATCGAAATCGATCACGCGGACAAGATGCGGGTCATCGAGCTGGGCGGCGATTTGCGCCTCACGAGCCAAAAGCGCCAGCGTGCCCTTGCGTCGTTCGCGGCTCACTTTGAGCGCGAGACGTTCGCCGTCGCTGAGGCGCTCCACCTCGTAGACGTTGCCCATACCACCCGACCCGAGCGCGCAGATCACGCGATACCGGTCGCGCAAGACCTCTCCAACCGTAAATAGCGGCACAGGATGGGCCGAGTCGGAAACGGTTAGTAGGTTGTACACTTGCTCGGAGCGCTCGGCGATCTGCCACCTTAGTTCGACGTTGAGCTGCTCTACCTCGCGTCCGCGTCGCGCAAGCCCTTCGACTTGCAGCGCAAGCTCGGTGTTGAGACCATCCGCAGTGCGCAGTGTCGAGATCAGTCGTTGACTCAGGTCGAGTGACATGAAAACGCCGAACATCATCAGCCCCATGCAGGCAGTCAGGGCGCCGCCCCACACATCCCCAAGACCGCCCCACATGGCGATGTCGTTCCAGCTGGTGAGTGCGAGCGCGATCCAAGCGGTAAGGTAGAGCCGTGCCGCGCGCTTCTCGCTGCCGCTGCGCATCTGGCGTACGCACAAGGCGACCTGGTATACGATGGTGACACAACCCACCACGATTCCGGCTCCCCTGCCCAAGCGGTGGCATGGTAGGGTCCGAAGCCCGCGAAAGACACGGCCACGCCGACGCCGGCAAGTGCGTTCCAGAAGCGAGGTTGTCGTTGGATTCCGAACAGCTCGTATGAGAAGCGCACGGAGGCCCAGAACGCGAGCACCAGGGCTGCTCCGAGGAACGGCACGTCGTAGCGGCCTGCCAAGCGCTGCGTGAATCCAAAAGCGAACAGCGGATACGATGCGCCGAGGGTCGCCTGGATTCCGAGCCAGAGATAGACGCGTAAGCCTCGTTCGAGGAAAAAGCTGAAAAGCGAGGAAAAGCCAATCTGCAGCAAGGTGAGTGTGCCCCCCATGGCGAGAAACACATTGAAGAACTCGCTCCGCTGGGCGGCGGGCTCGGCCACCCCTGCGCGAACCAGCCGAGGCAAGGTGTCCACCCAGCCGCTCTGGGTCCAGCGATGGAGCACGCGAAGCTCGAGCGTCACCCGTCCATCGCGAGTGACCGAGGCAGGTACGCGATGCACATGAGGCCCACACTGCCGATAGGCGCCGGCATGCTCCGGGCGCAGGGCCAAGCCGGGCGTGCCATCCGCGGTAAGACTGGTCCGCGCCCACATGCGCGGGATGACGAGATCGAGAGCTTGTCCACGCAGGTGTTCGGGCAACTCGACGCTGGCGGTCAGCGTGTAGACGACGTCGCGAGCAGGCAGGCCATGCGCCTCGAGATGCGCAGGTAGCCGGACCGCGCCCTTGGCGGCCCCGTCCACCGCAAGCACCCAACGATCGAGGAACAAAGCGTCGCTGGAGCACGCGTTGAGGACAAGCAGCGCCAGGCATCCACATAGCGCGCGTAGGGCCCGCTCAGCTCGCGCGCGGAGCTGCTTGGGTCGATCGATCGGATTTGGCACAGCCACGGGCAAGTAACCGATGCGCATCATCGCCCTGTCAAGGTCCCGCAGCAACAGTGAAGCGGAACGGTCTAGGCGACATCCTAAGTGCGCACACGGCACTGGGACATCAAATCGACATCGAACTCTTGAAAGAGGCGTATCGTCGCACGCGCAAGGACAGTGCGGTGGGTGTAGACGGGAGGACGGCGAGCGAATACCAGCAGGAACTGTCGAGTAATCTCGAGGGTCTGCTCGACCGCTTCAAGTCAGGTCGCTAAGAACGCCGGTCACGGTTGGGACGAGCCTAACCCAAGAGCTAAGGCTCGTCCCCACCGTGACCGGCCTTATCGCCCTTTCGTCCGTGATGAGAAGTGCGAAGGGCGCGACTCCGACCTTACGGTTCTCGGCAACCGACGCGCAAGAGCCCTGCGGCACGGGCGCCCGGGGTTCCGATGGCGCAGCGCTAGCGCTCGAGGCGGAGATCCACCAAGAGGTCAGCAATCCCCTGCTGCCAAGGGCGCCCCCCGGTTGCCTTGTGGACGATGCGACCAAGCTCCGCGGTCGACCTCTGGGGGTGTGCGACGATGAGCGGAATTTCTGAGTCTTGAGCGCTCGGGCTACCGTGCCAAGAGTGGTACTTGCTCGCAAAGTAGTACCGATCTTCTCGGTCGACGGTCTCTGCCGAGCGAGCGAGCAGCAGCACATCGCCCGCGCGTTCACCACGTGGACCCTTGGAGAGGTCTCCAAGTCGCTTTTCGAGCTCTATGTACTCGGGATGTGGCTGTTCTCTGAGGAAATCGGCGACGTCCATCAGGCGCCCGTCGCCGACATACACCTGATACGGGAGGTCATCTTCTTGATGCGGGCGTGGCGCCCGGGCGAAGATTAGCTCGAGCGTTTCTTTCATCTCCGGCACGATGGAGCCGTCCAGGTTGTTGCGATGAAAGGCGTCTGCGACCGACAGCACGTGCTCGAGTGTGGGCGGTCGCTTCCAATCGCAGCGGTCACCTGCGTCGGGGCACGACGCAGGGTCGGCGAGGTAGACATAAGCCACCGCTCCTCCGTACGCGAGCACGGTGTCGAAGTCGTGGTCATCGTCGACCTCTTTCTCGAACGGCCGCGGCCTCCGCCCGATCGCGCGAAGTAGTGCCGGAGGATCGTCCTCGCCCTCCGTCGAGAGGGCGTGGGCATCGTCGTAGGTGACTTCGGTGTGTCCGTGGTCGGCCACGACCACCACGAAGCGGTCTTCCAGCGCCTGTTTTTGTTGGAGCGCCTCGAAGAGTTTGCCAAGCTCCGGGTCAACCTTCTCACTCAGAAACGAGCGTCGCGCCTCGGTCGGGCCACGCTCCGACACGTGGGCGAACAGGTCGGTGCCTGGAAGGTAGACCGTCAGAATATCAGGCGGCGCAGACTCGGATAGATGCTCGGTGACTTCTTCGATCACTTCGGCGTCGAGTGTGGCGTAGAGGTCCTTCCGCGACTCCTCATCACCGATGGCGCTGTCGACCAGGTTGACGAACATCTGCCCGAATGCGTCGACCATCGTTACGCGGCTCGTGAGAATCAGTTTGTCAGCGCCACGATAGATTTGACTCATGGCGACCCACACGAGCACGCTCGGGTCCTTCTCGCGAATCCGTTCGTAGATCGTTTTCGTCTCGACGAGTTGGTTCAGATAACCGTCGGTGTAGATGCTCATGATCAGCTCAGGCGCGTGAATCGTCACAGGGGCAGGCGCGACGAAGCGCCGCTGCTCACGCACGAAGAATTCGTTGCCCGTGACGCCATGCTCGCCGGGCGTCTTGCCAGTGAAGATCGTGGTCCAAGCAGCAAACGTGATCGACGGCAAAACGGAGAGCATGTTGTCTGCGAAGAACGCATGCTCGAAACCGTTGCCCGCCGCTCGGCTCGCCTCGCTGCCAAGGAGCCGGCTGAGGTTCGGCATGTCGCCGCTACGAAGCAAGTCGTACAGGAGAGATCGGTCAACGCCGTCGAGTGCGAGGATGAGCAGTTGGGGGCGTTTTTCGGAATCGCTCGCTGCCGCGTCGGCCCGCTCTCGAAGCTTGCGCGAGTCGCCAATCGCGGTCAGCTCCAACAACTCTCTCGTCTGCGCCCAGCCGCCACCGACGAGCCAGTAAACCAAGGCACAGGCCAGGAGTGCTCCCGCGATGCCCAGCCACACTCGCCCACTCTGAAGTTTCATTCCGCCTCCATAGCAAGCCGGGGCGGCGACGGGTGTGCTACTTCGCGACCTTCAGCGTAACACCAGCCCTGCTCTGATCGCCATCTACCCCCGGACGTCGGCTGTCGGAATCCTGACCGAGGACCGCATGAGCCGACCTATGTCTAGATCAGCCCGCGGACGCTCTCCGGCATCTCCTTTGCAACACGGATGATCGGAATGCCCGTTTGCACGTTTTGGTGCATTTCGCGCAGGGCACGAGGTAGGTCCTCGAATGCATAGATCTCCTCATGCACTGAAGGCTTGAAGACCGTTCCATAGAGTGCAGTGCTGGCATTGCAGCCTGCGATCGTGTCGTAGTGGGTATGGTCGATGGTGATTTGCTTGACTGACATTCCAGCGGAGTCGTACTCGACCTTCTTGCCGAGCTGCCAGCCGGCACTGACGTTGACGCCCTGACGCGCCGAAGCAGCCAAGCCCGCCGGGAAGACCGGCCCTCGCAACATGTCGCACACCACATGAGCGCCCACCCCGCCAGTGATTCGCTTCACTTCCTTGTTGAAGGCATCCACATCTTGCTGGGTGGCAAAGCGGTTGAACTTGCTCTGGTCAATGCTTTCGATCCCGAGCTTCTCCATGAACGCGCGACGTGCGGGAGTTCCAGAACAGAAAATCGCGCGATGACCTTCGTGATGCGCGAGCATGAGGAACAGCTCGGAGACACCGCCACCGAAGCCGAGCACGTTGAGCCGCGCGAGCTTCTCGCGCCCAACCTTGACGCGGAAGATGTCGTGGCCGCGACGCCAGAGGAGATACGCAGTAGGCGCACGCAGAGGAAGCGCGGCAATCTCCCAAAGGTTGAGTCCGCAGTTGATCGGTGCGGGGATGAGCTGCCACTCGCCCAGGATGTTCTGCTCTCCATACCAGCCAACTGAGTCCGGTTTGTCGTATGCCCAGATCCGTATCGGATACCCGAATGGGTCTGCATCACCCAGGCAATGTGTGATGGCAATATCTCCCCGGGAGAAGCGCGTCACCTCGCTTCCCACGGCCAGCACCTCACCCACGGCACTGTTGCCGGGGTAGATCTTCCCGCCGCGCAGCTCCACGATGTTGATGGTATCCGCCAGGACCATATGATCCAGGTTATGCTCGAGTGAGAATGCCAGCGTGCGCAGATGTACGTCGTGCGGACCAAGCTCGGGCAACTCGCGCTCGCCCATGTAGATGACCCGCTCCGCGTCGACCTTCGAGAAGTCGCCGTCTACCCGGCGGCGCTCCTCGGCAATGCCTTCCGCGCTGATGCAATAGGCCCTGACTGTTCTCTGTCCCATTTCGTCTGTCTCCTATCCAAGGCAAGCGCCACCCGTGACGCTTACGAAACCGAAAGTTTCTCTGGTTGACTGGTGACTCCACGGTCGAGTTTTATGGCGATGGTTTCCACCGCCTCGAAGGCGCGCTGAGGGTCGTGATCAAGAACGAGGATGTGCCCCATCTTGCGGCCAGCGGAGGCCCGCTCCTTGCCGTAGAGATGCAGGTGCGCCCCTGGGTGTGAGAGCGCGGTCGGCCAATCCGGCGAACCGTCCTGCCAAAGGTCCCCGAGCAGGTTCAGCATCACGGCCGGACTTAGGAGCGACGGGTCACCCAGGGGTAGACCGCAGATTGCTCGGAGGTGCTGCTCGAACTGAGACGTTGCGCATGCGCCAAAGGTGTAGTGCCCGCTGTTGTGCGTACGCGGCGCAATCTCGTTGACGAGAAGCTCCCCGTCTCGCGTGACGAACAGCTCGATTGCTATCATTCCGACGTGTCCTAACGCCGCGGCGATCTTCTCGCCGAGCCTCTCTGCCTGCGACTCGATCTCCGGGGACACGCGTGCGGGCACGCGGGTTGTATGGAGAATGTGGTGTCTGTGGACGTTTTCCGCGACTGGGTAGAAACGGACGTGTCCGTGGAGATCGCGGGCCAGGAGGACGGATACCTCCTGTTCGAAATCGACCAGCGATTCAAGCACAGATGGAGGTTGCCCGAGAACGTTCCACGCCGCTTCAAGCTCACCGAGCTGAGCTGCACGCGCCTGTCCCCTGCCGTCATAGCCAGAGCGTCGCGTCTTGAGAACACAGGGAAAGCCCACTACGTCCGCCGCTTCACGTAGAGTCAATGGACTCGAAATAGTTGCGTAGCGCGTCTGTGGGATCTGGTGCTCTGCGAGGAAGCTGCGCTGCGTTTGACGGTCCTGAATGATGCGCAGCACGTTGGCCGACGGACGGACAGGTGTCAGCGCCGCAAGCTCCTGAAGGAGGTCTGCAGGAACGTGCTCCGTGTCGATGGTGACTACATCACTGCACGCTGCGAGCCTTCTCCCTGCTGCGAGGTCATCGAAGGCTCCTGTGATGCAGACGTCGGCGACCTGTGCAGCCGGTCCCGTCGGGTCGGGGTCGAGCACCGCGATCCGATAACCCATGCGGCGAGCCTCGAGCGCCATCATGCGCGCAAGCTGCCCTCCGCCAATGATTCCGATGGTGCTGCCGGGCAAGATCGGACTCACAGCTCCTCCTCAAGGACGGCAGCCGTCTGCCGCGTGCGAAACAACTTGAGGCGCTCGCGCAGCGCTGGGTCGTTGAGCGCAAGGATGGCCGCCGCCAATAGCGCCGCGTTCGCTGCTCCGGCCTCCCCGATCGCGAGGGTGCCCACAGGCACTCCCTTGGGCATCTGCACGATGGACAGGAGCGAATCCAGTCCTTGCAGCGCCTTAGATTGCACAGGGACTCCAAGGACCGGGAGCGTGGTCTTTGCTGCTGCCATGCCCGGCAGGTGCGCCGCTCCCCCAGCTCCTGCGATGATCACTTGAATGCCACGCTCTTCCGCGCCCCCGACGTACGCGAAAAGTAGATCTGGCGTGCGGTGGGCTG
>JBBSJC010000078.1:0-20120 GCA_038257655.1 Polyangiales bacterium | reverse complement strand
GCCGCCCCAGGCCACCCCCTTGCCCGTCAGCACACCGGCTTCGTAGCGGTTGGTGATGCGTTTGTACTGGCCGAACATGTATCCAAGCTCTCGCTCGCCGACACCGATATCTCCTGCCGGCACATCGGTCTGCTCGCCAAGGTGTCGATAGAGTTCGGTCATGAAGCTCTGGCAAAAGCGCATGATCTCGTCATCGGAACGACCCTTCGGGTCGAAGTCGGAGCCGCCCTTGCCGCCACCGATCGGCATGTCCGTCAGCGCGTTTTTGAAGGTCTGCTCAAAACCGAGAAACTTCACGATGCCGAGATTCACGGAAGGATGAAAGCGGAGACCACCCTTATAGGGCCCAAGCGCGCTGTTGAACTCGACACGCAGGCCGCGCTCGATTTGCACCTCGCCAGCGTCGTCTTGCCACGGCACGCGAAAGATGATCTGACGCTCCGGCTCACAGATCCGTTCGATGATCTTCCGTTCCCGGAGCTTGGGGTATTTTGCCAGGACCGGCCCGAGTGACTCGAGCACCTCGCGCACCGCTTGGTGAAACTCCGTTTCACCAGGATTGCGCTTGCATACGTCGTCATAAACTGGCCCGAGCGTCTCGTCGAGATGTGTCACTTTGCCTCGCTAAGCTCCAAGTCGCACCCGAGCTCACCTTAGTACGGCCACGCCCGTTCTTGCCGCGTATGGCACGTAAACGAGGGCTCGCTCGTGCGTCCCGCGACGTTTGGGACGAGAAATCCATAGTTTGTACAATTCACCCTTGGGAACACCGGAAGATAGGCACGACACGGCCGCGAGGAAAGCGAAAGTCAGCATGCGCGGACCCGAGGCAGTGCGGCTGCTCGCTTTTTCTTTGCAAGGTTTTGCAAGCCCCTCCCCAAGACCCCAACGAGGGCAGGTCCGAAGCGCACGCGTAGCGGAGCGCGGCGGGTGACATCCACCCTCGACCAAAGGAAAAAATCATGGAAAAAGAAGCGGCGAGACGTCGGGGTACGCGAAGCGAGGCGAGGTCCCGGGGACGAACAGGCGAGACGTTCGGGGCGGTAACCTTTCTTTCCGCGCTCGGAGCTGTAGTATGCGCGCAACCCTCAGCCAGCGCGCAAACTCGTTTCGAGTTTCGCGAGCTTGGCGACAGTCGCTCCAGGGACGTGGCGACTCCGCCCGCGCGGGCCGACGCCTGGGGTGAATTCGACGAAAAGTCTCCGGAATACAGAGTCGGCTGCGCGGTTCCGACGAGCGATGCGTGCCAGAGCACGGCGTACCTCGCGACACGCTGCGGAAAGGTCCAGCTCGACAATCAATGGACTTGCTATTCGTTTTACGGCGAGGGGTTTGAGGCCCAGACCAGCGCGCACCGCGTGTCGGTCATCGATCCGAAGCTTACGCCGGTCGGCATCGATGTGGTCGTGGCCCAAGACGGATCGAAAGAGCAAGCAAGCTACGTGGCCGACCTGACCTCCTACGTCAGCGCGCAGGCTAAGACAGGGATGGGCATATCCCAGGAGCTCGGCATCAATCCCTACGTCAACTACGCGGCCTCCGGCACTAAGGTTTACTCTTGCCAGGAGTACACCGCGAAAAAGACCTGGTCGGTTAGCTCCCTTGAGCTCCACGTCGGCGCCAAGCGACAGGACCTTCGCTACGTCGTGGACCAGGCCTTTTCGAACTCCAACGCAGATTGGGCGATGGCGAAGAAGCACGGCAGCCTCAAGGGCCTGTACGACATGGAAGGCAAGCAGTTTACAGCGGTGTTTACCGGAGTCGCCAGTCCTAAGAATCAGTTCGTAGCCGGGGTTCCCGCCAATCCTGCCACTAAGACAAATGCCGCAGCACCCGGGCCGAGCCTGAGTGCGTCCTACGTGAAAAGGTATGGGCTGTGGGGCGCGTTCATGATCAGGCGCGCTTTCTCTGGCGCGCGACCGGCCTGCTGATGCACGATCCCGAGCTGTGTAAGATGCTCGTACCGCTTGCGACCCAGGCCAACGCGAGCCGCGAGCTACGTGCGCTCACGCTCGATCTCTTGACCGGTGTTTCGGACGAGCTCGCCACGGCATCGATGACAGCGATTTTGCGCGCGGAAAGCGTCCGTAAGGACGCTGCCTATCCTTTGTACCTGCAGCGCTTGGGCGCGCAGACCGCGCCCACGGACGAAGCGTTTGAGCTCGTCGAATCAGTCTTCGCAGAAGCGCAGGCCCATGCAGACGACGATGCACTGTTCGCATCGGCGTACACGTTGGGCGCGATGGCCCAGGAGACGGAAGCGGGCTCGGCCCAGGAAACGCGGGTCGTGACGCGCCTGCGCGCGTCGCTAGCGAACACCAAGAAGCCCGACACGATAGCGCACCACGTGCGAGCCCTCGGCAACGTGGGGCGCGACACCGTGCTCGAGGACGTGCGTCGACTTAGCGATCATGACGATTCGGAGGTACGCAAGGCAGTGGCGACAGCGCTAGGTGGCATTCCTTCGAACAGTGCTGAACGGGAGCTTTTGGCCCTGGTCGGCGATACAGCACCTGGGGTGCAGCGCGAGGCCATACTTTCCCTCTACCGGCGCGAAGTCGGTCCGGAGGTTCTCTCGGAACTGAACCGCTCGATCCAAAGCGGCGTCGCGGAGGCCAACGTGCCTTACCTGCTCGACGTGCTCAAGCGTCTGCGTAAGGCAGATCCGCAGGGAGTAACGCAAACCCTGGACACGCTGCTCGCCGGCGCCCTATCGCGAGAGCAGCGGCACATCGTCGAAGCCATGCGCAACGGGTGAAAGCCTGCTCAGTCCAACACCCTAGCAACGGGCGTGATCAGCACTAACCATACCACAAGCGCGGCCACCGCGATGGCTAGCAGCACATAGGTAACCTTCTGTAAACGTGTGCGGGTCTTGATCAGTGCCATGTCAACTCTCCTGGGCGGGCAAGTAGCTTGGGTCACCGACGCCCCGAAGCTCCTGGCAAAGAGCGTTGCAAGGCCCGCACCAGGAGTGCGCAAACAGCATCGCCAATACCGAGCGAGACGCTCTGCCGGGCACGGACACTTGTCTATTCCAACGCAATTGGGCCCGACAAGTCGCGAACGTTGACCTACCCACACGCACGGAGACTTATCCTGTCTCGATGAGATCGAGGGACGACGCCGTCCAAGACGCCCCTATCGAGGCAATCCAGCACCTGCGGGCGGTGATCGTCGCTCAGTTGTGATGCGAGCGGACTGGTTCGGGTCTGGAATGCCGTGCAGACAGTAAGCTTTACCAAGCCAAACAGACCGGACGCGACCGCGTACGCGCGTGAAGCGCGATGCCCACTCGCCAGGTCTTGCGCATGCCGGTTGTATCCTGCCATCCAAGCTGTGCGAACCTGGGCCAGATGACCAGCCGGTACCGGGCTCTTGTCTCAGATCAGTGCCAAGCTGTCGCGTTCCCCCACGCGAAAGTGCCAGCTCCACATGAAGTCGAACAACACGCTCGTGGGTCAGCTTAGAGGCGCGACGCGTCTCGCGATCGAAGCCACCCGCAACGTAACCGATCTTGTCGAGCTGATGCACCACACGATAGCGGGTGGCCCTGAGCTTCTCGGCCGACCGCTCGAGTCGACCGCGAAGCTGCTCACCGCACCCACCTACGGGGCAATCCGCGGAGTGACGAGCATCGTGAGCGCGGGCCTCGATCGCGCGCTGTTGGCGCTGGAGCCGCTACTCAACCAGACAGGCGCGGAGGCAGGTCCGTTGCTGGCGGCACTCAACGGCGTGCTCGGCGACTATTTGGCCGCGACTCAGAATCCTTTGGCGATCCAGATGCGCCTGTGCAGCGCAGGCCGCACGCTTCCCCTGACCCCCGAAGCGCTCTCCCAGGCCTTTCCGATCGGGGACAGGATCTTAGTGCTAATACACGGCTCGTCGCTTGATGAAGCGTCCTTTCGACGCAAGGGCCATGACCATGGCGCAGCGCTCGCGGCAGACCTCGGCTTTCAGCCGCTTTACCTTCGCTACAACACGGGGCTGCACATCTCCCAGAATGGTCGCGCGTTTGCGACCCTGCTCGAGCAGCTCGTGACCGCATGGCCGCGCCCCGTCCAGGAGCTCGTGTTCGTGGGCCACAGCATGGGCGGTCTGGTGTCGCGCAGCGCGTGCGCGGTCGCCGATGCAGAAGGTCAGGTATGGCGACAGAAGCTGCGTGCGCTCGTGATGCTCGGTACGCCGCACCATGGCGCGCCACTCGAGCGCGGAGGTAACTGGGTCGACACGATGCTCGGCACGAGTCGCTATAGCGCACCGCTTGCGAGCCTTGGCAAGCTGCGCAGCGCTGGGGTCACCGATCTACGCTACGGCAACGTGCTCGATGCAGACTGGCAGGGGCAGGATCGCTTTCTGAGAAGCGGTGACCTGCGCGGCGCACTGGCCCTGCCGGCAGGCGTCGAGTGCTTTGCGGTGGCGGCCAGCACCGCGCCCGTGTGGGCAAAACGACTGCGTGGAGATGGTCTGGTACCGGTAGACAGTGCCCTAGGTCGGCACGCCGATAGCGCGCGCGTGCTTACCTTTGACGAGGCACACCAATGGGTAGCGTTGGGCACCACGCACTTTGGTTTACTGAGCAGCCCCGCGGTTTACGCGAAGCTACGCGAGTGGCTGCAACCTGTGCGCTGAAGCGGTCTGCGCTCAACGCGTTTGGCGCCCAAGGGTCAGAGCAGGTGCGCAGCTGCGCGCTGGGACGGAAAAGCAAATGTCGCCTTGGCGTACCATCACGCCAGGCGACATCTGTCAGTCAGGTAGCGCAGTGGACTGCGCAGCCAGTGGCTAGCGAGCGATCTTGAACTTCGGCGTTTCTACGACGGTGTAGTGGGCCGGGTTCGAGGAGTCGCCGAGCGCCTTGAGCAGCTTGATGCGTACGGTGTAGATACCGTCGGGCAACTCGCTGCTGTCGAAGGTGACTGAGGAGAACGGTGTGATCGCGCCCGGATTATTGCGGCGCAGCAGGTTTACGCTGAATGCGGGCTGGGCACCGATCCACGCGGTGTCGCCGTAGGGTAGGAGCTCGGCCGTGAGCGTCTGCACGCCGTACAGAAGCCCAAGCGCAAAGCCGGGGCGATCGGCGCCCTTCATCGAGTAGACGTAGCCTTCCTCGACAGGGGCATCGACGCCATCGGCGTTCGGCGCCAACAACACGGGAGCGATGCTCAGGGCGTCGACCTGTTGGTAGTCGCCCTTGAAACCAGCGTAAGGCACGGACACGGCGTTGGCCGTGGAGCCCTCGCTCGCTACGGGGGTGGCGGTAAGGTAACCACCGTAGATGCCGCCATCAGGCAGGTCTGCGGGAGCCGTGATGCGTACGCTGATGGCGCGCGCGCCGCCGGCGGGCACCGTGATTGATTCGATAGGCGTCGACGCGTTCTCACCCGACACACGGGTGAAAATCACGTCCGCCACGGTCTCTGCGAACTGCGGCTGGAAGGGGTTACCGTACGTCGCAAGCGGCTTCGTGACGTTGGCAAAGGTGTAGGTGACTTCCTGATCGGAACCGTTCTTGATGTAGAGCGTGTTCTCGTAGGGGCCGGCCTGGCTTTCGCCCAATGACAACTTGGACGGGCTGACGACGGTGCTCGACTGCACGGCGCGATCGATGCGGATCATGCCAGCGCCTTGCCTGTGCACGCTGTCGAGGACGTCGACTGTTCGATCGCCGAACCACGCCTTGGGCTCGGCCGTGTTCTGCAACACGCCGCGCACCTGGGTGGGAGCGATGTCCGGGCGCGCCTGCAGTAGCAAAGCGACAGCACCGGTCACGTAGGGCGACGACATGGAGGTGCCGCTCAGGACCGCGTAGCCTGCGCTCTCGCCGTCTTCACGATCGAGGGGCCAGGTAGAGCGGATGAGCCCACCGGGCGCGCCGATTTCGGGCTTGAGCGCGAGATCAGGCGCAAGACCGTAAGAGCTGAACGCCGAGATCAGATCACCAGTCGGGTTCGGCTCGTTCAGGACCTCATCCGTCCAGCGGATGAATGCGGGGCTGCCCGCGGTGATTAGGGCGCGCAGGGCCGCGCCAGACTCCTGGGAAATGGAGATGCCGAAACCGCGGTCGGATTCACCACCGAGCGTACCGGCAAAACCGCCGGGCGCGTTGTTCTCGATGATGACGCCCACTGCGCCCGCATCAAAGGCGCGCTGATACTTCTCGTTGAAGCCACAGGCGCCGCGCGTGATCAGCGCAACCTTACCCGTGGGCTCGGCCACGTAGGTGTCGGCCGCGCAGCCTCGACCCACGTAGACGATGGCCTCGGAGGTGCCGTCGGTCGGAGCTTGGGGTGCGCCGCTGAGCACGGAGTAACCCGCGGCCGTACCGTCGGGCAATTCCAACTTCTTGGATCGTGTGAAAAGGTTGTCGTAAGAAGCGACCGTGATCACGTTTTCGCCTGCCGCGGGCGAGCCGACGGTCCAGGTGCCGGACCTGCCGTTGTTGCCAGCGGAAGCGACGGGAATCATGCCCAAGTCGAGTACGCGACTGAGCGCGAGCGATAGAAAGTCCTGGGGCCAGCCGTTGTTGGAGCCAAGGCTCAGGTTGACCACGTCCATGCCGTCTTCGTAGGCACGCTCGATCGCTTGCACGATCACGTCGTCGGAGGTCGATCCATCGCAACCAAAGACGCGATAGGCAGAGAGTAAGGCACCGGGTGCGACGCCGCGCGCTGCCCCCGTGGTGTTGTCACCGCCAGCGGCTGCGATGCCCGCCACGTGGGTGCCGTGGCCACCGCAATCGTCGCCGCCGGGACGTGAGCCTTCGCCGGGCTCCGGTACGGGCGGCAGGTCGGGATTATTCGAATCGTAAGCATCGCCTACGAAATCAAAGCCGCCGATGATGCGACCTGCGAAATCTGGATGCTCCAGATCGATGCCGGAATCGATGATGCCGATTTTGATGCCGGTGCCATCGAAGCCGAGCTCGTTTTGAACGGTGTCGGCACCGGTCATGCCGAGGGCCGTCGCAAGCTGCGGCTCGGAGGTGTGGGTGATCTTAGGCATGCTCGTGTTACCCACCGGGTAAACCGCGCGCACGTGTTCAAGCTTTGCGAGCTTGGGCAGCTCGGCGCTGTCCATGCGCACGGTCAGGCCGTGAACCAAGCCATCGAAGCGAAAGCGCTCACGCAGCTTGATCTGCGCCGCAAAGGCTGCGCTGCGAAAGGCCTCTAGCCGTTCGTCGATGCTGTCGCGATCGCCGCCATCGACCATCGGTGCTCCCTTGAGCTCGATGAACCAATGGTTGACGCCCGCAAGCTCCACATGGTCAGGAATGCCCGTGAAGGGACTCTCGCCCTTGATCGAGACTTCCCTGAGTCCATCCGCGGCGGGCGCGTCGCTTGCGTCCGTGCCTGTGCCTTCAAGCGTCGTCGTTGCGTCGAGGTCGGCGCATTGTGCGAGCATCACGCCCGCTGCGACGAAGCTTGCGCGAAACAGGAACGCTCGCGCCCTATCTTGATATCTGGATTGCATACTCATGCTCCTCACTGCGCGCTCGCGTCCGAATAGAAAAGGTACTCACTCACGTTTACGGTCTTGGTAGGTAGTGGCAGCGACAACAAACCGTTGTCTGCTGCGCGCGTGCGCACCACGTAGGCTTCTTCCTCGGCCAAGGCGCCATCGAGCACCACGTCGAGGGGCGCTTGAGCGCCTGTCGTCACACCATTGAAAGCCGAGTCGCGACCGAAGGCAGATGCCTCGTAGACGCTTGCATTGGCTGGTTCATCGAACGTGACGGAGACCGTGTCGCGGGCGTCATTCAACGTCGCGGCGGTCACGGTGGGTACGTCGAGCACTTTCTTACTGTCGATCTGGCGTCGCACGCTGCGCGCTGGGAACTGCACAGTTAGACCACCCGAGGTGGCAGCGAAAGGTACGATCTGCGTGCTTGCGCGGAAGGCGCTCGCGACCTGCCAACCCGGCCAGCTCAGCGCGCTAAGGCCGTGGTTTGAAAGGGTGACGGGGTCCCCCTCGCGACCACGCGGCAGGGCGACGGTTCCGTCGTACAACACCACACGCAGCACACCGTCGGTGACTGAGGTGGGGTCGTACACGAACTGACTGCGCGCTGCCGTCGGCAGGGTGACACGCACGAGCACCTGATAGTCGACCGGAGCCGATGCCTCATCGCGTACGCTTACCGCGACGAAGTTACCGACGAACGGGGCGATGGTAGCGAGATTGCTCGCGCCGCTGAACGTGCCGCCTGTCGCTTCCGTCACGGGCTTTGCCGCGCTGCGCGTCAACTGCAACTCGTACTGGTACCCTGCACCACCTGCGCCTGCGGCGTTGCTGACACTCACGTAATAGATTTCGCCAGGAAATAGTAAGATGCGCAGGGCCGCGTCAGCGCCGGCGTCTTGCACGACCGTCGACAGCGGTTGCCCTTGGCTGTCCCAGAGCGAAATCTGCCCGGCCGTCAGCGCCGAACCGAGGGCGGCCGTCTTGAGCTCGAGCACGGCGAGATGGTCGCGGGCGATCGAGAAGCTGTAGTAGTCGACGTCGTCCGCCGAGCAGATCCCGTCCATGACCATGCCCGACAGCGAACGCGCCGAAGCGCGGTCATCGTCGGCTACGGCATCGGTGCACGGGTCAAAAGCGTCGATTGGGAACGAGCCTGTGTCCGTAAGTGCCAGCACGTGCAGGTCGCCCGCGTTGGCCGCGCCTGCAGGCTGCTCGAGCACCACGAGCGATAGCTTGCCGGTGTCGTTGAGCTGGAAAGACCCGGAGTCGAACAGCACCTGGCTGGTCTCGCCCGCGTTGCGAATGCGCAGACGGTAAGTGCCACGAGCGACGCTCGTGAATGGACTCACGCCACCGTTGGCGAGGGCCGCGGCGGTGGGGGCTGCCGTGTCGAGCGCGTCTGTGGGCGCGGTCAAAAAGATGTCGATCGGGCCCTGGGCTGCGGCGCTGTGCACGAAGCGCACGGAAAGAGCCGTCTCGGCCTGGGGCTTGGCCGCGTTTGGCTGTGCGTCATCCACGAGCACGGCGGTCTGGCCGCTCTCGGACAGGCTCGGAATGATCGTGTACCGCTTGCCGCTCTCGACGAGGATCGTGTTGTGCACGGAGAGATCTCCGGCACTAAGGTCCACACGGTGCTCGCCGGCCACCACGGAGAAGTATTGCGAAACGATCTCGTTCGCGCTTCCCTCGCCTAGCAGCTCGTCGTCCACGTACAGTTTTGTCGCCGCGTTTGCATCCACACTCGCTACGATGCGGATTTGACCCATTTCTTGGGTGTCGCTGGTCTGGCAACCAAGGATCGTTGCAAACGCCAGCAACACGCACCAAAAGCGTGTTCTCATGTCTTAGTCCTCCGATTCGCGAAGTGCGCAGCGAACCTTCGCCGCCGTCACGAACCGTGCGGACACTACCCACATATCGCCTATGCCACGGACGAGTTTTACTTCAGTGTAATGTAAGAAAAAGTTGTCTAAGCGACAGCCGTGTTTCAGAAGAAGCTGCTGAGGCAACATTGCATGAGACTGCTCACGCCACGGGTTGCATCGCCTAGACTAAGACAACTACCGGCGCGGCGCTAGCAGTGCACTTAAATGGCAAAAAGGGATCGCGTTCCAAGACTTACTAAGTGGTATAAGTTCCTCCCTGTTCTATTTCACCCCTTAGTTACCTGATCTGAGGGATCGGATGGGGGAGTGATGGAACTCGCGCTGCGCACGCGCTGTGCCGCGCGCACAATCACGTCGACGTAGCGCTCCGCCGCCCCGGCTGCGTATTGCAAATAAAGGTACGGCTCGACCAGCTCAACCTCCATAAGATGCAGCTCGCCTCCGTGAACCACGCCATCGACGCGCGCATAGAGCGGCTTTTCAGGCAGAGCGGCCAACACGGCCTCGGCGCTTGCCAGCAGCTTGGCAGAGGGAGAGACCGGCGTGACGCTGCCGCCGAACTGGAGCTGAACGCGAAACTCGCGGGCGACAGGACGCTTGATCACGGCATGGCTGAAGACGCCCTCGAAGAACACGAAGGACCACTCACCATCGCGCTCGATCTCTTCGAGGTACGGCTGCATCAGCAACCCCGAGCCGGCGCGCAACGCATTGGCTTCGGGGTCGTGCGACGCGGCCGACTCGCGGTCGACAAGGTAGGTGCGGTATGCGCCACCTGAGACGGCCGGTTTGATCACAGCACGCGACCAGCCCATCTCTTCCATCACGTCGAGCACGCGCAGCTCGGCCCCACCTTTGAAATGACGGGTAGGCACGGTAAGCACGCCGCGTTCTGCGAGCTCGACGAGGTAAGCCTTGTCGAGGTTCCATCGTATGAGCGAGAGCGGGTTAATGACGGGCATGCCACTGTCCGCGAGCTCGGCGAGCCACGCTGCAAACTCGTCTGCGCGCTCGAAGTAATCCCAGGTCGAACGGAACACGACCAGGTCAAAACCAGCGAGCGCCCGTACGCCCTCGCTCCACACGACGGCCTGGGCATCGATGCCGCCCTGCGCAAACGCGGGCAAAAGTGCCTGCTCTTCGAGAAAAAGCGTCGGATACAAGCCACAAGTCAGGATCGCGACGCGCGGCCGATCTTTATTCATGCCTCCATACGTATAGGCGCATGATGGCTATGTCAAGCAGCCGCCGGTATGGCTAGAAGCTGCTCGAAAGCGACAGACCGACCAGACCTGGCCCCGCACCAACGGCTGCACGCTTTGGCTCTTTGTCGTCGCCGTGCCAACGCGTGAAGATCGCCAGCACCCCCGCCGTGACCGCGACGCCTGCCGCCACGCCAATCAGCGCGTTGGTGCGTTGCTCGAGCTTCTTACCCTCTTCGTAACGCGCTTCTGCGCCCCGATCCTTGCGATCATAACTGTCGTGGGCTTTGGCCACGTCAAACGCCGACCAGGTCGCTACTCCCCCGAGCAGCAGCGCCGCACCGGCGACGGCGATCGTGTAGATGGGTGCGATGCCGGTCGACTCAGCCGCAACTGGGACCGGCATGGGTACCGACGCAGTTCGCACGGATCCGAGCTCCGACCGCGTGGGCTGTGGTGGAAGGATCGGCGCCGCGAACTGTGCGCTCACCTCCGCATGGGCGATAGCCTCCAGCGGCTGCACTTCACTTTCAACGCCTGCTTGCACGAACCGAACACTCAGGCTGCGCGAGCCCGGCAGCACGTAAACCAAGTGCTCGATGCCCGAATCGAGCGTGGTCGCCTGATTATCGACGAGCACGACGCAATCGACCTCACAGCGCACGATCAGTCGCGCGACTTCCGGTCGAACTTGCTCGAGTACCTGCTGCGCGTATTCGACCGACTTCTCGTCGTCTGCGTGCCGGGCCAATAAGCGCTCGCAGAGCGTCGCCGCCGCGGCTCTGTGTCCAGCGTTGAGATGGGTGCGAATCGCAGCGCGAAGTGACACGGGGTGCGGCGCAAAACGATAGGCCGTTTCGTAGAGCTCGGCGGATTGCCCTGGCTGTCCTGCAAGCTCAGCCGCCTGCCCCTGAGAGTAAGCACGCGCAGCCGCGGCGGCGTCATCCGCGCGCACTGTAGATGCGATTCCGAGGCTCAATATCAACGCACTTGAAACGAGCGACGCTACCCAACGCGCAACAGACATTCGATCACTCCTGACGGAGATAGGGGTTGGCTTCCATCTCGACAGCGGGTTTGGCAGGCGCCGCGACGGTGGTGTTTGCATTGGTGGGGGGTTGCGCTGCGCGGGACGGGCGCGCGCGCAAGTGGTTGCGCGCAGGCGCAGAAACAGCGCTCGGCGGCGGCGACAGCGGCTTGTCCACGACCAGCTCGACCTCTGACGGCGGCTGCTCGGGCGCGGCGACGACCGACGGCTGCTCGATTACAGGCGGCGAAGAAGTGGATGGTAAGGTCGGTGCGGGCGCGGTCACCACCGGCGCGTGAGAGTTGTCAGATGCCGCCGCGCTGGACGACGGTGCAGGCTCACTCTGCCGAAGCGCGAGCCAGGCTGCAAGACCGACCACACCGAGCACCAATACGATGGCACTCGTGCGCGAAATGCCCTTTTTCGCAGGAGCGATTGGCACTCCGCCAAGCGGTGCCGATCCCGTTCCTCCAGGTGTCATCAGGGCTGCGTCATCGAGCGCGATCGTCACTCCGGAAGGCTGACTGGCCGCGCTCGTCATCCGCGCGATCGCGCGTCCTAGCGGGCCCGAGGGCGTCAAGCTTTCGCCCCCCGCGGGTGCAGCGCCCGCACGCCGCACCATCTCGCGGCGGCGCTTGAGCTCGTCTGGACGCGAGGCTTGAATCCACTTGCCGACTTCGGCGCGCGGCGCGATGGCTCCCAGCTTCTTCCCGACCTCTTCGAGTGCCTGCGCCATCTCATCGGCGCTTGCGTAGCGCTCGTCTTGGTCGCGTGACAGGGCGCGCATGACCACTGCGTCAAGCTCGGGCGGAGGCTTGACGCCGGTTTTGCTCGGCAGGGGAATCTCCGCGTGCAGCACGTTGTAGATGGTGGCGGCGGCGGTGGAGGCGTGAAATAGCTTTTCGCCCGTGAGCAAGTTCCAGAGCACGACACCCATCGACCATAGGTCTGCACGCTCATCGACGCGTCGCCCCGTCAGCTGCTCGGGCGACATGTACGCGGCTTTACCCTTTGGATTGCCGGCATAGGTCGTCTGCTGCACCTCGCGAGCGATGCCAAAATCGGTAATGCGCGCGATACCATCGATGCCCACCAGGATATTGTCGGGCGATACATCTTGGTGGACGATCGGGCTTGGCACCCCGTTGTAATCGACGACGCCGTGCGCCGCCTGCAAGCCATTGAGAGCGTCGATGACGCAGGGCAGAAACAGGCGCGGAGGTGCGTTGGGCTGAGCTTTTACCGCATGGCCGAGGGAAGTGCCTTCGATGTAGTCGAGCACCATGAAGTAGCTGCCTTCATGCGTGCCAAAGTCCACCGTACCGACGACGTTCGGATGGTGAATGCTCGCTGCAAGCTTGGCCTCGCGCATCATCAAACGCGCGAAGCCATCTTGGTCTGCAAGGTGCGGATGCATCACCTTGAGCCCGACGAGACGCGAGAAGCCGCCCTCCCCTGAAAGACGGGCGAGATACACGATACCCATACCACCGCGCGCGATTTCGCCCAAAATTTCGTAGCGCCCGTAGGTGCGCAACGCGTGCTCGCCCGAGCTGCCCGACAATGAGCTCTCTAATGCACTCGGTAATCCGCTCACCGCGACTTCTCCCCGACCATGATCGGTGCCCCTTACTATGTCTGAGCGTTAGAGCTCAGACCGCGATTCATAACTCAGACTAGCCTTCACATGTACGCCCGAAACGGGCCACGCGACTCAACAATACTATGGCGCAAAACATGCTGGGTTAGTAGTATCAGTTAGCGGTACGCATTGTGAAATACCCAGTGAGCGCACCCAAGCCACGATCTCTCCAATGCACGCTCGCGATGCATCAGATACACGACGGCAACTGGGTTTTAAGGGCGATGTAGGACGCAGCGCAGCTTACGTGCGCACGTAGGCGGAAGCGGGCGGCAGGGGTTTAAACGAGATGTACGTTCATAAGCAAATCGGATGGTTCGTAAGCGGCTTGCTCCCCGTTCTCCTCAGCGGCTGTCCCCCCGAAGACAAAGTTAAGCCTACCGTTGCCGTGGTCGACAGTGGCGTCGATGCCGGAGGTGATGTCCAGCCGGACGCAGGAGCACCTGAGCTTGACGCAGCAACGCAAACGCGCGACGCCGGTACCGTCGAAGAAGACGCTGGCTTTATCGACCCCGGCCCCATCGATGAGGCCAGGTGCGCGCTTGACGAGAGTAAGCTTCAGACCGCCGCCATCTGGCCGAACAGCTGGTCGTTCAGCCATATCGACCCAGCAGGCGACGACAAGGGAATGGGCTCTTACGTCTACCCCAAGGCCAGCCTGGCCGGCGCCGCTGACATCCAGAGTGTCAATCTGGCCTTCGACGTCGACACCAAGCTTGTGACCGTTGTCGTCGGCGTCGCCAACCTGCAGCCCGAAACGCGGATCGGGATTACGTTGTGGGACCGTAAGAGTTTCGTCGCAGAGCTCGGCGCCAACAACATCGAATGGGCGCTCAGTGGCGTGGAGCTGCGCCTGCCGAACTGGAGCAAGAGTGGCGTTTCGACAGCGTTGGCGCTGCCCAAGGCCTTCAACCCCCTTTACGACAGCACCCGTAAGCTGAGCGACGGCCAGGGTTCGCGTCCCGACAACGCGATTTTTACCCAGTCACAGGCGCTCGATAACAGCCCCGCACTGAAATGGATCCAGTGCGATGGCAGCGCCGGAAACCAGCCGACCAACATCATGGAGCTCGCGGTCAAGGCGGACAGAAACGTCAGCCCGAACACGCTCAGCTTCTCCTTGCCTGCCAGCGCGCTTGCGCCTTACATGAGCACGGCGGGCGATGGCTTGGCGATCGTCGCCTACGGCTTCCTAGTGGTGCCCGGTACCGCCCAGGACAACGAGTACGGCGCCTACGAAATCCCCGGCCGTTTGGGTGGCTTGCTCGAAAGTCAGGATGACGGCAAGGCCTGGCGCGACCCGGATGCCTACGACATCGCGTTTGTGCAGCGGGTATTGTCCGATGGCTACGCGGACGACCAGACCAAGCAAAACGATATTATGACCACGGAAGTGCCTGCCGTGGAGGCAACGGTCGACTTCAACAAACACGTTGTGGTACTCACAAAGTCATCCGAAGGTGTGGGAATCATCGACACCACCGGAGGGGGTAACTGAGTATCGTGCGACCTTACGCGTTCCTGTCCTTCATTCCGTTCGCCGGGCTCCAGCGAGCGAGCCTCTCGTCTGCACTGAAGGCCCTGACTCTCTCGACCGTGCTGGTTGGCTGCAGCGTCTTTGAGCCGCCTGTTCGCCAGTGCAAGCAAGGCGACAAGAACCCGTGCAAGCTCGACCAAGCCTTGGGCGAATGCACCATGGGCGAGCAGGTGTGCGAACAGGGATACTTTGCAGACGAGTGCACTCCTGTCGGCCAGCAGCTCGAAGTGTGTGATGGCAAAGATAATGACTGCGACTCGGAGACAGACGAAGCGCCAGAAGCGAACGAATCATGCGCGCTCGAAAACGCGGCGCAGAGCGAGTGTGTAAGCGGCGTTTGCGCGCTCAAATCCTGCGAAAAGAGCTTCGGTGACTGCGACGGCGAGCCCGCGACAGGCTGCGAGCAGCCCTTAGTAGACAATATCGACCACTGTGGCATCTGCGACGAGAGCTGTCAGTGGGAGTGTGCGACCGACAAATGCAACGAAGTCCAAGAGCTGTCACTGGGTGGCGCTTTTAGCTGCGCGCGGTTTTCTAACCTTACGGTTAGCTGCTGGGGCGACAACGGCAAACTGCAGATTGGCACGACCACGCCGTTATCGGGCATCGCCCCAAACGCTGTCGTGCTGTCGACAAGCCAACTAGGCGGCGGCGCCTCGGCCATTTCGGCGGGCGCAGCCCATGTCTGTACGTTGAATAGCGAGATGACGTCGGCAGGCGTGAAAAAGGCGCGCGCGTACTGCTGGGGCGACAATGCAACGGCCCAGCTGGGCAACGGCATGAGCGGGGCCCCGAGTGCGAGCCCCGACTCGAACTTGTCTGAGGCATCTTTGATTGGAGTAGGCCCGAACCACAGTTGTGCGGCGCGAAGAGCGAGCCCCTCGCCTCAGGTCGTATGCTGGGGGCTTGGCACGTCTGGACAGCTTGGCGACGGCGCCGCCGTGCCGTCGACTTCGACCATCCCCGTGGTCGTCGCGAGCCTGCCTCCTAACTTGCTCGCGCTTTCCCTTGGCAACACCCATTCGTGCGCTGCACAGGATGATCTGGTGAATTGCTGGGGCGATGGCAGCAAGGGGCAGCTCGGCAACGGCGCAACTGCCTCTACCAGCAAACCGGGTGATGCTGTCATCGACGTGAGCGGGACCGCGCTGACACCAAAAGACTTGGCGGGACGTCGCGATCACACCTGCGCGGTGAACGATAAGAGTAAGGTTTACTGTTGGGGTGACAACCTGCACGGCAAGCTCGGTTACGACCCGGGCACGCTCTCGAGTGAGTACGCTTTGGTGGTGGCGGGGCTACCGGCGGGCGCGCTCAACGTGGCGGCTGGTGCGCAGCATACCTGCGCGCGGGTCGGCGGCCGCGTGTTCTGCTGGGGTGACAATAGCCTCGGCCAGCTCGGGACCACGCTCGAGGACGGCGCGACTGAGACCTCTGCGCCTGTCTTAGTCGGGGGTATCAGCGACGCGCGCGGAGTCTGGGCCGGTGATAACCATACCTGTGTGACGCGCACCGGGACTGCCATTTCGTGCTGGGGCGACAACTCCAGTGGGCAACTCGGCTCCAAGACGAGCGCGACGTTCTCTGCGACGCCGATCGATGTAGCGGCGCCGGGGGTTGTCGCCGAGTAAGCGGCCCGGGTGACCTTGCCTGCCTCGTCCGCACGGCAAAGGCGAAGAGCGGCTGACCCTACACGAATAGCCCGGCCCCGCGCCTGCGCTCGCGTCAGCACGTTCAAATGCAAAATGCCGATGGCCCTGCGGCTACCGGCGATCTGCTCAAGGAGAGTGCGAGCTTACTGCGCGGGAACGCACGCGTCGATCATGCCATTTGCATCACCGCCACATTCGGTGCTCGTGGGTGACAGCCACTTGTCTCCATCACCTTCCGGAATCACGATCTTGTACTGCACGCGACCCGCGGCCGCGGCAACGGTAATGCGAAACTTACCGTCTTGGCCCTTGGTCATGGCGCTCTTGGACCAACCATTGGGCTCGCCTGCAAAGCTCGCGCTCGCGATCGCATCGCCACATCCCGCCGCGACAGGATCCCAGGTAACTTCCAGGTCGCACGAGCACGCAGGCGCCGCGGCGAGGCACGTGTAGCGCACGCTGTTTCGGCCACCCTGCCCATCGTCGACGGACGCACAGTAAGCGGCGTCCCGCTTCCATTCGGTCCCGTTGATAACGATTTTGTAGGCGAAGCTCGTCTTGTTGATCGCAGCCGTTGCGCGCCACTTTCCGTCATCGTCCTTCGTGAGGCTTACGGTGTTCGCAGTGTTCCAATCGAGAGGAGATTCACCCGCCATTTGCACGGATGTAATGTTAGTAATCTCCGGGTAGTTGGCAGGATCGACTTCAAAGGTTTCGATGCAGGCTGTACCAAAGCTGTAGTCAGTCTCGGTGCCAGCATCCGGCGTCGGATCGCTCGCGTCAACCTGCGGCATGCCGCTATCCGGATCTACGCTGCCGCATGCAGGCGGCGTCTGGCAGGCGAACAACACGCTATTTCGGCCGCCTTGACCATCGTTGGCATCGTGGCAGTTGCCTTTGTCCGCCATCCAACGTGCTTTGCTGGGGTCGTTGGCGACGCCGTCGGCGACGAACTTATATTGAACACTCGACGTGTTCATCTTGACGCTGATGCGCCACTTGCCATCGCTGTCCTTGTGTAGCGGTAACGCCCCCTTTGCTGCCGTGTCCGCCCACTCGAAGGGTGATGCGCCTGCGAGAACGACCGTTGTCGCTTCTCCCTGCTCTGCGGGATCGTAGACGAAGGTGTGAATACAATCGGAGCCTTTGATCACGTCGGGCAGGGGACCCGCGTCCATCTCAGGAAGCTTGCTACCAGCGTCCTTCTCGGGAGCAGGCATCGAGCTGTCCATGTCGGCTGGCGCATTATCTCCGCCTGAAAAATCGCCGCCATCGTCTCCGGTGCTGCCCGCATCCACCGCTGGCGCGAGGTCCATCAGGTCCTCCACCGTCTCACAGCCAGACCAAAGACAAGCCCCTGCCAAGACGCCAAGTACGAGCTTGTGACTCCTCTTGTTTTTCTTTCCCATGCCGTCTCACCCTCCACCACGCGTTAAGCGGGCGCATTCACTCGACTGAACCCAAGCTGTCGCTTCCGATGCGGTAAGCCGCTACCCCGCGCGCGGGGATAGACACACTCACATGACCAGATCTTACCTTAACCTGAGCCGCCGCGTCCCGCTCGAACAGGTCAACGAGCTCGCCACCTTCATGAATTAGCGCTTTGGCAGCGCCGCTCAATTTGGATGTAAGGTCAATACTCAGGTCTGTCAGATCTGAGTCGCCGTTGTTCAGCAGCACGAGAATGGCTTCATCCTGAGTGGCGCGCACGAAGGCGAGGAGGTTAGCCTGGCTGTCCTGACGTCTAAGCTCAGTGTAGGTTCCATCGTAGAGTGCAGGATGCTGGTTACGCAGCTTGGCAAGCTGCACCACCCACGCATGGTGAGATTCCGGGTCGCCCAAAAACTGCTCCGCGGATTGAACCATACTGCGTGCGGCCGCGGAGGAGGCCCACTTGGGCATATCCGATCGATTATCTGGGTCTCGGCCGCCCAGCATGCCGAGCTCGCCCCCCCAGGTGAGTTGCGGCACGCCAGGTAGGGTAAACAGGGCGGCGAGCGCCAGCTGGTAGCGCTGTGCTGCCAGTGGCACGCTGCGACCGAGCAGACAATGCGAGGCGAAGCGGTCAAGGTCGTGGTTGTCGAGCATGTTGACCAAATCAAGCTGCTTTTCGACACCGAACATCGTGCCTTGCCACTCGAGGACCGCAGCGATCTGATCGACCGAAGCGCCGGCAGCGATCGTGTTGACGAACGCTGTCTGCAACGGGAAGTTGAAGATCGAGGTGAACCCGGTATTGAGGTAGATCTCCAGGGTCCGGGGGTCGTTGGAGAAGATTTCGCCGATCGTATATAGTTCCGGGTGCTCAGCCTTTAGCGCAGGCAGCCACTCATCCTTGAGGTAGTAAGACGGCACGTGTTTCGCGGCGTCGAGGCGTACGCCATCAGCCCCACTGCGAGCGAGCCAGGACAGGGAGCCCTCTATCAGATACTCGGAAACAGCCGCCTTTTCCTGCGCGAAGTCAGGAAGCCCCGCAAGCGGGCAGTCCCAGTCGCTGTTACCACTGGAAGAGCAGGTGCTCGCGCGGTGAAACCAATCTGGGTGCTCGCTTATCAGATCCGCACCATTGCCGGTGTGATTGATTACCAAGTCGATGACCAGATGGATGTCGCGCTCGTGAAGCGCGGAAGTAAGATCGGCCAAATCGGAGAGCGTACCAAATCGTGAGTCGACCTCGGCCCTGTTGGGCTCGCCTGGGTTTTGCCAGTAGCCGTGGTACCCGCAGCCGGGCACTTGTCGCGCGACCGGCGTCATCCACACCGCGCCTACGCCAAGCTCTTCGAGGTAACTGGTCGATGCCGCGAGCCCAGCCATATCTCCGCCGTGAAAGCTCGTCGGGTGATTTACGTCGTAACAGCCTGCCGTATCGACCTCGCTTATCTCGTTGTTCGGGGGGTCACCGTCGACGAAGCGATCGGGCATGACCAGATACAGGAAGCGGCTCCTGAAGGTGCGCAGCACCGGGCCCACGCGCGCGTCTGTAGACGCATCCGCGATCGGAGCTTGCGCGTCTGGTGTCATGCCAGCGTCGGGGCGCGACGGCATGGGCAGAGAGTCGCTGCCGCAGCCATACCCGCCCAAAAGCAGCAGGAGAGCCGTGAATCGCGTGGGGTGAGGCAACAAGTGGGTCAACGTCGGTTCGGCTCGGAAGGTAGGTCGGATCCGGTTCAGTGCTTCGATACCAAGAGAGACTGCAAAAATTGCCTGAACGGCTCGGGCAGCATGAAGCGGAAGCTGTGACTGCCAAAACGGACTTGGGCTGCGTCTTCGATGGGCACCGCACAACCGGATGGCACGCGTTTGCCATCGACGAACGTGCCGTTGCGTGACTCCTTGTCGGTCACCGTGTAGACGCCATCGGGGCCGCGCATAAAGTGCGCATGAAACTTGGATACCCCGGTGCGTGCGATGCAGATGTCGAGATTCGGCGTGCGACCTACGCTGATGTGACCGGAGAACACCGCGTCAGCGCGCTTTTCGATCACAAAAACTTCGCGCGTGTTCGGAGTGAGGTACCGAGCCATCGCTTCCTGCGCATTGACGAAATCCGTATGGAAGCTCTCCTTCTTTTTGTCGGCGGTAGCGAGATCCTGGTGCACGCCAATTTCGACCAGCACCGGACTGCTCAATTGCACGGCAAAGTCTTCCTTACTCATTTTCCCGAACTTGCGGATGTAATCGGCAAGCGTCTGCGTTCCCATCGCCTAACCTCT
>JBBSJC010000077.1:0-20205 GCA_038257655.1 Polyangiales bacterium | reverse complement strand
CCGGCTTCACCTCCACTTTTGACGCGTGCGAACCTGTGGCCGCTGGTCTATCAGAGTCGGCTCTACGCTGCTACTTGCCGTCCCTTCCCTTCTTGTCACGACACTTACTGCCATATAATCTGACCGTCACGGCAGTTGGCGGCGCCTGTCGCACTACCGCCGGCACTGGCGCCGGCCGTTGTATCACCATCCCCAATGCCGCCACTTGCGCACGCTCGGCCCTTTACCAAGTGCCGGCAAGGCATCAGTTGCCCAAGGCAACATCGCCGCCAGTTGCTCAGGAGAGGGTGCGAGCGCCGACAGCGGCAGGTAGGCCGCGTTGCGTACGCGCTTGAGCTTCATGCCACCCGTGCCGCGCGCACCGCTGAGCTGATTGCCAGTGGCCTTACCGAGTCCGATCAGTTTTAACGCACGCTGCACGTAGCCATCGCCACCCTTACTCTGTTCGAGAGGCAACGAGCCGCGCGTCTCTCCGCGGTAGTAGCAAGGGTCATCGTCGAGCGTGACCACCGCCGCCCGCACTGCGAGCACCGCCGCATGCTGCACCACGAGATGCGAGGCGTAGATCAAGGAGAGTTGAATCGTGCCCAAGAACAACAGAAAGAACGGCACGAACGAGATCAAAAACTCGACGTAGACGGTGCCGCGCTCGTCGCTGGCAGTGTCGAAGCTCACAGCGAGCTCCGAACCATCAGCGCGAGCGCCGCACAAAAGATTGCGCCCCCCATCGGCAGCTCGGCGCTACCTTCGGTCGGACTAGGTCGCTCAAAGCGGCTCGGCACAACCAGATGCAAGGTCGCGCGAAAGGACGCGTGAAGCAGCGCGAGCAGTCGTCCATTCCAAGCCATCGACCACAGAGCGAACGCTGCCACCAGCATGAACGCCGTGAGCTCAAGCTCAAGCCCCTCGCGTACACCGAGAAAAACGCCGAGCGCGGCAAACAACTTCACGTCGCCTCCGCCCAGGGCACCGCGCACGAACAGAAAGTAAGCCGGCGCAAAACACAACAGCGCGGCGAGCAGGGAAAACAGCGCGGCTTTCAGCCCTCCCACGCTCAGGTGCAACATCAGTCCGGCGACGAACGCCGGCAGCGTCAGCCAGTTGGGAATCACCCGACCACGCAGGTCCGTGAACGCAGCGATGCATGCAATCACCAGCGCACACAGCGCAGGCCAAGCGACGACAGACATGTCGACCTCACTTCAAAGAGGACTGGGAAGAAGCAACACGGCCCGCTGCACCAAATACAAACGCAGCAGCACAGGCCCTAGGGAGATCGCAGCGGCTGCGCAGCCGAGGGAGACTGCGCTCAATACCACGATGTACTCAGCGAATACCGAGCCTCGTTCGCAGCTAGACATAGCGCTCGTTACTTGGTCTCATCGTCGAACGTCTGGGTCGCGCCGGTGATTTTGCCTTCGACCACAGTGCCGAACTTCTTCCACAGGCCCACCGAACAGGCGACGATCAGTACCAACAGCACCGTGTACTCGACGGTGGACAAGCCCTTCTGATCGCGGGCCAGCTTGCGAAGGTTCTCGATTTTCATGGGACGCTTCCTCCAGGGCGCGAAGCTAGACACGCCGTGTGCTCCTAGCCCTCTGCCTCTTTGCCCCTGTATCGGGCGCGGCATGTCGGAGGTTGCGTACTTTTTTTCAAGCTCAAGGCCGCGCGACGCTGGGATGCGAGCAGCACGCGCTGCTCACCTACGCGACCGCTCACGCTCGGACCTCTATTCAGCCGCTTCGCGCGCGCGCAGCTCGGGGTAGAACTGCCGGCAATAACGCCGGTAAATGCCTATCGGCCCATCGCCCTTCGCCAGATGGGGGCGCTGCACGTAGCCCTTGTTCTCCCAGATCCCGAAGTCCTGATTGATGTCGTTCTCGAAACCTTTCATGAAAAACATACGCACCAGGCGCGTGAGGATCGGCTCCGGGATTTTGTCGAGGCCCGGCAAGATGCGCTCGGGATGCGCGAGCTTCTTCACGCGCAAGGCGATGTGCAAATCGATGTACTCGCCATCCGAGGGCGTCGCGAAAATAAACTGCCGTCCCCACAAGCCGTAGTTCGCCACGCCCGTTTCCACCAGTGAGTAACCAAGGCCCCACACGTTGACCCTGAACTCGGGGTCGAGCTTGACGTTCAGAAGCTCAAGCGGGCCCGCGTGGCGGCGCATGCGGTAAGAGCCCGTCAGGTGCGGCCCTTCGACGCGCGTGGGCTCGATCACGGTCAGCTCTTTGTAGCCGTGCACGGTCATCAAGTGCCCGGTGTCGACGCCGTTCTCGGTGGTCTCTTGCGGATGCCCGCGCAGGCGCCAGTGACGCGTCACAAGCTCGCTGTAGCCGGTGTCATCCATCTCCGGCACACGCCAGGTGGGCGCGCGCCCTTCCGCGTCGTAGTAGGCGAGGATGAAGCCGTTGAACTCGTGCACCGGCCACTTATCGAGCTTGGCTGCCTTCGGCAGATCACCGTAGGGCGTGCTGACGCAGTTGCCGGCTTCGCTAAAACGAAAGCCATGGAAGGGACACTTCACCGCGTCGCCTTCGATGCAGCCGCCCTTGCCCATGTGCGCACCGAGATGCGGGCAATACGCATCGGCCACGCACACATCGCCGCTCGCTCCTCGAAAGGCGATGATCTCTTTGCCCATAAAGGTCTTCGAGAACAGCTTGCCCCGGGGAAGATCACGGGAATAACAAACGAAGAACCAGCCATCCGGAAACGGCGAAAAAGGATAGCGATAGCTCATGGGCAACTCCTCCAGGCGAATCGACGCACTTAGAGTGTGCGAAGAGATCGCCCAGAGACAAGCGCAAACTACCGTAATTTAGGGTCAATTTGGAATGACACTGTGGAGCAGCATACCTGCCCAGCGTCATTCCAAATCGACCTTACTTCGCCGACTTGAGATTGCTCGCCGCGAAGTCCCAGTTGGCCAAGTTGTCGACGATGGTCTCGACAAACTTGGGACGCGCATTGCGATAATCGATGTAGTAGGCGTGCTCCCAGACATCGACCGTGAAAAGCGCAGTCTGATTGTGCTTCATCGGCAGGTCCGCATTGGCAGTGCTCGTGATTTTGAGCGTGCCGCCTTCGCTGACAAGCCATGCCCAGCCTGAGCCAAACTGCTTGACCGCGGCCTGCACGAACTGCTCGCGGAACTTGTCGAAACCGCCAAAATCGCGCTCGATCGCCGCCGCCAAGTCTCCCGTGGGCTTGCCGCCGCCCTGGGGCTTCAGGCAGCTCCAGAAGAACGTATGATTCCAAACCTGGGCCGCGTTATTGAAGAGCGGACCGTCGCTCGAGCGGATGATGTCCTCGAGGGACTTGCTCTCATTGGGCGTACCTTTCACCGCCGCGTTGAGGTTGTTCACGTAGGCGGCGTGATGCTTGCCGTAGTGATACTCGAAGGTCTCTGCGCTCATGTGCGGCGCGAGCGCATCCTTCGCGTACGGAAGCTGAGGAAGTTCGAAAGCCATTGGATCACACCCTTTGTTTGCTAGTGCCCGTCCGCCCCCTTGCGGTGCGGGGTACAAACTATCCCGTAGGGTGCGGATGTGTGCAAGGAGCTGTCTGTCTACAAAGATGCCTCAGGTTGGTGGGCGGCCGGGGGCGAGGCTGGGCGCGGGCGAGACGCTGACCCACCGTGCTGCCGGTCGCTGAGCGACGTCGCTTCGCGACACGCGACCTAACTGTTGCTTTTGCCCGTGCTGACGGGAATGTCTGGGCGAGACGCGAGGCTGGGTGTGGGTCAGCGCCTCGCCCGCGCCCAGCCTCGCCCCCGGCCTTACGTCGTGGTTTTGTGGAGAGGGAGAACGTGAGTCGGCGCCCGTGTAGAGCCCAAAACCCAGTTCGACATCAGCGGCTCAGCGTTCGCAGAGAAGGAGCTGGGAACCTTACTGTTGACAGCAGCCAGAGGTGGCTGGTGAAAGCTTCGCGTGGGTGTTGGAACGTCGCGCAGCGGCGGCGTTAGGGTCAGATTCGGGGCTACTCGATCTCGCCAGGCCCATCCGACTTGTCGATACCCGCTAGCTTCTTCGCCATCGTCTTCTTCTCGGACAGCTTCATCTGGCGACCGATTTGAATCCGTTGGGCCTGCGGTGAGCCGGCCCCGTGCATGCTCTCAGTAAGGTAGCCGACCGCGTTGCGACCAAGCGTCATGTTCTCAATCAGGCGCAACATGCGCACGCGATTTTCCACCGGCACATCGCTCTTGCCCTTCAAGAACTTTTTGAGCATCGGGCCGGTCTCGGCATGGTTGAAGTCTTGCTCGCTCGGCATCGTGACCATGATGCCGCCCGCCAAATCCTGGGCGAGACGTGAAATCTCGTAGGGAAAGCGTGTGACGTTGTGTTTGCACACGTTGGAGAGCATCGGATCGTTGATGTACGTGCCACTCGGCAGCTTGGTCGCTTGATGACTCGAGGCGATGCCAGCTGCGTAGATCGTTTCGTTGAGGTGCGTCATCTCGACGAGCTTGTCGCGAATGTGCGAGACCTCGGCCACGCCGTTCATCTCCGCGATCGCGCCGGCTGCGCCGATCATCACATCGCCGAGACCCGTCTTACACACGTAACTGGCGCGATGGTAAGCCGTGAAGCGCTCGACCAAGTCCGCTGCGAACTCGACCTGACCGTCCATAAAGATGCGCTCGTGCGGGATGAATACATCCTCGAAGATGATCATCGCTTCCTGGCCGCCGTACTTGCAGTTGCCCGCGTCAATCGAGCCGCCTTCCATGCTGCGCGTGTCGCAACTCTGACGGCCGTAGATGTACGTGATGCCCGGCGCCGTGGCTGGGATCATGCCGACCACCGCGTAGTCTTTGTTGCGCTCATCGAGGCGCATGGTCGGCATCACGCAGATCCAATGCGAATTGATGCCGCCGGTGATGTGACTTTTGGCGCCCCGTACAAACACGCCTTGGTCCGTGCGCTTGACGATATGCAAGAACATGTCGGGGTCGGCCTGATCGACCGGCGACAGACTGCGATCGCCCTTGGGATCGGTCATCGCCGCGGCCACGATCACGTTCTTTTCCTGCGCCTGCTTCAAGAACGCGAGATAACGATTGTGGTAAGGCGTCTTGTACTTCTGGTCGATATCGTAGGTGACCGAGTGCAACACACTCAGGGTATCGAGCCCCGCGCAGCGCTGAAAGCAGGTGCCCGTAACTTGGCCGAGCTTGCGCTGCATCTTGTTTTTCATCACGAGATCCTCGGGACTCTCGACGATGTGCAAGAAGCGATTGACGCGTTTGCCGGAGATCGCGGATTGCGCGGTCGCAAGCTCCGGCGCATCGACCGCAAGCTTGTACGTGGCGGCCAAGGCGTTGATCGAGGGGCGGATCATCGGATGGTCCACCGGCTCCGGCACGATCTCGCCAAACAGGTGCACCTTGAGCTTTCGCCCGCGCAGGCTCGCGATGTAGTCCTCGGGCGTGCGGATCACGGGCAGCTCCGCCCAGGGGTCTTTCACAGCCCCAGTAGTCGTGGTCTGGGGCACAGTTAGCATGGTCATCGGGTCCTCCGCGTGCGGTGCCCGGAGAGCCTACCCCCGATGCCCGCTAGCGGAAACCGCGATTTTCACGCAAGAACATGTTTCATCTAGGCGTACCAGAAGGAAGCGTCAGGTCGCATCAGACTGGGCGGCGGAATCTTGTCCCGATCAAAGCTCGGCACCAAGTCCCTGGCAGCGCGGTACGAACGAGAACACAAATGGTCTGCTGCGTCAGTACTTTCGCAAGGGTACCGGGAGAAACAGCCAGGGCTCGCAAGACGTACTTGCTTCCACCGCGCCGGCTTCCGACCCGACCGTGGACGTCGCGGTGCGAGTTGCCCGCCTTGGGTCATCAGGCTAGCGTCTGTGGGGCTCGATGCTCCCAAGGGGTGAGCGAATGGGTGCGATGTCCGGGCATTTCCCGACGTCTTCTGTGGGTCCGGCCCTGCTGTGCGGCTTGGCCGCCATGCTCAACGGCTGCAACCTCGATTTCAGCAAATCCGGCCGCGATGCTGGCGCGGCGGTGGATGGCGGCCCAAGGGACAGCGATGCCGCGGACAAGAGTGACGCCGGACCCGGCAATGCGGCAACGTTCACTCTCGGCGAAGCCTGTTCCACCAACGCAACGCTGGGCTGTGGTGGCCTCGACTCAGCGGTCGCGTTGATTTGCAGCGGAGGCACGTGGAAGCAGAACGCGACCTGCGATGCTTCCCAACGTTGTGATACGCGCATCGGCAAAACCCAAGGCTTGTGCTTGGACGTGGTCGCCGAGTGCGCCGGCAGGCAAGCTGGCGACGACTTTTGCCGCAGCGGACAACGCCTGACGTGCGGCCCGGACCGCGTCACCGAAGCCAGCAACGCGTGCGGCAGCGGTTACACGTGCGAAGAGCCCAACGGAAGCCGCGGCTCACCGGACCAAGGCCCCTCAGAACGATAAAAAAGGTACGGGCACCGCGCGGACGCGATGGCGAACACGTCCCGCGTTATGATTTCTTAGCGCGCGTGGATTGATCTCGCGGGCGACGTCGAGATATCGCTTACCTGCCGCGTTGAGGAGCGACCCCGCGGCGCCAGGGCGAGAGTCAACCCTGAGTCTTGCCGACCCCAAGCATCCTCCGTTCCGTTGCTTCGTTGTGTCTGACTCTGACGCCGCGCGTCTGGCGCGCGCCCACCCAGGGGCTTCCGGAAGACGTCAGCCTGTGCGCGGGAGTCGAATCACTCAGACAAAAAGTTGAAAGTAAGAGTGAAGACAGTCCCCCTCGATGCTGCTCGGCTCAGGGATCCTTGGCGGCCTCGGTCTTGATGGCTGGGGGCACGGGTTGCATGGTCATCGGTCCTCCGCGTGGGGTGCCCAAGGAGCCTACCCCCGAATGGCCGATAGCGGAAACCGCGATTTTTAAGCGAGAACATGTTTCATTCAGGGGGTGGCAGCGTCGGGAACGGCGCCATCCACCGAGCCGTCGAGCGATGCGTCCAAAGCTGCGTCGGGGCTGACCGCGCCATCCACAGCACCATCCAGCCCGCCAGCATCCGCGACAGCGCTGTCACCCGTCGCAGCATCCATGCTGCCGCTATCGAGGTCCTCGACAGGCTTGGGCGGCACAAAAGAAGCGTCAGGTCGCATCAGACTCGGCGGCGGAATCTTGTCGCGATCAAAACTCGCCACCAGCTCGCAGCCAGCGAGGGACGAGATCAGGATGAGGGCGGCGAGGGGACGCAAAGGCATAGCAGTGCGGAACATACACGGGGATTAGGCGGCAGACCAGGCTGGGACGGCCGGGTAGCGAGAGACATCCCGGACATCTTACGGTCTCATTGCCTCAGCATGGCCGACGCTGGGGGAGTCCCTCGCGACCCTTGGGAATCCTGCCCAGCGTGCGCGAAGACGTCAGGGTGTGTGCAGAAGTTGCGTCACTGTGGGGCGAAAGGTTGAAAAGTGAAAACCGTCGCCTCTCAAAACCCCCTCTCACGTCCAGTCCCCTCTCACGTAAGAGTGTTCGGAAGACTTAGTCGAACGCGCGTCGCGCGAGCTGCGACTTTGCGGCTTTATGTGCACCGAGGAGGAATACGCGGGCCGGCTTGAGAGTCACCGACGCTTCGGGTTGATGCGACTCAATGACTCAATGCCTTGCTGAGTCATGCAACGCCCCTGAACGGCATTGCTTGTACCAAACGACATGCTTCGCGAGCGCCACGAACGGCGCACGAGCACCATTACTCCTCAAAGCAGTAGAGGTGCCTCGAGGGAACGTCGCAACCAATCTGACCGTTATCGAAGGCAACGACAGAGGTATGTACATTTACCCCGCGACTTGCGCTGCCCGAAGAGGCCGACGTCCAGTTCGCACAGTTTTGTTCCGTGCTGCCGGTCCACACCTCATGGGAAGGCAACCAATTGGCTGCGGCGCCCAGATTGAGCCCCGTCGAAAGTATGATGTTGGCGTCTGCCTTAGCTGCAAGCTCGCTGCTGCGGAGCCATAGAACGCCGTCAGGGCGGTAGTAGTCGGCGCCTGTTTTACTGAAGCGAGACCGGGCCAAAGTTGTGGCGGTCATAAGCCATGCCTTGAAATGACGCGAGTCGGCCGTGGGATCAGTGCAGCTGGAGGCCCCTGTCAAGCCCGCTGCGCAAGCCTCCTTTTGGCAGAGCGCGTCCGCATCAGATACTCCGGCTGCGTTGGCAATCCAAGCGGCCGTGCTTGTAAAAGCGACTCGGCCAGCGCCTTTTTGGAGGGCTAACACCTTGTCGTCATCGATGCTGAAGCAGTAGTACCGATTCTCTTTCGCGCAAGACCAGCTATTGATCGCGTATTCCATAGCAGTGCCAACGGCAGTGATGTGCCCCCAGGCTGCGTTACCGGAGGTCGATCTGTAATCCGCGCATGTGCTCCCTGAGTCAACCTCAGCGTTCTTTTGTTCCGGTAACGGCGCTGACCCGACCGATATTTATCCCCCGCTCGTCGTAACGTACGGGGTGCAGCCACTTAGCGGCTTTGATGTCTTGCACGGAGTCAACGAGCGGCTCGCCCATACGGTTGACCCAGCTTCTGGCTCCAGAGAGGCGGTCAGGGGCATTGCAAGGCCCAGCCGACTTTCCAGGACACGCGCTATCTGTTGATAAATAAGCGACCCACTTCTTGGGATGCAGCCCAGCTGCCTGCGCCAGAGCTACGCACTGTGAATCGGCTCCCGAGAGGCCGCCTAAATTGCCAGGAGCGATCAGGGATGACGTGACGAAGCCAATATTGTGCGCGGTTGGAACGACACAGTAAGACTGCGATTGCCAGCCGCCGTGATCGAGCAAGCGGCCGACCCGCAGCTCTGTGCCGACCACGACAACCACTGAGAGTAAGGATTCGCTTGCGCCGTAATCGTTAGCACGGCCCCATCGGGGACTTTCACTGTGCAGCTATTCATGCAGGCCGGAGCCCCGTTGCTGAAGCTAACGCTACCGAAGCCGTCGCCGATGAACGTCAACGTCAGGGTTCGCTCTATAACACAAGCTCCAGTTCAATCGTTCAAGTAGCCCGCCGCGCACTGATTGCAGCCTAGACCGGCATATCCAATTGGACAACTGCAGCTGGTACCGTCTCCAAGGTAAGGCGGATGGCAGGCGCAGCTGAAGGCACCATTGCTGTTTGTGCAACTAGCATTCGGATCGCAATTGATCACACCGTCCCCAAGTCCTTGGGAACAGCGAGGCCCTTGGGTAGTCGACGCATCCGGCCCGCCATCCGGAGTGAAAGGGCTACCCGCCTCAGCAAACGCGGCGTCGCGGATCTCACTGCCACTATCTGCCGGCGAGCGATCTCCGCTGGCATCTGGCAAGCTCGTCGCCTCTCCTGAATGACCGCCGTCGCTTTCGCTCGCCTTCTTGGTCCAGTCGAGCGTGCAGGCGCAAACAAATCCTAGAGAGAGCGATAAGCAAAGTGCGCGCAAGGTTTGTTCCCCCCTTAAGGAGGACCAAAGTATCTTGGCATTGGATTGAGTCAATACGAACTCACCCCGCCCGGGCTGACCGGAAGACCTGCGGTCTGAGGTTGCCTCGAAATGGTCGAGCGGCCTTCAGGATCTTGCGACGGACCACAAAGCATACGAGCAAGCTTTTCCTGCGTCCTGTCTGCTGCCAGCCGAGCGCGACCGATCCCCGTGTCTGCGCGATCTGGTTTTGAAGTATCGGCGACCCGCGTCGAAAGCTTGTTCTCGCGACGGGTGCGCACATCTCTGAGGCCAGCAAGCTCGCCACCAGCTCGCAGCCAGAGAGCGACGAGGTTAGTATGAGGGCGCCGAGTGGACTATGACGCATCGGCAATCTGCAACGTACACGCGACGCCAAGTGCCCACCAAGCGTACGGCATAACCCTTCAGGGCGTACATGTGAACGATGCAACAACGCAGGGTTTGTCCATGGGACACCCTTCATCGTCAGTCAGATTCAAAGGGTCTTTGGGATCACACTGCTGGCACTCAAAAGCTGCGCCAGTATTCGCGCACTCAGCACCCGTCGGATGGCCCGTGCAATCAGCATCGATGGTGCACGCCTTACACTCCTTGGCGACACAGGCGAGATTCCCGCTGCAATCGGCTTGCCCCGTGCACACGCAAGTGTGGCTTGCGATCTCGCAACTCGGCTTGGTCGATCCAGCGCTGCAGCCCCCCGTGGCATCACATTCGACGCAGGTTGGTGTAGCGCCCGCGCGGCACTGAGTATTCGGCACGACGGTGCACCCATTGTCGTTCGCGGGGTTGCACGCTGCGCAGGAGCCCACGGTTGAGCCCGCCCCTCCAGTTACGCAGAAGTCGTCTGCGACAGACAACGCCAAACACTCAGCATTCGATGCACACGCAGCGCAAACCTTACTGGCGTTGCAAATCGGAGTACCTGGCGTCGTCGTGCAATCCTCACTGTTACGGCATGCCACGCAGCTGTTCGTAGTGGTATCGCAAAGGGCTTTGCCCGGAACTGCTGCGCAGTCGGGGTTCGCCACGCATTGTGCGCACGCGCCCGCCCCGTTGCATATGCCCGCCGTGCATTCGTTGTCCGGATCCGTACTTGCCGTGATGGCGCCACAAGCTCCATTCGCACCGCTGCCTTTCTTCGCCGCCGTGCATGCGTTGCAAACGCCGCCGCACGCGCTGTCGCAGCAGACGCCATCCGCGCAGAACCCGCTCGCGCATTCAGCCGCACCGGAGCAGCCCGCTCCCGCGACCTTTTCGCACGCGCCAGACCCGTTGCAGCTCAGCGCACCCGCGCACTCATTATCAGGGTCGGCAGTGGCAGCGATTGCACCGCAGGCGCCGTTGGCACCGCTGCCTTTTTTCGCCGTTGTGCACGCATTGCACGTGCCTGCGCACGCGTTGTTGCAGCAAACGCCATCCACACAGAAGCCGCTGGCACATTCGGCAGCGGCTCCGCAGCTCACGCCGGGTGTCTTCTTGACGGTGCACACCTTCGACGAGCAGTACTCGGTGGCCGCACAATCAGTATTCTGTAGGCAGTCTACGCAATCACCGGTCGCCGTCTCGCAGACATCGCCCGCCTTCTTGGCATTGCATTGTGCGTTCGTCGTACACCCCACGCACAGCTTACTCATGCCATCACAAATCGGCGTCGTAGGCGTCGTGCAATCACTCGATGCCGAACATTGGCAAGCGCCGGCGGAGGGCCCCGCGCTCAAACACACCAGCGTGCCGTCGCAGTTGTTCGGGCTGGCCGTGCAAGCCTCGCACGTGGCGGATGCGTTGCAGATCGGCGTGGTGCCAGCGCATCCTGCGTTCGTCGCCGGGTCGCACGCAACGCACGTGTTGTCTTTCGCATCCGCTGTCGCCCCGCGTGCAAAGCAGAACTTGTTCGTCGCGTTCGCGCTGCAGTCTTCGCTGCTCACGCATTCGACGCACTTGTCTTGCGCCGCATCGCACTTGGGCGTCGCGCCCGAACACTCCACCTTCGAGATCCCGCCGCAACCGCAGGTCCGCTCGGTACAGTCGTTCGCCACGTTGGCATCGCAGGCCATGCCGCAGCCTTCGCACTGAGCGACCGAGGTGGGCACGCAGCCTAAAACGCCATCGGCATCGGCGCAGCACAGCTGGCTATCCTCGCAGCCCTCGTGCGTGGCGGGATCGCAGGCGTCCTCTCCAGCATCGTCACCGGCGTCCACTTTGATGCCGGAGTCTTTCGAGCCCGCATCCTTGGAACCGCTATCCATGCCGCCCATGCCGCTGTCGCGGGGGCTTGCGCCATCCTTGTCATCGGCGATCTTGCTGCGATCGAAATCGACGACCTGCGAGCAGCCTGAGACCGTCACGATCGTAAGGCATGCGGCAAAACACGAAGCGAGACGGACCGCGAGAGACGTACTGGGCCACGATGCCCTAAGCGAGCGCTGCATTGAAATCCTCCGATTCTCTTAGAAGCGTAGATTGCCGACGAGACCTGCACCGTTGCGCGCCACCCTCGGAGCGACGTGAAAGGCCCGGTCGGCCGCGTCGTCCTTCGCCGTCACGTACAACACGATCGCAGTCACGGCGCCGGCCGCTGCGATGCCAAACCCGACGTCTGCAAACAGCGCGAGACGTTCACCCTTGTCCGCCCTGGCCTCGGTCGGCTTGTCGTCGAAGTCGCCTTTGGTCTTGAGCGCGAGGCCACCCAGGATTGCGCCGGTCAAAAGGCCTGCTGCCGCAACACCGCTGGCAGCCCAAATCGCATTATCGATACGTTTGTTGTCCACGGGCGCGGGCTCGACCGGCACGGGCGCTGCCACCACCGGCTCGGTTTCCAGTGCGGTCGCATCGAGTGTCATCTCAACGGACTCGCGACTGCCGATCTCGACCGAAACGGTGCGTTCGGCACGCTCATACCCCCCGAGCTCGAGGGCCACCGTGTGCTCACCGACGCCAAGCCCGAGCTCGGCGGGCGTGATTTTGCCCGAATCGGCGCCATCTACGAATACTTTGGCACCTGAGGGTGTGCTCGCGACATTCACAAAGCCCGGCTTCTCCCGCAGCTTGGCGATCTGTGCTTCGACTTGGGCGCGATCGGGCGCCGTTGGACGCTCGCTCAGGTATCGGTTGAGCGTGTTGACTGCATCGCCAAAGTCTTCCGTGCGCACCTGAGTCTCCGCGATGCTCAGCAGCACAATCGGATTCGGCACGGCTTCGTAGGCGGCTTCGAAGGCGGCCTTGGCGCCTGCGAAATCACCCTGACGAAATAGTTGTTGGCCACGACCGTAAGACTCGCGTGCCTTGACGGTGTTGCTGGCCGCTTGGGCGGAAACAGCCGACACACAGAGCAAACAGGCGAGCGCGAGAATCGGAGCCACCGTCTTCCAAGCCGTCTTCCACAAAATGGTCATCTAGACCTCCAGAAACAGACTGTGTTCGCAGCCTGAGCGCAGGGCGGCATCATACCGCTTTCGTCATCGAATGCGGGAGTTTGCAACGTAGCGCGAAGTATTCCCGAGGCGTGTCGCGCGTTTGCTGAAAGTCGCGCCAGGGCCACGAGCTAACGCTGATAGGCACAGCGCACACCCACGTCGACAAATGCCGAACCTTCCGGCCGGGGCTCCCGGTGGGTTACCCGCAAGCTGAACGCGGGGGAGCGAAATGAGCCGCCCCGAACGACGCGAACGCCGGTGCCCCGGGGCTCCTGCGGATCGATGCGCGTTCCCTGCAACGAAAGCGGCACATAGCCATCCGCGGTCCATTCCCAGACGTTGCCGGCCATCTGCACCAGCCCGTGCGGGCTTTTTGACTGCTCGAACGCGCGCACGTGGGCCATGTGAAGCACGCCATCCTCTCGGGAAGGCTGCCCGTCCAAGGGCTCGAGCGCGAGCGCCGGCGCGCCGTGGTTTGCGAGTGTTTCGTTGTAGGCACGTCCCCAGGGAAAGTGGCGTGTGCTGTCGCCGCGCGCGGCGCGCTCCCATTCCGCCTCAGTGGGCAGCCGGCCGCCGCGAAAGCGGCAGTACGCCTCAGCCTGCGCCCAGGTGATGCCGCCTATAGGGTGCTCAGGTGCCGATAAACCGGGGTGCTCGGTGTCGAGCAAAGGTGGCTCGCAGGAGCCGCGCTGCATGCACTCGTTGTAGTCGGCGCGGCTGGCTTCGTAACGGTCGAGCGCATAAGCGGATACGAACACGCGGCGCGACGGAGTTTCGTTGCCAAACAGCTCCTCGCTCGCGCAGCCACGCAGGCGCAGGGCCGAGGGCATGCGCTCGCTCACGCACAGCCGCCGGGCAAAATCGAGGTCTGGAGCGTCGCTGCCCATGCTGAACCAGCCACTGGCGATATAGGCCAAAGAGCGCGCATCGGCGTGGACGAGCGAGCCGTGCAGACTGGGCGCGCTCAGCGCGCATAACGCGAGCGACAGCGATCCAAGGTAGAAAATCCCCCGCACATTAGGTGTTGTACCAGACATCGAGCTGGCCGGGAGAAGGTCGCGCACTACACTGCGCTCCCTCCATCATGGCCGACGACGACGAAAAGACGCCGCGCGCTGGTCGCTGCGCCATCGTAGGGCGGCCCAACGTGGGCAAGTCCACCCTACTAAACGCACTGCTCGGGCAAAAGCTCGCGATCGCAACGAGCAAACCCCAAACCACGCGCCAGCGCATTCTGGGCGTGCACGTAATCGCCGACCCGCCCACGCAAATTGCGTTCGTCGACACCCCCGGCCTGCACCGTCCCAAAAACGCGCTCGGTCGCGCCCTCGTCGAAGAAGCGCAGGGCGCGATGGCCGAAGCGGACGCGATCCTGTGGCTTATCGAAAGTCCCAACGACAAGACTGGCCGGGCGCCCGAGCTCTCGGGCCCGGACCGCGAAGTACGCGAGATGCTGGGCAAGGACCTATCCAAGGTGATCCTCGGCCTGAACAAGGTCGACAAGCTCAAGCAGAAGCCTGCGTTGATTCCGTGGCTTACCTTTTACCAAGAGGCGCTGAATCCTGCCGCGATCGTCCCGATTTCCGCGATCAAGGCAAAGGGGCTCGAGCCCCTGCTCAAGGAGCTGCGCAGGCTGATGCCGCCTGGCATCTTGTACGACGATCCGGACTACCTCACGGATCGTCCCGAGCGCTTTTTCGTCTCCGAGCTCGTGCGCGAGGCCGCGATCCGCAACACGCACGAAGAAGTGCCCTACGCGGTGGCAGTGGTGATCGACAGCTTCGACGAGGTGCCCAACCTCACGCGCATCGAGTGCTCGATCATCGTGGATAAGCCCGGCCACAAGAAGATCATGGTCGGCGCGGGCGGCTCCATGCTGAAGAAAATCGGCAGCGAAGCACGGGTCGAAATCGAGCGCATGTTGGGGCGCCACGTGTTCCTGGGCTTGTTCGTGAAGGTCGTCGAAGGCTGGACCGAAAATCCGACCAAGGTACGCGAGCTAGCGATGGGAATCGGAACGTGAGCGGCAAGAGCAAAAGGCGCGTCGCCCACGAGCAAGCCCAGGCCGAAAAGCTGGCGGCCCTCGAGATCGAAAAGGCGAACGCCGAAGCCGGTATCGGCAAGCGACGTAAACGTAAGGAGCGCCCCGCGGGTGCGGCTACGGCACGTGCGCTGGTCGCCGTTGTCGGACGCCCGAACGTTGGCAAATCGACGCTGTTCAATCGCTTGGCCCGCGCCAACATCGCGATCGTTGAGGACAGACCGGGTGTGACGCGCGACAGGCACTACGCCGACGCCGAAGCCTTGGGCGTCAGTTACGTGTTGATCGACACCGGCGGCTTTGATCCCGAGAGTGACGATCCGATGCAGGAAGGCATCGCCCGCCAGGTCAGGCTCGCCTTGGCCGAAGCAGACCTCGTGCTGTGCGTGCTCGACGGCGTCAGCGAGCCCCTGCATGCCGATCGCGAAGCGGTGCAACTGTTGCGCCGCTCGGAAAAACCCGTGATGTTTTTGGCGAACAAGTGCGACTCGCCGAAACAATCGGAAGCCGCCACGCACCTGTACGAGCTCGGTATCGATCACTTTTATCCGGTCAGCGCACTGCACGGCCACGGCATCGGCGACATCGAAAACGCCCTCGTGCAGCAGCTCCCCGCGCCCAAGCCTATCGCCGAAGATGGCTACGAAGACGCCGCGCGCGTGGCGATCATCGGGCGCCCCAACGCCGGCAAGTCATCCCTCGTCAACAAGCTTATCGGCGAAGAGCGTCAGCTCGTCGACAGCCGGCCGGGCACGACGGTAGACAGCATCGATGCGCTGCTCGATCGCGAGGGCAAGCGCTACGTGTTGATCGACACCGCCGGTATCCGGCGCAAGCGTGCCAAAAAGGAGGGCATCGAGGAGATGGCCATCCTGCATGCGATCCGCGCCATGGAACGCTGCGAAATCGTCGTGCTGATGGTCGATGCGCCCGAAGGCATCGCCGAGCAGGACGCCAAGATCGCGGGGCTCGCAGCCGACCGTGGCCGCGCCATGATCGTGGCCCTCAACAAGATGGATCTGCTCAGTCACGAAGAGCAGGTCAAGGTCGTCGAGCGCACCAAGGAAGTGTTGAACTTTGCCCACTGGACCGAGGTGGTCACACTCAGCGCCAAGACCGGCCGGGGCATCAACACACTGATGACCACGGTCGACAAATCGCTCGCCAGCTTCAAAAAGCGCATTCCGACAGGGGAGCTCAATCGATTCTTCGAGGACGTGCTTCTGCATCATCCGCCGCCTCCGCAGGGGGGTCGCTCGGTGCGGCTTTACTACGTGACGCAGGCTCAAATCGAGCCGCCCACGTTCGTCGCCGTGACCAATCATCCCGACGATGTGCACTTCAGCTACAAGCGCTACGTCGCCAATCAGCTGCGCAAGCGCTTTGAGTTCGTGGGCACGCCGCTGCGCGTCATCTATCGCAAGAAGAAGCAAAAAGCCGGTCCCTGGTCGCCCAAGGTCCGCGACTGAGGCTCCGCTCGATGGTCAAGTTCCTTGATCGGGCTTGCCAGGAGCGCGATCGAGCAGCGAGCCGAGACGCTCAGGATCGAAGCCGGTGATCAAGGTGCCGTGCACATCGATCACCGGAATGCCTTGGGTGCTGACGCCCTGGGCGCGCGCCTTTTGCAGCATCTCTTGACGGGCATCCGGCTCCTTCTCGATGTCTTTTTCGACAAAAGCCACGCCGCGCTTGGTCATGAACTGGGCCGCTTGTTTGCACGCGCCACACCAACTTGCGCTGTACAGGATAACGCCTGCTCCGTTAGCGCCGCCAACGGCGACAAGCTCGGGGGCAGGCCCTGCAAGCTCGGCTTCGAAGGCTTCACGCGACCATTTCTCCACGCGATAGGCGCCGTCTTTCTGGGCAGCGCGCAAATCGGCGACGTACACCTGGCTCGGGTCGAGGCGACGCTCGGGCGTGACGTCGAGAGAGTCGATGCGTACGCGTGCACGGGCGTCTTCGGGCACCTCGGCGCGCTTGCTCGCAGTATGGGCCAGGCCCTTTTCGTCGAACCACACGAGCAACAGCCCCTCGAGCTCTCCACGCACGGCAAACGGGGGCTCGACGACCTCACCGTGTGCCGGTTGGGCCTTGGTAGGGGCTGACGGCGCCCGCTCGTTCGTGGGGTTGCCACAACCCAGCCCACACAACCCCAGCACAGCGATCAAGACCGCGACACTCGACAACGGACGCATAGCTGCATTGTGCGGCACGGCGCGAAAGAGGCCACTCACGCATTCCCGCATTGGTATCAACGGCTGTCAGCGTTCGGCGTAGCGCAGCGCGAGCGACCGTGCGTCCGTTTCGCAGGGCGCAAAACGGGTGCGTGCAGCCGTCAACGCGGTCTCCGCTTGCGTGATGCTTCGCTGCACGGTTTCCGCATCTTGCTTGCCGAGCACTTCGCCATCGGGCCGCGCAGCGAGCGCCTGGTCAAGCGCGCTGGCTGCGGATTCCTGGGCGCGCTCGGCATCGATCAACGCGCGATGGGCCGCCACGCAGGCCTCGCGTGCCCGGATCACCAGGGGCACGTGCAGCGGTAATGAAGCCAGGTCTGCAACTTCCCGCTCGCGCTCGGGCAGGGAATCACGGTGGCTCAGCGCTCCGTAGGCGGTCAGGAAACGTCGGGCCTCGGTGCGCTCGCGCGCCGAGTCGTCGCACGCCAGCAGGCAGAGCACACCCAAAACTAACGTTAATGGCCGCCGAAAAGACATGTAATCCTCCTAACAGGGCAGGCTGCTTGCAGCAACGGTACCGAAGGGTAGCGCGGGTGTAGGAGAAAATGCGACAGACCAGTAGTTGACACACAGTGCGCGTGCAGTGAGGATGGCCCTATGTCTGCGCCTGCGTTCCGTCACGCGCCCGAAACTCAGGAGCCATCGGGCAATGCCCGTCGGCGTCCCCGAGCCTATCGGCGCATCGCGGTTCGGTGCGGCTGCTGGCTCGAGCACGAGGGTGCCACGGTGTTCGGGACGACCGTCGATATCGGCGGTGGAGGCCTGTTCCTACGCACGGCCCTGCCGATGGACCCGGGAGCAGATGTACGGGTCACCCTGCGGCTGCCCGACCAGCGCGGGCACGTAATCGCGGAGGGGCAGATCGTGCACCGCGTCGCGCCTGCCCGCGGTGATGCGCGCGACCGTCCCGGTCTAGGGGTGCGTTTCATCGAAGTCGCCGATGGCCAGGCGCTCGGTGCCTTCCTCGGCGCACCCCTGTCTCCCGAGCTGACGGATTTGGAAGACGCCTCGGAGTCAAGCTAGGCGCGCAAGCGAGTTGCCGGCCATTTGGGGCCTACGACAGCGGCGTGGTAAGCAAGCTCAGATGTTCTTCGAGGTCGAGCACGTGTTCGAGGCGCCGGTGGAGGCGGTCGAAGCAGCCATGTTCGATCCGGACTATCCGGCATTCCTGCTGTCACGACATGACGTGCTGACGGCTGTCTCGCCGCAGATGCGTGACGAGGGCGCTGAGCTGATCCACCGTAAGGTCCATTACACGCCACGGGCCGCGTTTGATCGCGTGGGGCCCAAGAAAATCCCGCCCCATTGGTTCGAGTTCGTGGAAGAGAGCACGTGGAACAAACAGGAGCGTAAGCTTACCTTCGACAATGTTCCCTGCACGGACAAGGTCGCCCGGCGCTTCTTCAATCACGGCGAGATCGTGCTCGAGGCGCTATCGCCCACACGTACCCGGCGTCGCGCACGCGCCGAGCTCAAGCTGCACAACTTACCGTTCATGTTGCGACCGCTCGCGGGCATGGTGGAGCAAATTATCGCGCGTGAAGCACGACGCTTGCTCGAAACCGAGGCGCGGGTGCTTAGCGAGTGGCTCCGCGAAAAACCACGGGCCTAGCGCGCGCTGTGCGCCCAGAGCGAAGGGTCGACGCAAGCAGGCAGCGTCGTCTCACAGTTCGACTGAGCAGGAGGCGCGTCGGCACCGTGCACCGTCGTTTCATGGGCCTCGGCCAGGCGCGCGAGCGTGAGCGCGCAGACGAGAACGAGTCCACTGACCACCATGCAGCCGGCAAGGGCCGCGGCCCAACGTGTAGGATCGCCCTCGTCACGCGCAGGCGGCGCCGCGGAGACGACGAGCGCGGTGTACCCGCAGGACGGACACGGCACAGCCGGTCCGTCCGTTTTGGACGCGATATGCGAGCCACCGCAACGCGGGCAAGTTGCCAGCATGATTCCCCCGTCGCAGAGGTTAAGTCAGTTCGGATCCCGTTAGAAAGCTCAGAGCAGGGATTCGAACCGAACCGTGGGCTCCCCCCCAAAACGGCGACGCATCACATCGATGGCGGGCATGTGCGTATCGACGAGTAAGAAGCGTCGATCTGCGCGCAGGGCGGCATCGCCAGAAGTACCGCTACCCGCAAAGAAATCGAGCACGATGCCGCCACGTGGGCATGAGGCGCGCACGATGCGGTCGAGGATCCCGAGCGGCTTCTGCGTTGGGTAGCCAAGCTTTTCCTTACCAGTCGGGCTTACGATCGTGTGCCACCACGTGTCCGTTGGCAGCTTACCGCGCGCGGCCTTTTCAGCACCCACGAGCCCGGGCGCCATGTACGGGATGCGGTCCACTTCAGCGGTGTCGAAGTGATAGGCGTCCTTGTCGCGCACGTAGACAAGGATGTTGTCGTGTTTGGCCGGCCAGCGTCGCTTGGTCCGCGCGCCGTAGTCGTAGGCCCAGATGATCTCGTTCAAGAAACAGTCGCGACCGAAGATGCCGTCAATCATCACCTTGCAGTAGTGCACCTCGCGGTAGTCGATATGAAAGTAGAAGCTGCCGGTGGGCTTCAGGACGCGATGGGCGTGGCGAAGGCGCGGCTCGAGAAACGCGAGGAAGTTTTCGAAGCTATCAGCAAAGCGCGTCTCTTTGAGCTGCGTGGTGCGATAGCGCGCGCCTTTGAAGCCCGTGCGATCGCCAAGCTCGTGGCGCTCGGTTCGCAGCACCTTGCGGGACTGCGGTTTGCCAGTGTTGAAAGGCGGATCGATGTAGATGAGGTCGACGCTGGCATCATCCAATGCTTCGAGCACCTGCAGATTGTCGGCGTGAATCACAAGCCCGCGTGCGCCATCGCTCAAGCTCAATTGCGGCATCTTCACGGACAGCTGCGTCATCGCCGACCACATACTCACAAGCGTAGGGCTGCAGCAAGCGCGCGATGGTTGAAAGCCCATGCTATCTCTCGAGCGTGGTTGGCTCGCTCAAGCTCGCAAGGCTCGCGCTCGGTTGCCTCGGTTCATTGGCCGTCGCCCTGGCATTCGGTTGTTCATCGGCCAAGGAGACGCCCCAGTACGT